>NZ_CP019431.1:6274268-6611402 GCF_009866765.1 Pseudomonas sp. S35
CCAGCGCCGGGTCGACGTTGCGGATGCCGTGATAGGTGTTCAGGTAGATCGGGAACAATGTGCCGAGGGCCACCAGGAAAATCTTCGCGGTCTCGTCAATCCCGAACCACAGGATCACCAGCGGAATCAGCGCCAGGTGCGGCACGTTGCGGATCATCTGCACCGAGCTGTCCAACAGGCGCTCGCCCCATTTCGACAGGCCAGTGATAAACCCCAGCGCCAGGCCAATGCCGCCGCCGATCACAAAGCCCAGGCCGGCACGCCAGCCGCTGATGGCCAGGTGGGTCCAGATTTCGCCACTGGCGACCAAGTGGACACCGGCTTCAATCACCGCACTGGGGGCCGGAAGAATGCGCGTCGACAACCAGCCCGCCGACACCGACAACTGCCACACCGCCAGCAATAGAATCGGCAGCACCCAAGGCGCCACGCGATGGCTCAATTTTTCAAAGTTCATAACGCCGCCTCAGCTCTGTGACGCAGCTTTGGGAAGGATGTCGTTGGCGACCATTTCGCCGAACGGGCTGACGTAGCCGGCGCTTTTCGGCAGCTCGGGACGTTCGATGTCCAAGTGCGGAAACAGCAACTCAGCCACACGATACGACTCTTCCAGGTGTGGATAGCCGGAGAAGATAAAGGTGTCGATGCCCAGCGCGGCGTACTCCTTGACCCGCTCTGCAACCGTTGGGCCATCGCCCACCAGCGCGGTACCCGCTCCGCCACGCACCAGGCCGACACCGGCCCACAGGTTGGGGCTGACTTCGAGGTTGTCGCGGTTGCCACCATGCAAGGCGGCCATGCGCTGCTGGCCGACCGAATCAAAACGCGCCAGGGAAGCCTGGGCGCGGCTGATGGTGTCGTCGTCCAGATGGGAGATCAGTTTGTCGGCGGCTTTCCAGGCTTCATCGTTGGTTTCGCGCACGATCACATGCAGGCGAATGCCGAAGCGCACGGTGCGCCCCAGCTTCGTGGCCTTGGCGCGTACCTGTTCGATTTTCTCGGCGACGGCGGCCGGTGGCTCGCCCCAGGTCAGCACCATTTCCACTTGCTCGGCTGCCAAGTCCTGCGCGGCTTCGGAAGAGCCACCAAAGTACAGCGGCGGACGTGGTTGCTGGATAGGCGGGTAGAGCAACTTGGCGCCTTTGACGCTGATGTGCTCGCCGTCGTAGTCCACGGTTTCGCCTTCCAGCACGCGGCGCCAGATGCGGGTGAATTCCACCGACGCCTGGTAGCGCTCCTCGTGAGTGAGGAACAAGCCATCACCGGCCAATTCTTCCGGATCACCACCGGTCACCAGGTTGAACAACGCACGGCCGCCGGACAGGCGATCCAGCGTCGCCGCCTGACGCGCCGCCACCGTCGGGGAAATGATCCCGGGGCGCAGCGCGACGAGGAATTTCAGACGCTGGGTCACTGGGATCAGCGAGGCGGCCACCAGCCAGGAGTCTTCGCAGGAGCGTCCGGTGGGGATCAACACCCCGCCAAAACCCAAGCGGTCGGCGGCCTGGGCCACTTGCTGCAGATAACCGTGATCAACGGCGCGAGCGCCTTCGGCGGTGCCAAGGTAATGGCCGTCGCCGTGGGTAGGCAGGAACCAGAAAATATTGAGGCTCATGGAGTTGTCTCCTGAAGAAGTCGGATTACGGTGCTTTGGCCACTGCGGCGGGCGGCGTCCAGATCACGTCCTTGATGTTCAAGGGCTTGGGGATCAATTTGAGTTGGTAGAAGCTGTCGGCGATCTTTTGCTGGGCGGCGACCACTTCCGGGGTCAGGAACAATGCGCCGTAGCCTTGGCGTTTCACCGAGGTCAGGGTGATATCTGCCGGCAGGCCGAGCAGTGGCGCGACTTGTTCAGTCACTTCCTGGGGGTTGGCCTTGGACCATTCCCCCACGGCGCGCACTTCTTCAATCAGCGCCTTGACCACTTCAGGGTGCTGCTCGGCGTAGGGCTTGGTCGCCAGGTAGAACTGGTGGTTGTCGGCGATGCCGGTGCCGTCACGCAGGGTGCGCGCTTGCAGTTGTTTCTCGGCGGCAGCCTGGTACGGGTCCCAGATCACCCAGGCATCTACGCTGCCACGTTCGAACGCGGCGCGGGCATCGGCGGGCGGCAGGAACACGGTCTGCACGTCGGTGTATTTGAGGCCGGCATCTTCCAGTGCACGCACCAGCAGGTAGTGCACGTTGGAGCCTTTGTTGAGCACGATTTTCTTGCCCTTGAGCTCGGCCACCGATTTGATCGTCGAGTCTTTCGGCACCAGGATCGCTTCACTGGTCGGCGCTGGCGGCTCGTAGGCCACGTAGAGCAGGTCGGCACCGGCAGCCTGGGCGAACACTGGCGGGGTTTCGCCGGTAACGCCGAAGTCGATGGAACCGACGTTCAGGCCTTCAAGCAATTGCGGGCCGCCGGGAAACTCAGTCCATTGCACCTGCACGCCTTGGGCGGCCAGGCGTTTTTCCAGGGTGCCCTTGGCCTTGAGCAGCACCAGCGTGCCGTATTTCTGATAACCGATCCGAAGCGTCTCGGCGGCTTGAGCTTGAACGATGGCGCCGAAGGACACAGCCGCAGCAAACAGTGCGACCAGACCACGACGCAAGATGACAGTGCGCATGGCGCTCTCTCCAAATATGCGATTAGGGTTTTGGCTGCACCTGCTTGGCCGTTGGCGGCTGAGTAAGGTGAGTGTTTCTTAAAGGGTAAGGCTCAGATGCTCCAGCGAGCAGTCAACAAACGGTCATTCAACACATGGGGGTCCAACGGTTTCGGGCGGCGGGCCATGGCGCTGTAGAGCGTCTCCAGGGCCTCGTGCAAACGGTGTTCGAGCACAGGCACCAGTTGCGCCTGGGCGCTGCCTTCGGCGTAGGCGATCTGGCTGTCTTCGGCAAAAATGCCGTGGAGCAATTCCTGGGCTTTCAACGCCGACAGCACCGGCTTAAGGGCGTAGTCCACCGCCAGCATGTGCGCGATGCTGCCGCCAGTGGCCATTGGCAACACGATCTTGTGGGCCAGGGCGCGTTCGGGCAGCAGGTCGAGCACGGTTTTCAGCGCGCCGGAGAACGAGGCCTTGTACACCGGGGTGGCGATCACCAAACCATCGGCGTTAGCCACCTGTTGCAGCAGGTCGATGACCTTGGGGCTGTCAAAGCGCGCATGCAGCAAGTCTTCGGCCGGGAAGTCCCTTACCTGATAACTCACCACTTCAACGCCTTTGTCTTGCAACCATTGACGGGTTTTTTCCAGCAAGACCCCGGAGCGGGAACGCTGGCTGGGACTGCCTCCAAGTGTTACGACCAACATGCAGGAATTCCTTGAGCTAGTGCCGGCGGTTCGCTGTGTGGCGATGGCGCCAATATGTGACAGACCTTATCAGCAGATTTATATATCTATAAATCTTATTTTTTCATTTGTTTATTCTTTAAATGCATATACAGCTTAAAAACCGCCAGGCGAAAAAAAAGGCCGTCGAAACGGCCTGAAAACCCCTGCTGTGATTCACTTTCAAAGGTGTTGCATTGACCGACACCATCGGGGGCAAGCCCCCTCCCACAGGAGAAGGCGGTCAACTGTGGGAGGGGGCTTGCCCCCGATGGCTATATCCGCTTCAACGATTGGGTTGTGGAGTGAGCCGCAGGTACGGCTTCACCGCCCGATAACCCTTCGGAAAGCGCTTCTTGATCTCTTCCTCATCCTTGAGCGAGGGCACGATCACCACTTCGTCACCGTCCTGCCAGTTGGCGGGGGTGGCGACCTTGTGGTTGTCGGTCAGTTGCAGCGAGTCGATGACCCGCAGGATTTCGTGGAAGTTGCGCCCGGTGCTGGCCGGGTAGGTGATGGTCAGGCGAATCTTTTTGTTCGGGTCGATCACGAACAGCGAGCGCACGGTGAGGGTGTCACTGGCGTTGGGGTGGATCAGGTCGTAGAGGTCCGAGACCTTGCGGTCGGCGTCGGCCAGGATCGGGAAGTTGACGAGGGTGTTCTGGGTTTCGTTGATGTCTTCGATCCACTTGTGGTGCGAGTCCACCGGGTCGACCGACAGGGCAATGGCCTTGACGCCGCGCTGGGCGAATTCGTCCTTGAGCTTGGCGGTAAAGCCCAGCTCGGTGGTGCACACCGGGGTGAAGTCCGCCGGGTGGGAAAACAACACACCCCAGCTATCGCCCAACCATTCGTGGAAACGAATCTTGCCGGCGCTGGAATCCTGTTCGAAGTCGGGGGCGATATCGCCCAGTCTTAGGCTCATGGTGTGGCTCCTGGTGAGTGCTTATGGAGCCCACTGTGCATGGATTGTGGATAATTTAAAAAGAATAAATATCGATTTATCTAGACGATAAAGGAATATTAAAAAAGGGTTCATTGGACGTGCGCAGGGACGAGGCGCACCATCGTTTCCAAGGTTCGAGAAGGCCTTGAGACGCTGTACAAAGAGGGGTTCAGGAAGGGCTTGCGGGGGTTTAGCCCGACTTGAAAGCAAGACACCTTGCCCGGCGTTGCGCCGGGCAAGGTTTTTACAGCCTTACAACAGCTTCACGCTACTAGAACAGTGGCAGCGAGTAGCTGACGATCAGACGGTTTTCGTCCTGATTGCGCTGGCCGGCAATGTCGTTGCGCCACATGGCGTTTTTCCAGGCTACGCCAACGTTCTTCAGCGGACCTTGTGGCACGACGTAGGCAACAGTGATGTCACGTTCCCACTCGCTCGCGCCGTTGGAGTTCACAGTAGGTTGCGGCGTTGTAGAGCCGACCTTGCCGGCAGTGTCGATGTTATCGCCACGCAGGTAAACCACACCGGCGGTCAGGCCAGGCACGCCAACCTTGGCGAAGTCATAAGCGTAGCGAGCTTGCCAGGTGCGTTCGCCAGCGCGAGCGAACTTGGCGATCTGCATGTCAGTGGTCAGATAGGCCGACGCACCGTCGCCCTGGTTCAGGAACGGGAAGTCACTGTTGCCGTTGCTGGCCTGGTAACCGCCACCGAAGGTGTGACCTTCAACGGTGTACAGAAACAAGCCGCTGTACAGGTTGTTGTCAACTTTACCCTTGGTGATGTTGTTACCGGCGGCGTTAGTACCGTAGTCACCGCTGGTGTAGTAGGTGGCGTCGTTGCTGTTGTTACCGTCAGAGCGGCTATTGAAGTAGCGCAAGTCGGTTTTCAACACGCCAGGACCGATGGCCCAGTTGTGCAGCAGGCCCAGGAAGTGTTGCTTGTAGAACTGATCCAGGTTGCCGTAGTAGTACTGGGCAGTCAGGTCTTTGGTGATTTTGTAGTCACCACCGGCGTAATAGAACTTGTTGCTGTCGCGACCAGAGGCCGTACGACCGTTGGCACCTGCGATAGACAGGTTTTCAACGTTGCTGGAGTTACGACCCTTGGCCTTTTCGATCTGACCCGCTACCAGCGTGAAGTCCTTGATATCGTTGGTAGTAATCTGGCCACCCTGGAAGGTTTGCGGCAGCAGACGACCATCGTTGGTCACCAGAACCGGCAGCTTTGGCTGCAGCGTGCCCAGCTTCAATTCGGTCTGGGAGATCTTGGCTTTGGCAGTCAGGCCCAGGCTGGAGTAGTTATCAACAGCTTCGCCGTTGGACTTGCTCGGGAAAACCGTGCCGCCGTAAGAACCAGCGTTGCCGGTCGAAGGTTTAGTGGCACCGTTGGTGCCGCCGCCCGAATCCAGACGCACGCCCAGCAGGCCGATAGCGTCAAGACCAAAGCCTACGGTGCCTTGGGTGTAACCGGAGATGAAGCGCAGGTCGAAAGCTTGGCCCCACTCTTCCGACTTGTTCTGCGCGCCGGCCGCTTTGGTAGCGCCATCACGGTTATCAGTGTTGATGTAGAAGTTACGCAGACCCAGTGTGGCCTTGCTGTCTTCGATAAAACCGGCAGCGCCTGCTTGCTGGGCGATCGCGCCCAAAGCTACAGCCAAAGCCAAGGTGGACTTCTTCATGTACCGCTCCTCTCATTTCTAATTTTTGTATTTCTTTGGTCTCGGGTCTGACGCCCTCGATCCACAGATGCGCGATTACCACCGGATAGTGACTGACAAGTCAATCGTAACCTTGTGTGTCTACTACCTTCGTCTAATCGCAGTTGATTTGGTCCCTGCAGGGTAATGAGTTTTTCATACACCCAAAAAGAATTATTTCATTCTTTTTCATACGATCTAGGAATAAGCCTTGGCATGAGACAGGCAGGTCAGGGTAGACCAACCGCTCCATAAGCTAATTCCTAAAGGGTATTTGTTAGCGCTTTTTTAGATCGATTAGTGTGGCCGCTCTGCTGCATACGTCACCCACGATCAAAAAGGCGACGCCATCATGGCCAAACGCATATCCTCCCGTCAATTTGTTACAGTTTTTGTGTCACTAATAGTTTCTTTTAGTGTCCAAGCCGCCGATTTGACCATCGGCTACCAAACTGGCATCGATCCCAGCAAAGTCCCCCAGGCCGATGGTGCCTATGAAAAGGCCATTGGCGAGAAGATTGCCTGGCGCCGCTTCAACAGTGGGCCGCAAGTCGTAACCGCCATCGCGTCCGGCGATGTGCAAATCGGCAACCTCGGTTCCAGCCCCCTGGCAGCTGCTGCCTCGCGCAATCTACCCATCGTTGCGTTCATCGTATCGGCGCAGATCAACAGTTCTGAAGCCTTGGTGGTGCGCAACGGCAGCGGTATCGACAAACCCGAAGACCTGATCGGCAAAACCATCGCCACGCCCTTTGTCTCGACCTCTCATTACAGCCTGCTCGGCGCTTTGAAGCACTGGGGCCTGGACACCAAGCAAGTCAAGGTGGTGAACCTGCAACCGGCGGAAATTGCTGCTGCGTGGAAACGTGGCGATATCGACGGTGCTTTTGTGTGGTCGCCCGCGCTCGGAGAGATCCGCAAGACCGGAAAAAACCTGACCGACGCGGCCCAAGTGGGCCGGTGGGGCGCGCCGACGTTTGAAGTGTGGGTGGCGCGCAAGGATTTTGCAGAGAAACACCCTGAGGTCGTGGCCAAGTTTGCCAAGGTCACCCTGGACTCATTCGCCGACTATGCGGCCCACAAAGACAGCTGGACGGTGGATTCAGAACCGGTGCAAAAAATCGCCAAATTGACAGGTTCAAATGCGGCCGACATTCCTGAGTTGTTGGCCGGCACTACGTTCCCGGATGCCCAGGCGCAGCAAACCGATGCACTGCTTAAAGGCGGCACGGCAAAGGCGATTGGGGAGACGGCGAAGTTTTTGAAGGAACAGGGGAAGGTTGAGACGGTGCTGCCGGACTATTCGGCTTTCGTGACCGACAAATTCGCCAAGGAATAAATGCGATCAAAAATGTGGGAGGGGGCTTGCCCCCTCCCACATTTGGATTTGCATCGACCTGCAGATAGGGTTTACAGCGCCTTTTCGAAAATCTTCGAATTACGCTGATAGTTGTACAGCGACGCCCGCGCCGACGGCAGCCGGTCGACAGTGCTCGGCACAAAACCACGTTCACGGAACCAGTGGGCGGTACGGGTGGTGAGGACGAACAAGGTTTTCAAGCCTTGGGCACGGGCACGGGTTTCAATGCGTTCGAGCAACTCATCACCCCGCCCGCCGTGGCGGTACTCGGGGTTCACCGCCAGGCAGGCCAGTTCGCCCGCATCCGAATCGGCAATCTGATACAGCGCCGCACAGGCGATGATCATGCCTTCGCGCTCGACCACGCTGAACTGCTCGATCTCACGCTCCAGCACTTCCCGCGAACGGCGCACCAGGATGCCCTGCTCTTCCAGCGGGCTGATCAGGTCGAGCAAGCCGCCGACGTCTTCAATCGCCGCCTCGCGCACCAGTTCGAATTGCTCCTGGGCCACCAAGGTGCCACCGCCATCGCGGGTAAACAGCTCGGTGAGCAGCGCGCCATCTTCGGCGTAGCTGACGATATGGCTGCGCCCTACGCCGCCCCGGCAAGCCTCGGCGGCCGCATCGAGCAGCTCGGCCTGGTAGTTGCTGCTGCCCAGGCGTTGCAGGTGGGCCGGTACCTGTTGCGGACGCAGTTCGCGCACCAGGCGGCCGTTTTCGTCGATCAGGCCGAGGTCGGCGCCGAACAGCAGCAGCTTGTCGGCCCCCAGGTCGATGGCGGCGCGGGTGGCGACGTCTTCGCAGGCCAGGTTGAAGATCTCACCGGTCGGCGAGTAACCCAGTGGCGACAGCAGCACGATGGAACGTTCATCCAGCAGGCGATTGATGCCCTTGCGATCGACCCGACGCACTTCGCCAGTGTGGTGGTAATCCACACCTTCGAGCACGCCGATCGGGCGCGCGGTCACGAGGTTGCCGCTGGCCACCCGCAGGCGCGAGCCCTGCATCGGGGACGAGGCCATGTCCATCGACAAGCGCGCTTCGATAGCAATACGCAGGTGGCCGACCGCGTCGATCACGCACTCCAGCGTGGGCGCGTCGGTGATGCGCATGCCTTCGTGATAAGCCGGGATCAGGCCACGCGCTTCAAGGCGCGCTTCGATCTGCGGGCGCGAGCCATGAACCAGCACCAGCCGCACGCCCAGGCTGTGGAGCAGCACCAGGTCGTGGACGATATTGCCGAAGTTGGGATGATCCACGCCGTCGCCGGGCAGCATGACGACAAAGGTGCAGTCGCGGTGGGCGTTGATGTAGGGCGAAGCGTGACGAAGCCAATTGACGTATTCGGGCATAACACCTGGGCCTGTAATAAAAAGCAGCCAAAAAAGGACGGATCGTGAAAACGCACAGCGGGCTGATGGTTATCGTCGGAACAGGCTTGGCGACACGCTCGCTCTCCTTCTATGTACGAACAGGCAGGGGTTAATTTATGCAGGTTTCAGGCAGTAATGTTCAATCAGTTCCCGCAATAGACGCACTGTAGGCGTCAAGCGTGACATTTCGAGGTACTCGCCCGGCTGGTGCGCACAGGCGATATCGCCAGGGCCAAGCACCAGGGTTTCACAACCAAGGCGCTGAAGATAAGGCGCTTCGGTGCCGAACGCTACTGCTTCGGCACGATGACCGGTCAATCGTTGCGCAACGCGCACCAGTTCAGCGTCTTCTGGTTGCTCGAACGGCGGTACTTCGGGGAACAGCGGCGCGTAGTCGATCTTGACCTGATGGCGCTCGGCAAGGGGTTCGAGCTTCTGGCGGATGGCCGCACGCAACACCTCAGGATCCATGCCCGGCAAAGGCCGCAGGTCGAACTCCAGGGAGCACTGGCCGCAGATACGGTTGGGGTTGTCGCCGCCATGGATGCAGCCGAAGTTCATGGTCGGCTGTGGCACGCTGAATTGCGGGTTGCGGTATTCGCGCTGCCAGAGCAGACGTAGGCCACGCAGTTCGCCAATGGCGTCGTGCATGGCTTCAAGGGCGCTGTGGCCCAGGCTGGGGTCCGATGAGTGGCCGCTGCGCCCTAGGATGTCGATGCGTTCCATCATCACACCTTTATGCAAGCGGATCGGCTTAAGCCCCGTGGGCTCGCCGATCACCGCTGCGCGGCCCAGCGGGCGCCCGGCGTCGGCCAGCGCGCGGGCGCCTGACATGGAGCTTTCTTCATCGCAGGTGGCGAGGATCAGCAACGGTTGCTTGAACGGTTGGTCCAGCAGCGGCAATACCGCTTCGATGGCCAGGGCGAAAAAGCCCTTCATGTCGCAACTGCCCAATCCTACCCAACGGCCGTCGACTTCCGTCAGCTTGAGCGGGTCGGTTTTCCACAGGGCAGCGTCATAAGGGACTGTGTCGCTATGGCCGGCCAGCACCAGGCCACCAGGGCCACTGCCGAAACTGGCGAGCAGGTTGAACTTGCCGGGGCTGACCTGCTGGATGTCGATGGCGAAGCCCAGGTCCCCCAGCCAACTGGCGAGTAGATCGATCACCGGGCGGTTGGTCTGGTCGAGAGACGCTTGGGTGCAACTGACCGACGGCGCGGCAATCAAGGCGGCGAACTGCTCTTTCATGGACGGTAACGGCATGCGCGGTCTCTCAACTTCCCGGATGAGCCCCACTATAGAGCCATCTGCACGACACAATAAACCGTTGCGGCACGTTGCCGGGCTCAGTCCTGTACACTGCACGCCCTTGGCAGCCACACTTTTCCCCGGCTGCGCTCCCGATCCTGGATTTTCCGGCCATGCAGAAAGAAACCGAAATCAAGCTCCGCGTCAGCCGCGAAACACTCGCCGCGCTGCGTGAGCACCCGTTACTGAAAAAACGCAACAAAAGTGGCTGGGAACGCCTTGAGTTGATGAACCAGTATTTCGACACCCCCGAGCGCGACCTGGCCCAGGCCAAAGTCGCCCTGCGCCTGCGCAAGGACGGTGACGCCATCATCCAGACCCTCAAGACCCGTGGCCAGAGCGTCGCCGGCTTGTCGCAGCGTAACGAGTACAACTGGGACCTGCCCAAAGCCAAGCTCGACGTGAAGAAACTCGACGGCGAATGCTGGCCCGAGCAACTGGCCGAGCTGGACAAGAAAACCCTCAAGCCGATCTTCACCACCGACTTCGTGCGTGAACGCGCCGAAATCGCCTGGGGCCGTGGCAAGGCCAAAGTCGTGATCGAAGCCGCCCTCGACCTGGGCCACGTAGTGGTCGGCAAGCAGAAAGAAGAAATCTGCGAGCTGGAACTGGAACTGCGCGAAGGCGAGCCGGCTGCCCTGCTGGAACTGGCCGCCGAACTGGCCGCCACCCTGGCCCTGATGCCGTGCGATATCAGCAAGGCCGAGCGCGGCTACCGCCTGTATGACGCGAGCAGCTACTCCCTGAGCCTGCCAGCGCCGCAGATCCACGCTGAAATGCCATTGGACGATGCCTTCGCCGCAATCATGTGGCACCTGCTGGGCAGCAGCCAGCGTCTGGCCGAGCAATACCGTTTCAATGGCCACTGGCGCCTGCTACAGGACTGGGTCGACAACCTCGGCGAATTGCGCGCCCTGATCGGCAGTCTCGGCCAGGCCGCACCGCGTCAATCCACCAGCGAATTGCGCAGCGTACTCGATGCCTTGCTGGAGGACTGGCGCCCGCTGGTCCAGGCCGGTGATGACGATGAAGACATCCGCAAAGCCGCGCCGGAACAGTTCGTCGAGGAATTGGACGACGTGCGCTGGGGCTTGTTCTCGCTCAACCTGTCGCGCTGGCTGCTGGCCCGCACCTGGACCGCTGACCGCAACGTGCGTGGCAACCGCCAGGGCGCTGCGCAAATCACCAACTGGCTGCCGCGCCTGCTGGCCGACGACGCCGTCGCCCTGCAACTGCCGCGCTACCAGCAACAGCCGGAAGACCTGGCCGAGCAACTGCCGCGTATCGAACGCATCCAGGCCTGGCTGCACCATGCGCGTCAAGTGGTGGATATTCCAGAGCTGGACCGTTTGTACGGCGAGTTGAACAAGCTGGTACAACTGGCCAACCAGCCGATCACCGATGAGTCGCTGGATGCGCGGATGCACCAGGCGATCGCGGTGTATCAGAACCGTGCCTGGAAGACCTTGCTGCGTCTGTAAGATCGCTATCGCGGGCAAGCCCGCTCCCACATTGGAATGCATTCTGCTGTGGGAGCCGGGCTTGCCCGCGATGAGGCCTTACCTGTCAGCGCAATACTGGCAGGCTGGTGGTGGACTTGATCTCCGACAACGCCACAATCGAATTGACCTCCTGAATCCCCGGCACCATCGACAACTTCTCAAAGAAAAACCGCTCGTACGCCTCGATGTCCGACGTCACGATGCGCAGCAGAAAATCCACCGCCCCCATCAGCACATAACACTCCAATACTTCTGGAAAGCCGCGAATCGCGTCGGTGAACTCAGTGAAGTTGGATCGGCCGTGGGCGTTGAGTTTGACCTCGGCAAAAATCTGCGTGTTGAGGCCGATCTTCTTGCGATCCAACAGCGTCACCTGGCCGCGGATAACGCCCTCCTCCTTGAGCCGCTGAATGCGCCGCCAGCATGGCGATTGGGACAATCCCACCTGTTCGGCGATCTGTGCGCTGGAGAGCGAAGCGTCCTCTTGCAACAGGGCCAGGATTCGACGGTCGTAGACGTCCAAATCGCTTTGCATAAAAATACCTTTTACTGTCTTAGTATTGAATTGATCTATTCGATTTTCCGCAAACTCGGCCCATCTTAGATAAGAAATCTCCGTTGGCGAATGTAAAAATTCCTCCAATCGAATCTGGAGAGTCAGCATGCACGCCGTCGAAACCACATACCCTGCTGCCCGCGTCGACGCGTGGGCTGTCACCAGCGCCCATTGCGAGGCGCATTACCAGATCGTCGCCGAGGCGGAGCCCGATGTGTTGTGCCGGGTATTCAACTATTTCGCGCTGCAATTTCTCACCCCTCGACAAGTCAGCGTGAACCGGGGAGGCGACCTGCTGAACATCGATATCGTGATCGACGGCCTGAGCTGGCATCGGGCCCAGGTCATCGGAGAAAAGATTCGAAACCTGATCAGCGTGTGCACGTTGGACGTGTGGCCGGCTGATTCCGTGGGGCCTGCAGCAATGGTTGCGGCCGCACAGTAAAGACCTGCAACACACGCTGGGAGGAGGAAATTTCGGGGCTGGCTAGCCTGAAATTTCGTCCAAGCCTACCCAGGAAACCCTACATGTCTGTTGATCAGCGATTGGAACTGCATGCGTTGCTGCCGGCCTTGGTGGCGGGCGGCTTGATCCCTCCCGACACCGCGCAGCGCTTATCGGCAATGCCGGCCAGCGACAGCCAACACCCTTTGGAGTGCATCGCCGCCCACGGGCCTTCCCTGGAAACCCTGACCCAATGGCTGGCCCAGCATGTCGGGCAACCTTACCTGCGTATCGACCCGCTGAAGATCGATGTCGCAACGGTGGTGCCCCTGATGTCCCACGCGTTCGCCCAACGCCACGCCATTCTGGCGGTGGCTGTGGATGCGCACACCGTCACCGTCGCCAGTGCGCAGCCTTACGTCAGCAGTTGGGAGCCCGGGCTGGCGCAAGTACTCAAGCGGTCGATCAAGCGCGTGGTGGCCAACCCCCAGGACATTCAGCGGTGTATCAGCGAGTTTTACCGGCTGGCGAAGTCCGTCAGCGGCGCAGATCAAAAAGTCGCGGTGCCTGGTCATTTCGAGATGCTCAACCTGGGCGCCAGCGAACAGGAGCCGGACGCCAATGACGCGCATATCGTCAATATCGTCGACTGGCTGTTGCAGTACGCCTTCGCCCAAAGGGCCAGTGATATTCATATCGAGCCAGGCAGTGAGCAGGGCCGGGTGCGTTTTCGCATTGATGGGCTGCTGCACGACGTCTACCAATTTCCACCCCAGGTGACGATGGCGGTGGTCAGCCGCCTGAAAAGCCTGGGCCGCATGAACGTCGCGCAAAAGCGCCAACCCCAGGACGGCCGGGTCAAGACCAAAAGCCCGGCGGGTGCGCAAGTTGAGCTGCGCCTGTCGACCTTGCCCACCGCCTTTGGCGAAAAGCTGGTGATGCGGATTTTCGACCCCCACGTGCTGCTCAAGGACTTTGACCAACTGGGGTTGTCCAGCGAGGACCAGCAACGCTGGCAGTCCATGACCCGCCAGGCCAACGGCATCATCCTCGTCACCGGCCCTACCGGCTCCGGCAAGACCAGCACGCTCTACACCACGCTCAAGCAACTGGCGACCCGCGAGGTCAACCTGTGCACCGTGGAAGATCCGATCGAGATGGTCGAACCCACGTTCAACCAGATGCAGGTGCAGCACAACATTGACCTGACCTTCGCCAGCGGCATCCGCGCCCTGCTACGCCAAGACCCGGACATCATCATGATCGGCGAGATCCGCGACCAGGAAACCGCAGAAATGGCGATCCAGGCCGCACTGACCGGGCACTTGGTACTGTCGACACTGCACACCAACGACGCACCCAGCGCCATCAGCCGCTTGCAGGAACTCGGCATTGCTCATTATTTGATCAAAGCCACATTAATAGGAGTGATGGCGCAGCGATTGGTACGGCTGATATGCCCTCACTGCAAACAGCAGGTCGGTGATGCCTATGAGGCGCCAGGCTGTGGGGAGTGCCGCAATAGCGGGTACCGAGGGCGAGCCGGGGTATACGAGATCATGGTATTGAACGAAACGCTCAAGGCGCTGATCACCCCAGGCACCGACGCGCAATCCCTGCGCCAGGCGGCAGTTGCGCAAGGCATGCACAGTTTGCGCATGGCTGGCATGGGGAAGGTACACGCGGGGCTGACCACGATGGCGGAGGTGTTGCGCGTAACGCCTGGGGATTCGGTAACAAATGGTTTGATTACCGCAGGCTGAAACCGTTCTTATCGGTGACAACACCGTTACAATCGGCCGAACGTCGTTTGACTGACACCATCAGATAGGGAATCGCTATGCAGATCGGAACCGTACTGCTTCTTTTCGTGGGTTTGGCCATCGCCATCCTGTTCATGGGCTTCAAGGTCGTACCCCAGGGCTACCAGTGGACGGTCGAACGCTTCGGCCGCTACACCAACACCCTCAAGCCTGGCCTGAACATCATCATTCCGGTCATGGACCGCATCGGTCGCAAGATCAACGTGATGGAAAGCGTACTGGATATTCCACCCCAGGAAGTCATCACCGCCGACAACGCCACCGTGCAGATCGACGCCGTGTGCTTCTTCCAGGTGGTCAATACCGCCCAGGCTGCCTATGAGGTCAACAACCTCGAACACGCCATCCGCAACCTGCTGCAAACCAATATCCGTACCGTGCTCGGCTCCATGGAGCTGGATGCCATGCTCAGCCAGCGTGACGGCATCAACGAAAAACTGCTGCGAACCGTGGACGAAGCCACCGCACCGTGGGGCATCAAGATCACCCGTATCGAGATCAAGGACATCAGCCCGCCCGCCGACCTGATGGCGGCCATGTCGGGCCAGATGAAAGCCGAGCGGATCAAACGGGCACAAATCCTTGAGGCCGAGGGCCTGCGGGCATCGGCAATTCTGACGGCCGAAGGCAAGAAGCAGGCTCAGATTCTTGAAGCTGAAGGCGGACGCCAAGCCGCATTCCTGGAGTCTGAAGCCCGCGAACGTCAAGCAGAGGCTGAGGCCCGTGCAACCCAGGTGGTTTCCGAGGCAATCGCCACCGGTAACGTGCAGGCCATCAACTACTTCGTCGCGCAAAAATACATCGACGCCCTGGGCAAGCTGGCATCGGCCAACAACAGCAAGGTCATCCTCATGCCGCTGGAAGCCAGCCAGGTGATCGGTGCGGTCGGCGGCATCGGCGAGATCGTCAAGGCAACGTTCGACAACAAGAAAGGCTGAGGCCGTCACCATGTGGGATTTCCTGCAGCACCTTTCGTTCTGGGATTGGCTGGCGCTGGGTACAGTGCTGTTGATTCTTGAGGTCTTCGGCGCCGGTGGCTACCTGCTGTGGATGGGTATCGCAGCGGCTGCCGTGGGCGTGATCAAGTTCCTGGTGCCACCACTGGCGCTGGAGTGGCAACTGCTGCTGTTCGCCGTGTTGTCGATCATGACGGCGGTGTATTGGTGGAAACGCCAACGCAGCAGCGCCAAGGCCAGTGATCAACCTGGGCTGAATGAACGCGGCTCAGAGCTTATTGGCCGCACCTTTGTGGTGCACCAAGCCATTGTAGACGGCCGAGGTAAGGTCAAGGTCGGCGATGGCGTGTGGATGGTGACGGGCCCCGACAGCCCCGTAGGCGCTCAAGTCCGGGTGACTGGCCAGGACGGCGTGATATTAAAGGTTGAAACTGTTTAGTCAGTGATGGAACTCGGTTGGGCTATCTACAATCAAAACCTACAGATAACCCCACCGGAGTCACCCACCATGCGTCTTAAATATGCTGTCGCAACCCTCGCTGTGCTTTCCCTTCCTGTCGGTTCAGCCATGGCCGACAGTTTCTGGCGCAACGTCATTTCATCGGGCGCCACCACCGGCTCGACGTACCTGACCTTCAAGGACCACAAGCTGGTGGTTGCCGCACAAGACGACGCAGGCAGCTTCGTTGCCAGTGACGGCGGCATCCGTGGCCCGTACCTAGAAGCCGCCATGCAGAAAGTCCGCGCCGACAACCCTGGACTGCAAGCCACGGACATGGAGTTGGCGAACGCCATCCTCGCGAAAAACGCTGTTACCGAGTGATCTTCGCGTACTGAAAAATGCCGCTCTCGAGCGGCATTTTTTTGCCCGCAACGTGACAATTCATTCACAGGCGACAGGCTATATTCAGTCACACCGTGCAACCATGCCGGTACTGATAAGCCTCTCATTCATCGCCAACCTGAAACGGATGCCTTCGTCGCTATGAGCCAACAGCCCTTTCTGCCGTTCTCCAAACCCACCATCGATGAAGCCACTATTTCGGCGGTAGGCGATGTGCTTCGCTCGGGCTGGATCACCAGCGGGCCAAAAGTGCAGGCGTTCGAGGCGCAGTTGTCTGAGTACTTTGGCGGCCGGCCAGTGCGCACGTTCAACTCGGGCACCTGCACCATGGAGATTGCCTTGCGCATCGCCGGAATCGGGCCAGGGGATGAAGTGATCACTACGCCAATCTCCTGGGTGGCCACCGCCAATGTGATTCTGGAGGTGGGCGCCACACCGGTGTTCGCCGATATCGACCCGGCCACCCGCAACATCGATCTGGCGCAGGTGGAAGCCGCAATCACCCCGCGTACCAAGGCGATCATCCCGGTCTATCTGGCTGGCCTGCCGCTGGACATGCCAATGCTTTACGCACTGGCCAACAAGTACAACCTGCGGATCATCGAAGACGCCGCGCAAGCGCTGGGCTCCAGCTGGGATGGCGAGCGTATTGGTGCCACGGGGGACTTCGTATCGTTCAGCTTCCAGGCCAACAAGAACATCACCTCCTCCGAGGGCGGCTGCCTGGTGTTGAACAACACCGAGGAAGCACGCCTGGCAGAAAAATACCGTCTGCAGGGCGTCACCCGTACCGGCTTCGACGGCCTGGATGTGGATGTGCTGGGCGGCAAGTTCAACATGACCGACATCGCTGCCGCCATCGGCCTGGGGCAGTTTGCCCATATCGAGAAGATCACCGCCCATCGCCAGCATCTGGCGCGGCATTACTTCAAGTGTTTCGGCAGTGACTTTGAAGAGCAGTACGGCGCGCAACTGCCACCTGCCGACTTCGAAAACAGCAACTGGCACCTGTTTCAACTGGTGCTGCCGGAGCGTCAGGACGGCTTGCCAGCCCGCGCGACCTTCATGGAGCAGATGCAGGCTCATGGCGTTGGCATTGGCTATCACTACCCGCCGATTCATCTGCTGAGCCTTTATCGGGCACAGGGGTTCAAGGAAGGCATGTTCCCGGTGGCGGAAAAGGTTGGGCGTTTGATCGTGTCGTTGCCGATGTTTACGGCGATGACAGAGGCAGATGTCGAGCGTTCGGTGGCGGCGGTTAAAGCGGTATTGAAAGCAGGCTGATCACTTACGGCAGGTGCAAATAAATGTGGGAGGGTCTTGCTCCCGATTGCGGTGGGTCAGCCAATAATAAGCAGACTGACACTCCATCATCGGGAGCAAGCCCCCTCCCACATTGGCCTTACGCTTACTCGCCGATAGCGGCTTTGTAGCCAGCGGCATCCAGCAGTTTTTCCAGATCAGACGGGTTGCTTGGCTTGAGCTTGAAGATCCAAGCGCCGTACGGGTCGGAGTTCAACAGTTCGGGGCTGCCATCCAGTTCCTCGTTGACTGCAATCACTTCGCCTGCAACCGGGGAGTAGATATCCGAAGCGGCCTTGACCGACTCCACCACACCTGCCTGATCAGTCGCGCCAAACTGAGCCCCTACTTCGGCCAACTCAACAAACACCACGTCCCCCAACGCTTGCTGGGCATGGTCGGAGATCCCGACGGTCACCGTACCGTCAGCTTCCAGACGGGCCCATTCATGACTCTCGGCAAAACGCAGGTCGGCCGGGATATTGCTCATAGTCTGTGTCCTCAGAAGTAGTGTCAGCGGCCATCGGCCTGCCGGAAATAGTTAGATCAAGGTTTTGCCATGGCGCACGAAGGTCGGTTTGACCACTCGAACCGGGTACCACTTGCCGCGGATTTCCACTTCGGCCCGATCGGCTGTCGCCGTCGGTACACGCGCCAGGGCAATGGATTTGCTCAGCGTAGGAGAGAAACTACCACTGGTGATCTCCCCTTCGCCAACATTGGCGATACGAACCACTTGATGAGCGCGTAAAACCCCACGTTCTTCCAGTACCAACCCGACCAGTTTGAACTGCACACCGGCGGCCAGTTCGGCTTCCAGCGCCGTGCGGCCGATGAAGTCGCGCTCGGCAGGTTCCCAGGCGATGCTCCAGGCCATGTTGGCCGCCAAGGGCGAAACGTCCTGATGGATATCCTGGCCGTACAGGTTCATGCCAGCTTCCAAACGCAGGGTGTCCCGTGCGCCGAGGCCGATGGGTGAAATACCCGCCCCCACCAGATCGTTGAAAAAACCGGGCGCCTGATCGGCGGGCAGGACAATTTCCAAGCCATCTTCACCGGTGTAACCCGTGCGGGCGATAAACCAATCGCCATCGGCCTGGCCTTCAAAAGGCTTGAGCTGGTGGATCAGGGTGCCGCGCGACTGGGTGACCAACTCGGCAATCTTCTGCCGCGCATGGGGGCCTTGGATGGCGAGCATGGCCAACTCGGGGCGCTCATGCAGTTGCACGCGGTAGCTGCCCAGTTGCGCCTGCATCCAGGCCATGTCCTGGTCACGGGTGGCGGCGTTGACTACCAGCCGGTACCCGGCTTCGGTGCGATAGACAATCATGTCGTCCACCACGCCGCCACGCTCGTTGAGCATGGCGCTGTACAACGCACGGCCACAGCCCTGCAAACGTTCGACGTCATTGGCCAACAAGTGCTGGAGCCATTCCTTGGCCTGGGAGCCGGTGACATCGATCACGGTCATATGAGATACATCGAACACCCCGCAGTCGCGTCGCACCTGATGGTGTTCTTCAACTTGCGAGCCGTAGTGCAAAGGCATATCCCAACCGCCAAAATCGACCATTTTCGCGCCGAGGGCGAGATGCAGGTCATACAGAGGCGTACGCTGTCCCATGGGTTTCTCCTTCCGGGCTTGGCGAAGGTGCGCAGCATTGCTGTTCGCGCTGAGCGCCTTGGATTACAAGGCCTGCAGCCACGCACAGCGACTCGATCCGAAGGATGGAGCGCACCGAATGCCGCGCATTGTAGCCGCAAGCCGTAGGACTGGCACCTAGCCGATTGGTCGGGCGGAACGTCGAATCAGCCCGATGACCGGCAACAGCCCCACCAACACCAGTGTCAAGGCTGGCAACGAGGCCCGTGCCCATTCACCTTCGCTGGTCATTTCAAAGATGCGTACCGCCAGGGTGTCCCAGCCAAATGGGCGCATCAGCAGGGTGGCGGGCATTTCCTTGAGCACATCGACGAACACCAACAAGGCTGCACTCAAGGTGCCGGGAAGCAAAAGCGGCAGATACACCTTGCAAAACAGTCGCGGGCCACTCACGCCAAGGCTACGCGCCGCTTCGGGCAACGACGGGCGAATGCGTGCCAGGCTGTTTTCCAGCGGCCCATAAGCCACCGCCAGAAAACGCACCAGATAGGCCAGCACCAGCGCCGACAGGCTGCCCAGCAGCAACGGTTTGCCGGCAAGCGGCACTACCAGCTCCCGGTCCAGGTAGCTGAACGCCAACATGATCGACACCGCCAGCACCGAACCCGGCAACGCATAGCCAACATTGGCCAGGCTGATACCGGAGCGAATCGCCCGGGTCGGCGCCAGGCGGTTGGCGAAGGCCAGTACCAGCGCCACGCTGACCGTGATCAGCGCCGCGATACCACCGAGGTAGAGGGTGTGGACGATCAGCCCCGAATAGCGCTCATCCAGGTCGAACCGGCCGCGCTGCCAGAACCAGGCAATCAACTGCAACAGCGGAATCACAAAGGCGCACGCAAATACTAAGCCGCACCACGTACTGGCGGCTGCCGCCTTGAACCCGCGCAAGTGGTACAGCGCCTTGCCCCGAGGCCGCTCATTACTGGGTCGGCTCGCGCCACGGGCACGCCGCTCGCCGTACAGCACCAGCATCACTACCAGCAGTAACAGGCTGGCCAGTTGGGCGGCGCTGGAAAGACTGAAAAAGCCGTACCAGGTCTTATAGATCGCGGTAGTGAAGGTATCGAAGTTGAACACCGAGACCGCACCGAAATCCGCCAGGGTTTCCATCAGCGCCAACGCCACACCCGCACCGATCGCCGGTCGTGCCATCGGCAGCGCCACACGCCAGAACGCTTGCCACGGCGATTGCCCGAGCACTCGCGCAGCTTCCATCAGGCCTTTGCCCTGCGCCAGGAATGCAGTACGCGCCAGCAGGTAGACGTAAGGGTAGAACACCAGCACCAATACGATGATCACACCACTGGTGGAGCGCACACGAGGCAGGCGCAGACCGCTGCCGAAACACTCCCGCAGCAGCGTCTGCACCGGGCCGGCGAAATCCAGCAGGCCGACAAACACGAAGGCCAACACATAGGCAGGGATGGCGAAGGGCAGCATCAACGCCCAGTCGAGCCAACGCCGTCCGGGGAACTCGCAAAGGCTGGTCAGCCAGGCCAGGCTGACGCCCAACAGGGTCACGCCGACGCCGACGCCCAGCACCAGTGTCAGGGTATTGCCCAGCAGGCGGGGCATCTGGGTGTCCCAGAGGTGGGACCAGATCTGCTGGTCGATGCTTTGCCAGGACAGCAACAGCACGCTCAGCGGCAGCAGCACCAAGGCGGCGGCGCTGAAGACCGGCAGGTACCAGCGGCGTTGGGCGGGATGGGCCAAAGGTTAGTTCTCGTTAGATGAATAACTTGAAAACACCACATGCCAATGTGAGAGGGGGCTTGCCCCCGATAGCAGTGGACCAGTCAATGATGAGTAGACTGACACTCCGCCATCGGGGGCAAGCCCCCTCCCACATTTGGATCTGCAGCGTCCTACAAATTGTACTTAGTTCCAGCCCGCACGATCCATCAAACGAATCGCCTCAGCCTGACGCTTGCCCGCCACTTCCACCGGCAAGGTGTCAGCCACGAACTTGCCCCAGGTCGCGACTTCAGCCGACGGCGGCACCGCCGGGTTGGCCGGGAATTCCTGGTTCACATCGGCAAAAATCTTCTGCGCTTCTGGCGTGGTCATCCACTCCACCAGCGCCTTGGCGGCTTGCGGGTGTGGCGCGTGCTTGGTCAAGCCGATGCCCGACAGGTTCACATGCACGCCACGGTCGCCCTGGTTCGGCCAGAACAACTTCACCGCCAGGTCTGGCTTCTGCTTGTGCAGGCGGCCGTAGTAGTAGGTGTTGACGATGCCCACGTCGCACTGCCCGGCGTTGATCGCTTCCAGCACCGCGATGTCATCGGAGAACACGTCGGTGGACAGGTTATTCACCCAGCCCTTGACGATTTCTTCGGTTTTGGCCGCGCCGTGGGTTTCGATCAGGGTGGCGGTCAGCGACTGGTTGTAGACCTTTTTCGCGGTGCGCAGGCACAGGCGGCCTTCCCACTGCTTGTCGGCCAACGCTTCGTAAGTGGTCAGGTCACCCGGTTTTACCCGGTCGGTGGAATAGGCGATGGTCCGCGCGCGCAGGCTCAAGCCGGTCCAGGCGTGGGCGGATGAGCGGTATTGCAGGGGGATGTTCTTGTCGATCACAGGTGAGGTGAACGGTTGCAGAATGCCCATTTGCTCGGCCTGCCAAAGGTTGCCGGCATCCACGGTGAGCAGCAGGTCGGCGGTGGCGTTTTCGCCCTCGGCCTTGATGCGCTGCATCAGCGGGGCTTCCTTGTCGGTGATGAACTTCACCTGCACGCCAGTCTTTTTGGTGTAGGCGTCAAACACCGGCTTGATCAGTTCGTCAATGCGCGAGGAGTAGACCACCACTTCGTCGGCGGCCTGCACGGTGGTGCTGCCGATCAGGGTAAGTGCCAGGGCAGTCAGGAGGCGCTTGGGTGCCAACATGGGGGCGGTCTCTCATTTGCAAAGTGAGCGCAAATGATAGGGACTCACATTTGGTAACGCTCGGCGGAGGCGTTACCAGATGTTGCACAAAAGCCTCAGGGTTTAGCGAGTTCTGGCAAATCGCCCGTTAAGCCCAAGGCCTGGCGCACAAACACCGCCTTGGCTTCCGGCATCTGGTCGACCATCTTCAGCCCGGCATTGCGCAACCAGCGCAACGGCAGCTGATCGGCCTGGAACAACCGCTCAAAACCTTCCATCGCCGCCATCAGGGCCAGGTTGTGCGGCATGCGTCGACGTTCGTAACGGCTCAGCACTTTCACATCCGCCAGACGCTCACCGCGCTCGGTGGCCGCCAACAACACATCGGCCAGTACCGCCGCATCGAGGAAACCCAGATTCACGCCCTGCCCGGCCAGCGGGTGGATCACGTGGGCCGCATCGCCGATCAACGCCAGGCCCTCGGCCACGTAGCGTTTGGCATGACGCTGACGCAACGGTACGCACACCCGTGGATCAGCGCTGACCACAGTGCCAAGGCGCCCTTCAAACGCGCGTTCCAGCTCACGACAGAAACGTTCGTCATCCAAGGCCATCAGTCGTTCGGACTCAGCCGGCGTGGTCGACCAGACGATCGAACACCAGTCCTCCTGCCCGTCACGCACCAACGGCAAAAACGCCAGCGGGCCGGTGTCGGTAAAGCGTTGCCACGCCGTGCGCTGGTGCGGCTGGCTGCTGCGTACGCTGGTGACGATGGCGTTGTGCAGGTAATCCCATTCACGGGTGGCGGTACCGGTCAGGCGGCGCACAGCAGAGTTGGCACCGTCGGCGGCGACCACCAGCGGCGCGCGCAGGGTGCGGCCATCGGCCAGGGTCAGCAGCCAGTCATCGCCGGAACGGCGCATCTGTTCCAGGCGCGCATTGGCCAGCAGGCCCAGGTCGCAGTCGTGCAGGCGATCGAGCAAGGCATCCTGCACCACGCGGTTTTCGACGATGTGCCCGAGCACGTCGGCGTGCACGCTGGCTGCCGAGAAGTGGATCTGCCCAGTGCCGCTGCCGTCCCACACTTGCATCTCGCCATAGGGGCTGGCGCGGCGCGAGACAATGCCATCCCACACGCCCAGGCGCTCCAAAATGCGCTGGCTGGCAGCCGACAAGGCGCTCACGCGGGGCTCGAAAGCCGCATCATGCTCGAACGGCTTGACGCTCAGCGGGCTGCCGTCGAGCAACAGCACCTGCAGGCCACTGCCCTGCAACGCCAGCGCCAGGGCGCTTCCGACCATTCCGGCCCCGACAATCAGCACATCTGCGCGCATGTCCATGCTTTAAGCCTGTCTCGCTGGCGGCTTGCGCCGCACGTAAAGGGTTTTGTCGACCCGCGCCACCAGGGTGCCGGAGCCGTCATGAATCTCGACCTTGAGGTGGGGCAGGTATTTCTCGCCGCCTTCGGTCTGGCGACGCACCTCGTCGAGCAAGGCCTCGTCGATGAAGAATTCGGCATACACCGGGCCTTTGCCCGGCGAAATAAAGTCGATGCTCGCGGCCTTGTCCCAGACGATGTAGTCGCGCCCCAGGTTCTCCATCAGCATCAGCATGTAGAACGGGTCGACCATCGAATACAGGCTGCCGCCGAACTGCGTGCCCACGTAATTACGGTTGTACCAGCCCAGGCCCATGCGCACTTTGACGTGGCGAAAATCCGCGCTCATGTGCTGCACGCTGACGCCCGCGCCCAGGTACGGCGGATACAGCGTCATGACCCAACGCAGCAAACGCGCCTTGCCCAACCGCGCCACCAGCCACTTACGCATCGGGACGCGTGCCCAGGCCCATGGCCTGACGGGCGAACCAGCGCTTGGCCGGCGGCAGCAGATCCAGGCCCAGCAGCCCCATATTGCGGCCAAATGCGACCAACGGTTGTGCACTGCCAAACAGCCGCGTGACCTGATCGGAGAAGCCCACGGTCAACTTCTGATCCAGGCGCTGGCGCTCGCGGTAGGCTTGCAAGGTCGCCAGGTCGCCCGGTATCGCCGGCCCGGCCAGCAAGGCCTCGGCCAGGGCATGTGCATCGCGCAGGGACAGGTTGAAGCCCTGCCCGGCAATCGGGTGCAGGCTGTGGGCGGCGTTGCCGAGGATCGCCAGGTGGGAACGCACCTGCTCTTCGGCTTCCACCAGGGTCAGCGGATACAGATGGCGCGCACCGACTTGCTTCAAGGTGCCCAGGCGATAGCCGAACACGCCCTGCAATTCACTCAGGAAACTGCGCTCGTCAAGCGCGGCCAGGCGTTGCGCATCCATGCCGATGCGCGTCCAGACCAGCGCGCAGCGGTTGTCCGGCAGCGGCAGCAAGGCCATCGGCCCCTCGTCGGTGAAGCGCTCGAAGGCTTCGCCGTTGTGAGCTTCGCTGGGTGTGATGTTGGCAATCAACGCGCTCTGGTTGTACGGACGGGTCTTCACGCCGATGCCCAATTGCTCGCGCAAGCCTGAGCGGCCGCCATCGGCGAGCACGGCGAGGTCGCATTCGAGCACGGTTTCATCGTTGAGGGTCAGGCGATAGCCGTCGGGCAGCGGCTCCATGCGGGTGACTTCCGCCGGGCAGCGCCAACTGACTACGTCTTTGTCCAAGCCTTGCCACAGGCATTGGCCGAGCCAGGCGTTTTCCACCACGTAGCCAAGGGCCGGCACGCCCTCCTCCATAGCGGACAAACGTGCGGTGGAGAAACGCCCACGGTCGGACACGTGGATCTGCTTGATCGGTTCGGCGCGACGGGAGATGTCCTGCCAGATGCCCAGGCGCTGGTAAATCTGACGCGCACCAAACGACAGCGCCGATGAGCGCGCATCGTAGCTTGGCTGGTAGCTGTCGCCCGGTGCAAAGGGTTCGATCAACACGATCTTCCAGCCCCGCGCCTTGGCCCCGGCCTGCAACGCCAGCGCCAGGCTGGCGCCTACCAAGCCGCCACCGATAATCGCCAGGCTGACCCGGCTCATCGGGCGGCCGCCATCAGCGCTTCGATCTCGGCGACGGTCTTGGGCACGCCGCCGGTCAGGATTTCACAGCCTTGCTTGGTCACTACCACGTCGTCCTCGATGCGTACGCCAATGCCACGCCATTTCTTCGCCACAGTCTGGTTGTCCGGCGAAATATAGATCCCCGGTTCCACGGTCAGCGCCATGCCGACTTCCAGCACGCGCCATTCACCGCCCACCTTGTACTCGCCCACATCATGCACATCCATGCCCAGCCAGTGGCCGGCGCGGTGCATATAGAAGGGCTTGTAGGCTTCGCTGGCGATCAGTTCGTCAACGTCACCTTGCAGCAACCCCAGCTTCACCAGCCCGGCGGTGATGACCTGCACGGTCGCCTCGTGGGCCTGGTTCCAATGCTTGTTCGGTGCGATCTCGGCAAAGGCGGCTTCCTGGGAGGCCAGCACAACCTCGTAGATCGCTTTTTGCTCAGGTGAAAACTTGCCGTTGACCGGCCAGGTCCGTGTGATGTCGCTGGCGTAGCAGTCGATCTCGCAACCGGCGTCGATCAGCACCAGGTCACCGTCCTTGAGCACGGCGTCATTCTGCTGGTAATGCAGGATGCAGCTGTTGCGCCCAGCGGCGACGATGGAGCCGTAGGCCGGCATCTTCGCGCCCCCTTTGCGGAACTCGTAATCCAGCTCGGCTTCCAGGCTGAACTCATGCAAACCGGCGCGGCTGGCCTGCATTGCCTTGACGTGGGCAGCGCAGGAAATCCGCGCGGCCTCGCGCATCACTTTCACTTCTGCCGCCGATTTATACAGGCGCATGTCGTGGAGCAGATGATCCAGGGCAACAAATTCGTTCGGCGGCTGGGCGCCCAGGTGCGCTTTAGAGCGGATCACGTTGATCCACTCCATCACGTGCCGGTCAAATTCGGCATTGCTGCCCATCGCCGAATACACCCGGTCGCGGCCTTCGATCAGGCCGGGCAGGATGTCGTCGATATCGGTGATGGGGAAGGCATCATCGGCGCCAAAGTCACGGATTGCGCCTTCGGTACCCGCACGCAGGCCGTCCCACAATTCGCGCTCGGCGTTGCGTTCGCGGCAGAACAGCACGTACTCGCCGTGCTGGCGACCGGGCATCAGCACGATCACAGCTTCCGGTTCAGGGAAACCGCTCAGGTACTGGAAGTCGCTGTCCTGACGATAGACGTGCTCGACATCGCGATTGCGGATAGCCACGGCGGCTGCCGGCAGAATCGCGATGCTATTGGGTTCCATCTGCGCCATGAGCGCCTTGCGGCGGCGGGTGTATTCCGCTTTGGGGATATGGATCATGGGCAGATGGGCTTCCTTTCTTAGTGCAGTGACGGCTTGGATGCAGCAGGTTCAGCGGACTTCTTGGTCTCGGTGAACAGCAGCAACGGCGCGACGCGCAGGTATTCCATGACTTCCATGTAGTCGCCTTCGCCGTCTTCGGACTCTTCCAGCGCGTCTTGCACTTGGGAGATCGCAGCGAGGTCCTGCAGCACTTCCTTGGCATCGGTGCTCAGCTCCAGGCCGCCGGCGTTCACGCCGAAACCGTGGAGGAAGCCCTGGCACCACTGGCCCAGCGCGGCGGCGCGCTCGGTGAGCGGCGCGTCGTCGGTCGGCAGCAGCAGGACCACGGTGACGTCATCACCGGTCAGCTCGCCCTTGACCATCTCTTGCAGGCCGATCAGCGCGTTACGCACGTTGTCGGTCGGTTCGGTTTCCAGCAGCTCGGCCACGTCGGCCAGCCAGTTGTCGGCATCAAAGCCAACGCCGGTGCAACTGCGGCCGAGCAACACGCCGTGCAGTTCGGCAGGCGAGCAAGGATGACCGCTGGTGCTCAGCAGTTTGGAAAAAGCATCGTACGGGGAGTTCTGAATGGGCATGGTGAGCTAGGCGCCAGACGGCGCAATGTCTAGAATGGAGCGCTGTATCCTAGCACCGGCAGACGTACCAAGACTATCAAGGGCGTCAGATCGTTTATCCTGCAGTTGCCATTCATCAGACAAAATCCAGTGGAACCCAATGGAAGACACCGACCTGCAAGCGCTGATGGCCAGACTCGAATTGCTAATTACTCGGGTCGAGCAACTTAAGAGTCAAAACGGACTCCTATTAGCTCAGGAAAAGACCTGGCGCGAGGAACGCGCTCACCTCATTGAAAAAAACGAAATCGCCCGGCGTAAGGTCGAATCGATGATTTCGCGCCTGAAGGCCCTGGAGCAAGACTCATGAGTTCAAGCAATAGCGTCACCGTGCAGATCCTGGACAAAGAATATTCGATCATCTGCCCCCAGGAAGAGCGCAACAACCTGGTGAGCGCCGCGCGCTACCTGGATGGCAAGATGCGTGAAATCCGCAGCAGCGGCAAAGTCATCGGCGCCGACCGTATCGCCGTGATGGCCGCGCTGAACATTACCCACGACCTGCTGCACAAGCAGGAACGCCCTGACGTGCAGGCCAGCGGCTCGACCCGCGAGCAGGTGCGTGACCTGCTGGAACGTGTTGATCTGGTGCTTTCCAGCGATTCAGACACACCCAAGGGCTGATTGCCGCGACTGTTTAAGGTATACTCGCCCCACTCCCTGGCGTGTTTGCCAGTCGGCGATGTCCCTGAGCCGATTCGCACTACCCTGGAAGTTGCACGTTGGGCTGGTGTGCATGTCCGCTAGACGGAAAGCCTTAAAGCCTACTGCATCTTCCACCTTGAACTTTCGGGTTCAAGGGCTAAGTCGACAGCGGCTCTGTCGGGGAGCCTGAATTCCCAAACTCAATGCCAGTCCCCGGACTGGCATTGTTTTATGAGCCGAAAACCATGACCGAACCTGCGCCGCTTTCCCGTCCGCACCTTCGACGCATGCTGCGCAAAGCCCGCCGCGCCCTCACACCGAGCGAGCAGCGCCAGGCCGCGCAGGGCCTGTATCGGCAACTGGCACAGCACCCGCTGTTTCGCCGGGCCAAACATATTTCCTTGTATCTACCGACGGACGGCGAAATCGATCCTCGCCTGCTGCTGCGTGCCGCTCAACGCCGGGGCAAGGCCACCTACCTGCCGGTGCTGAGCGCCTGGCCGCGCACCAAGATGGTGTTCCAACGCGTGAAGCCTGGGGAACAACTGCAGCCCAACCGTTTTCGGATCCTGGAGCCACGGGTCAACGCCAAGCGCCAGCGCAAGGTGTGGGCGCTGGACCTGGTGTTGCTGCCGTTGGTGGGGTTCGATGACGCCGGTGGCCGCCTGGGCATGGGCGGCGGTTTCTACGATCGCAGCCTCGCCTACCTGGCGCGCCGCCAACGCTGGCGCAAGCCGACGCTGCTGGGCCTGGCCCATGAATGTCAGAAGGTCGATCGATTGGCACAAGCCAGTTGGGATGTGCCATTGGCTGGCACCGTCACCGATAAGCGGTGGTATGTCGCACAAACGCCGCGGCAAGCAGCGGCGTCTTGAGGAAGGGTTAACGCTTGAAGGGTTGCGGCTGCTGTTGAGCCAGTTCGACCGGCGCATCGGTCTTGTTCGACCACAAGCTTTGCGCATACCCGGTGGTCACGACGCCCAGACCAAACAAAATCACCAAAATCCATAGTAAATCCGGTTTACGTTGCATCGATTGCCCCCCTTCAGGCACCTCGTACACGATGACAACAACGTTCCAAAGTAGTCCGTTGCAGCTGCGTCAAGCTTAAAGGCCGGCATTTTGCGGTAACGTGAACCAACACGCAAACCTTGGCGCCAACCGACTGTCGGTTTGTCATCAAATTGCCTGACAACTTGCCCACTGCCTTTTTCAGGAGCCCAAAAATGGCCTACTGGCTGATGAAATCCGAGCCCGACGAACTCTCCATCAAAGGCCTGGAAACGCTTGGCGAAACGCGCTGGGACGGCGTGCGCAATTACCAGGCGCGCAACTTCCTGCGCGCCATGGCGGTGGGTGACGCGTTTTTCTTCTACCACTCCAGTTGCCCCGAGCCGGGCATTGCCGGGATCGGCAAAATCGTCGAAGCCGCCTACCCGGACCCGACTGCGCTGGAACCGGACAGCCACTACTTCGACGCCAAGGCCACGCCGGAAAAAAACCCGTGGAGCGCGATCAACGTTGCGCACGTCCAAACATTCCCCAAAGTGCTGGGCCTGGGCTACCTGAAACAGCAAACCGCCCTCGCCGAACTGCCTCTGGTGCAAAAAGGCAGCCGCTTGTCGGTGATGCCGGTCACCGCCGAACAATGGGCCGCGGTGCTGGCGCTGCGCTAATTGATCATCCCGATGCTGCTTTTATCAGGCGCCAGTACGCCGCTGGACAGCATGCCCGAGTGGTTGCAATGGGTGATGCAAGGCTCGCCGTCGACGCATTTTGTGAGCTTGAGTGCAGCGATTCTGTTCCGGGACGCAGGCGTTGGCGTGGCGCGGCCGGACCTGCTGGCACTGGCCGCGATCGGCTTGTTGTTCTTTGTCGTGGCGCTGGCCAGGTTCCGCAAAAGCCTGGCGCCCTGATCGGGAAACACCCTGACTCATACCTGTCCGAACGGCCAGTCGTCGTGCTGGGCCGGCTTGGGCAAAATCCGGACTTTGCCCGTTCGCGAGGAAGCCCGCGTGTCCCAGCCCACCTGCACTTACAAACCGGCCATCGACGGCTTGCGTGCCATCGCCGTGCTCGCGGTCATCGTCTTCCACTTGGATGTGTTCAGCCTGCTGCCCGGCGGCTTCACCGGCGTGGACATGTTCTTCGTGGTTTCCGGGTATGTGATCAGCCAGTCGCTGTGGGAGCGCCGCGACCTGAGCTTCGGCCGCTACCTGGCGGACTTCTACCGGCGCCGCCTGCTGCGCATCCTGCCCGCGCTGCTGACCATGCTGTGTGTGAGCTTCGTGCTCAGCGCGATGTTCCTGCCACAGTTCTGGCTCAGTGAACTGATCAACACCACCGGCCTCGCCGCATTCTTTGGCCTGAGCAATGTGGTCCTGGCGTGGAACACCGACACTTATTTTTCACCCAGCGCCGAACTCAACCCCTATCTGCATACGTGGTCTTTGGGGGTTGAAGAACAGTTCTACGTGATCTTCCCGGCCCTGTTCTTTGCATGGCTGCGCTACCGCCAACGGTCTGCATTGACGTGGGCGCTGCTGCCGTCAATGGCCTTCGCGTCACTGCTGGTCGGCGCTTATCAGGTCACCCACGCACCGCTGTCAGCGTTTTACTCGTTGCCCGGACGTTTCTGGGAGCTGGCGGCCGGTGCAATCCTGTTCCAGGTCATCGGGACACGTGGAGTAACACCCACGCTCAACCGTCAGGCACCGAGCCTGTTGGCCGTCGGCCTCGCTCTGGTGATTATCGGTTTTCTGTTCGCCGAACCCAGGCGGTTCCCCTTTCCCTGGGCGATGGTCACTGTGGCTGGCTCGCTGCTGATGATCGCCGGGATCGTGCTGCGGGGCGCCAGCCCACCCGATGCGCTGCAACGCCTGTTGCAGCACCCGCTGGCGACGTATATCGGCCGCCTGTCCTATTCGCTCTACCTGTGGCACTGGCCGGTCGCGGTCTTTTTGCGCTGGACCGTCGGCCTGGAACTGCTGGCGGTGCAATTGCTGTACCCCTGGCTGGTGATCGCCCTCGCAGCGGCGTCCTACCACTGGATCGAAACGCCGATACGCAGCGGCAAGTCGGCAGTGCAACGCAAGGCGGGCCTTACGTTTGCAGCCGGCTTGGGCATCACCGGCCTGCTGTGGCTGGGCGCGCAGTGGTTGTCGCTTAACCCGACCGCCCTGTCACTCAGCCAGACCCGCGATACCTACACGTGGTACGCCTACAGGCATTACCCCCAGGAAGACTTCACCCCCCTCGACGACCCACGCCTGGCGCAGCGACAGCTGTTCGTGATCGGCGATTCCCATACCGCGGCCTACCGCACACTGCTCAAACAGGTTTCGCTGAAACTGGGTGTCACGGTGGTGGAATACGAGCAAGGCGGTTGCAGCGTCGTCAGCCTTATCGGGCCGGACCCTGCACGCTGCGCCGCGTCTCGCGAAGCCCAGTTCCAGGAAATCGAGGCGCGTGCCCGACCGGGCGATGTTGTATTTCTGGCCTCGCTGCGCATGCCGGAGTTGGCCGGGCGCGAGTGGCGCGAAGGTGAGGCGCCCATGATCGATGAGGCGTTGGCCGAACTGACGGCCGAGCAGCTCGCCGCCGCACGCGTCGCCGCCGACACGCTGTTGAGCCGCTTGCAAAAAGCAGGGCTCAACATTTTGATCGACGCGCCCAAACCGCTGTTCAAAGCAGCCCCCAATCGCTGTTCGGACGGGTTCAACCGCACCAACCCCGTCTGCGCGCCGGGCCTGACGATGGCGCGCTACCAGCTCAATCGCCTGCGCGCGCCCCAAATGCAGCTGCTGGAGCAGTTGCAAGCCCGCTATCAGGCATTGCATGTCTGGGACCCGCTACCGCTGCTGTGCCCCGGCCCGGTCTGCTCGGCCTATGACACAAACGACAAGCCGCTGTTCTTCGACTCCAACCACCTCAGCGGCCACGGCAACCGCGTGCTGGAGCCGTCCTTCAGCGCTGCCTTGCTGAAGATCTGGGGGGTGACGCCGAAGGTTACTGAATGATCAGGTTGTTGAACAACAGGTCTTCCACCACCGGCTTGCCGGTCTCGTCGTTCATCACTTGCTGGGTTTGTTTCAGGGCTTCCTGGCGCAGTTTTTCCTTGCCTTCGACGGTGCTCATGGCCTCGTTGGTTTGCTGGGTGAACAGCGCCACCAACTGGTTACGGATCAACGCGTCGTTGGCTTTGACCGCCGCTGCCGCTTCGGTGCCGGTCACACGCAGGGCGATGTCGGCCTTGAACACCTTGAGTTTCGCCGTGCCATCGAGCCCATAGTTACCCACAAACGGCGGGCTCAGGCTGATATAGCTGACCTTCGGCGCCTCGCCTTCTTTCGCCTCTTCGGCCTGGGCTGCCATCGGCAAGGTCAGGGCCAGCATCAACAGGATCCACGCTTTCACAGTTCATTCCTCACATTCGGTGCCGGGTAGCATAACGCTAGCAGGGCTGAGCACAAGCTTATGGCGACTTATCAGGGCTGGGCATGCTCGTTGACCCACGGGCCTGCCCTCCTACACTTATCGGCCACGACACCAAAAGGAATAGCCCGATGAAAGCTGTGCTGTGCAAAGCCTTCGGCCCCGCCGAAACCCTGGTGCTGGAAGAAATCGCCAGCCCGGCGATCAAGAAGAACGAAATCCTGCTGGACGTGCACGCGGCAGGGGTGAACTTCCCGGACACCTTGATCATCGAGGGCAAGTACCAGTTCAAGCCGCCCTTCCCGTTTTCGCCGGGTGGCGAGGCGTCGGGCGTGGTCAGCGAAGTGGGCGAAAAAGTCAGCCACCTCAAAGTCGGTGACCGCGTCATGGCGCTCACTGGCTGGGGCAGTTTTGCCGAGCAGGTCGCGGTGCCGGGCTACAACGTGCTGCCGATCCCGCCGAGCATGGACTTCAACACCGCCGCCGCCTTCAGCATGACCTACGGCACGTCGATGCACGCACTGAAACAACGGGCCAACCTGCAACCTGGCGAAACCCTGCTGGTGCTCGGCGCCTCGGGTGGGGTGGGCCTGGCGGCGGTGGAGATCGGCAAGGCCATGGGCGCCCGCGTGATCGCCGCCGCGAGCAGTGCCGACAAACTCGCCGTGGCCAAGGCCGCCGGCGCCGATGAGCTGATCAACTACAGCGAAACCAGCCTGAAAGACGAGATCAAGCGCCTCACCGACGGCAACGGCGCCGATGTGATCTACGACCCGGTGGGCGGTGACCTGTTCGACCAGGCCATCCGCGCCATCGCCTGGAACGGGCGTTTGCTGGTAGTGGGCTTTGCCAGCGGGCGCATTCCAGAGTTGCCGGTGAACCTGGCGCTGCTCAAGGGCGCGGCGGTGGTCGGGGTGTTCTGGGGCTCGTTTGCCCAGCGCCAGCCGCAAGATAATGCGGCGAACTTCCAGCAACTGTTCACCTGGTATGGCGAGGGCAAGCTAAAGCCGCTGGTGTCCCAGGTATATCCGCTCGAACAGGCCGCCCAGGCGATCAATGATCTGGGGCAGCGCAAGGCTGTCGGCAAGGTGGTCGTCCAAACCCGCTAACCGACCTCAAATGCAATCAAATGTGGAAGGGGGCTTGCCCCCGATGGCAGTGGGTCAGGTGATACATCTGTTGACTGAAGCACCGCTATCGGGGGCAAGCCCCCTCCCACATTTGGATCTCTACTCGCCTCAGAAACTGTTTGCGACCACCACTTATCTATTCGCGACATGTTCGTAAGAGAACATGCACTTGCTCTCATTTCCTGTGTTTGCCGCCAAGTGGCGATGCTATTTTCGGTAACGAAACTGTAACATTCGCATCCGCAGTCAAAACAAGAAATCTGGAGCTCTTGAATGTTTGCTTTCTTTCGTCCTGCCGCGCACCAGGCGCCCCTGCCTGAAGAAAAAATAGACAGCACCTACCGACGACTGCGCTGGCAGATCTTCGCTGGTATTTTCTTTGGCTACGCCGGCTACTACCTGCTGCGCAAAAACTTCTCCCTGGCCATGCCGTACCTGATCGACGAGGGTTACACCCGTGGCCAGTTGGGCCTGGCGATGTCGGCCATCGCGATTGCCTACGGCCTGTCCAAGTTCCTCATGGGCCTGGTATCCGACCGTTCCAACCCGCGCTACTTCCTGCCCTTCGGCCTGCTGGTGTCGGCGGGTGTGATGTTCATTTTCGGTTTCGCACCTTGGGCAACGTCCAGCGTGACCATGATGTTCATTTTGCTGTTCATCAACGGCTGGGCCCAGGGCATGGGCTGGCCGCCAAGTGGGCGGACCATGGTGCACTGGTGGTCGCAGAAAGAGCGCGGCGGCGTGGTTTCGGTGTGGAACGTGGCGCACAACGTCGGCGGCGGCCTGATCGGCCCGCTGTTCCTGCTGGGCATGGCCTGGTTCAACGACTGGCACGCAGCCTTCTACGTACCGGCGACTGTGGCCCTGGCGGTTGCGGTGTTTGCCTTCATCACCATGCGCGACACCCCGCAATCGGTAGGCCTGCCGCCCATCGAGCAATACAAGAACGACTACCCGGAAGGCTACGACGCCAGCCATGAAGAAGAATTCAGCGCCAAGGAAATCTTCGTCAAGTACGTGCTGCGCAACAAAATGCTGTGGTACATCGCCTTCGCCAACGTGTTCGTCTACCTGCTGCGCTACGGCGTGCTGGACTGGGCACCGACGTACCTGAAGGAAGCCAAGCACTTCGACGTGGATAAAACCTCGTGGGCGTACTTCTTCTACGAGTGGGCGGGCATCCCCGGCACGCTGCTGTGCGGTTGGATGTCGGACAAGATTTTCCGGGGCAACCGTGGCCTGACCGGCGTAGTGTTCATGGCGCTGGTGACCGTGGCAACGCTGGTGTACTGGCTCAACCCGCCGGGCAACCCGATGGTCGATATGATCGCGCTGTTCTCCATCGGCTTTCTGATCTACGGCCCGGTGATGCTGATCGGCCTGCAAGCGCTGGAACTGGCCCCGAAGAAAGCCGCCGGTACGGCTGCGGGCTTCACGGGCCTGTTCGGCTACCTGGGTGGCTCGGTGGCGGCGAGTGCGGCCATGGGCTACACGGTGGACCATTTCGGCTGGGACGGCGGTTTCGTACTGCTGATCGGCGCGTGCCTGCTGGCCATCGCGTTCCTGATCCCAACGCTGTGGCACACCAACAGCGTCAGCTCGGCGCGTTAATCGCCTGGGCAGCCCTTTGCACAACGCTTGAGCCGCGCCTCCAGATTCCTATCTGGCATGGCGTGGCTGCGCAGGGCGTTCACGGTCTGCTCGACATAATCGCGCGTGGTGCCGTAACGCCCGCAAGCGCTTTGCAGCACATGGTTGAGCACGATATCCGGCAAGTTGCCCGCATAGCTGGGCAAGTGCCGCTCCAGGACAAACCCCAACGCCTGCACCTGACTGCCATCTTCCAGACGGCAGCTGAGCCAATGCGGTTTGTACGAGGGGTAAGGCATCTCGCGCTGCCACAGGGCATACAACGAGGCCTCGAGTTGGTCTTCCGGCAAGCGGTAGGCAAACCCGCTGCAAGAGCCACCACGATCGAGCCCAAACACCAAGCCCGGCGTTTCGGGTGTGCCCCGATGCTCGTGAGACCACAGGTACAGGCCCCGGTGATAACCGTGGACCCGCGCCCGCACACGCTCGGTCGACGAACACTCAGGGCGCCAGATCAGCGAACCATACGCAAATAGCCAGACCGGCCCACCCTTGTGCCGACCCATGGTGGCCTGCATCGAGCTCATCAACTGTTCGTGAGTGAGTTGCGGCCCCAGATCGAGCCGCGGAGGGTAAGCCAACTGCAAAAGATCGGTTTCAATGGCGGTCATGGCGAAAAGCGGTGCGCCTCCTGTGTATTACCAGTTGTAAGCAACTTTACCGTAATAAAACGCGCCGCTGTAACCGTACGGCGAATAAGTGCTATAGGCGAGGTTGCCGCCGCTGCTGGCGAAGGCATTGAGCTTCTCCGGGTATTTGTCGGTGACGTTGTCGCCGCCCACGGTGAAGGTCCAGCTCTTCAGCTTGTAGTCCGCCGACAGGTCCAGCACCCAGGCTGCCTTGAAGGTCTGGTCATTGACCTTGTCCGCCTGGTAGCTGGTGAATTCACCATAGCGCACCAAATTGCTATGCAGCGCCCAATTGCCAAACGTGAAGTCGTTGCCCAGGCTCAACTTGTGCTGAGGGGTGGTATCACCGAGCAAACCAATGCGTTCGCGGCGGTCCACCCGCACCAGGTTCGCGCCCAGGCTGTCGAGGATCGCCGGGTTGGGTTTCACGTCGGTGACTTTGGTGTGGTTGTAGTTGTAGCCCACGGTGCTGTTCCAGCGGATGCCGCTGTCGAACTGGTAGCGATAGTTGGCCACCAGGTCGACACCGTCGGTGCTGGTGTCGGTGGCATTGGTGAAGTAGCGGGCGGTGGTGTAGTCGATATTGCCCACGCCGTTGGCTTGCAGGTAGGCGCGCGTCGCCGCGTTGATGCCGAGGTTGGACGACAGGCTGATACGGTCACGAATGTCGATGCGGTACACGTCCACCGTCACCGTCAGGTCATCGGCCGGCTCCAGCACCAGGCCAAGGCTGTAGTTGCGTGACTTCTCGGCCTTGAGGTCTTCGGCGCCGAGCAAGCGCGCCACTTGGCTGTTGGCCGGGAAGGTGCCGGCTTCCTGGATGGTGCTGCCGATCAGTTGCGACGAGGTGTAGGCAAAGTTTTGCTGGGCCAGGGAAGGCGCACGGAAACCGTTGGAAATACTGCCGCGCAAGGCCACTTGCGGGGTGAAATCATAACGGGCCGACAGCGCGCCGCTGACATTGGAGCCGAAGTCACTGTAGTCCTCATGCCGTACGGCCGCCGAGGCGCTGAGTTTTTCGGTGAAATTGGTTTCCAGGTCCAGGTACTGCGCCCAGTTATGGCGTGAGCTGGTGCCCGCATCCGCTTCACGGAACCCTGCCAGGCCCGAGCTGCCGCTCTGGTAGTAGGACGCCGGCTCACCCGCTTCGATTTCATAGCCCTGATGCAGGTATTCGCCGCCAAACGCTACGGAAACCGGGTATGGCAGCCAACCCACGTCAAATTCACGGGACAGGTCCAGGCTGACCTGCTTCTGGTCGTTGCTCAGGGTGCCATTATCGAACTTGCGCGGCGTGGCCAGGCCGAGGGCGGTGTTGATGGTTTCGGTGCTGAGTGTGTACTGGTTCTTGCCGTAGTTGGCCGACAAGTCGTAATGCCAGTCGTCGGCCAGCAGCCCGCGCAAGCCCACCACCAGCGAAGTGTCTTCAAGGTTGCCCTTGATCAGCGGCAAGTAACCATTGGGGTTGAGTGCAGCAATATTGTTGGACGCATTGCTCGCCCGGTAAAACGCCGCCGTCTCGCCGCGCCGTTTGCTGTAGCCACCGAAGGTGTAGAACTCGGCCGAATCGTTGAAGGAATATTCGGAGTTGAACTGGAATTTGCCTTCATTGGTGGCCGGCTCACCCTGACGAAAAACACGCTGGCCGTACGTGGTAGAACCGATGCTGGCCGGGCGGTAATCATTCCCGGCGCGGTTGGTGTATTCGTTGTCGGCGCCTTCGGCCGACAGGTTGATAAAGCCGTTGTCACCCAAGGCCAGGCCGGTGTTGCCACTGACATTGCGCTGGATACCGTCCCCCTTTTTGTACTCACCGAACTTGGTCGAGATCGAACCGCCCTGGTCGGCGTGCTTGAGGATCACGTTGATCACCCCGGCAATCGCATCCGAGCCGTAGCGCGCCGAAGCACCGTCGCGCAGCACTTCGATATGGTCCACCGCCGACAGCGGGATCGCATTCAGGTCCGCCGGCGCCGAGCCACGGCCCACGGCACCGCCTAGGTTGACGAAGGCGCTGGTATGGCGGCGCTTGCCGTTGACCAGCACCAGCACTTGATCCGGCGACAGGCCGCGCAACTGCGCAGGGCGTACCAACTCCGCACCGTCCACCAGGCTTGGACGCGGGAAATTGATCGACGGGATCAGGCGCGCCAACACGGCGCCCAGCTCATCGGAACCAGTGCTGCGCAGGCTGTCGCCGGAGATCACATCGATAGGCGACAGCGAAGCACTGGCCGTACGCTCTTGAGCGCGGGTGCCGGTGACGATCACAGTGTCGAGTTTGGGTGCATCGGTGGCGGACGTTTCGGCCGCAACGGCTGGATTGAAGCTCACAGCGGTCAGCAAATTGGCCGACAAAATCGCTGAGTACAACGCGTGTTTCTTGTAACTCCCCATACCGCTCCCCTTGGAATCAAGACTCAGCAGGTCAATGCGCTGAGTGCGTACGATCGATCCGGCTGGCGGGCGGTGGCGGTCAGTTGTTGGTTACTGGCAGAAAGTCGGTAGTCCGTAGCGATATAGCTTAAAGATATTCATGTAACAAATTAAATACCTTTAAAGAATAAGCGAATGCATAAGCCCGGCACCCCGTCCGTCAGGATTATCCGCAACAACCCCGCGGCTTTCAGCCCCGGTTCAGCCTGGGCACGCGCCAAACCGTCAAAATAGCCCGCACATCACGACCCACTTAGCCGCCTATCAAACCGACTACCGAGGTCGCACCCATGAAAAAACTCCGACTGCCTGGCCTGTTGTTGCTGGCCCAGGCCACCACTGCGCTGGCTGGCGAATCGCCGGTTGCCGAAGACGACAAGGGCTTCTGGTACGCGCAGACCAGCGTCTATACCCGACACTTCGCGCCGGATAAGGACCACAACAACAACCAAGACCTGATCGGCCTGGAGCGCAATGAAGCATCGGGGTGGGTGTATGGCGGGGCGACCTTTCGCAACTCGTTCCGCCAGCGCTCGTACTACGCCTATGCGGGCAAGCGCTATGACATGACCGACTATCCGGTGTACCTGAAGGTCACGGGCGGGGCGCTCCAAGGCTATCGCGGCCAGTACCGCGACAAGATCCCCTTGAACCGTTTCGGCGTGGCGCCAGTGATCATTCCGTCGGTAGGCACCCATTACGGGCCGGTAGCGGCGGAGTTGGTGTTGTTGGGGTTCAATGCGGCGATGGTGACGACCGGCGTGCGCTTCTAACTGGCACGTTGCGACTGGGCTGTTGTGCTCGGAAGGGCTTTTTGTGGTGAGCGAGCTTGCCCAAAGCTGGGTTGCGAAGCGGCCCCAAAACCTGCCAATGAGGTCTCGCTGAAAAAGCGCAATGTCTGGATTGGGGCTGCTGCGCAGCCCAGCGCGGGGCAAGCCCGCTCACTACACCACGCCGTTAGCGCGGCGCGTAGGCGAATACGTCGGCGCGCATCTGGTGCGCATCCATGCCGGCGTCGACCAGCGCATCCAGCGTGCCGTAGATCATCGCCGGTGAGCCGCTGGCGTAGACGTGCACGGCCTTGAGGTCGGTGATGTCTTCACACACCGCTTCATGGAGCAACCCGCAGCGCCCTTCCCAACCGCACAGGTCACTGACGACTTTGTGCAGGAACAGGTTGGGCAGTTGCAGCCACTGGTCCCAGTGCTCGATATCGTAGAAGTCTTCCGGGCGACGCACGCCCCAGTACAGGTGCACCGGGTGCTTGAAGCCGGTGGCGCGGCAATGCTCGATCAGGCTGTGCATCTGCGCCATGCCGGTACCGGCGGCGATCAACACCAGCGGCCCGTCCGGCAGCTCGGCCAGGTGGGTATCGCCAAATGGCAGCTCGATACGTGCCATCTGGTTACGTTGCAGTTGCTCCAGCAGGTTGCGCGCACTGTCCTCGCGGACCAGCACGTGCAGTTCCAGCTCACGTCCGGCATGGGGCGCCGAGGCCAGGGAGAACGCCGATTTCTCGCCGTTTTCCCGCTCGATCATCAGGTACTGCCCGGCGTGGTAACGCACCGCCTTGCCGGCCGGCGCACGCAGACGCACGCGCCACACGTCACCACCGACGTCCACGCACTCACTCAATTGGCACGACAACTTGCGCAACGGCAACTCTCCCGGCGCCAGCACGCCATCCCACAACACAACGCAATCTTCCAGCGGTTCGGCGATGCAGGTGTAGAACTCACCGTGGTCACGCACCTCACCGGCTTGCTGCACCCGGCCTTCCACCAGCAGCGCGGCACATACGTGGCACACGCCGTTACGGCAAGCCTGGGGGCATTCATAGCCCAGGCGACGTGCGCCTTCGAGGATTCGTTCGCCAGGGACCAGCTCCAGCACAGCGCCGGAAGGTTGCAGGGTTACACGCATCAATCTATTCCCAATTCTTTCCACATCGCGTCGACGCGCGCGGTCACGGCTTCATCCTTGACGATCACCCGGCCCCACTCGCGGGTGGTTTCACCCGGCCATTTGTGGGTGGCGTCCAGGCCCATCTTGGAGCCCAGGCCCGATACCGGCGACGCGAAGTCGAGGTAGTCGATCGGCGTGTTGTCGATCATCACCGTATCGCGCTTGGGGTCCATGCGCGTGGTGATGGCCCAGATCACGTCGTTCCAGTCGCGGGCGTTGATGTCGTCGTCGGTGACAATAACGAACTTGGTGTACATGAACTGTCGCAAAAACGACCACACACCGAGCATGACGCGCTTGGCATGGCCCGGATACGACTTCTTCATGGTCACGATGGCCATGCGGTACGAGCAACCCTCGGGCGGCAGGTAGAAGTCGGTGATTTCCGGGAATTGCTTTTGCAGGATCGGCACGAACACTTCGTTGAGCGCCACGCCAAGAATGGCCGGCTCATCCGGCGGCCGGCCGGTGTAGGTGCTGTGGTAGATCGGCTTGATCCGGTGGGTGATGCGCTCGACGGTGAACACCGGGAAGCTGTCGACTTCGTTGTAGTAGCCGGTGTGGTCGCCGTAGGGGCCTTCGTCCGCCATCTCGCCAGGGTGAATCACGCCTTCGAGGATGATTTCAGCGGTGGCCGGCACTTGCAGGTCGTTGCCACGGCACTTCACCAACTCGGTACGGTTGCCACGCAGCAGGCCAGCGAAGGCGTATTCGGACAGGCTGTCCGGCACCGGGGTCACCGCGCCAAGGATCGTGGCGGGGTCGGCGCCCAGGGCTACGGAGACCGGAAACGGCTGGCCGGGGTGTTTTTCACACCACTCACGGAAGTCCAGGGCACCGCCACGGTGGCTCAGCCAACGCATGATCACCTTGTTGCGGCCGATCACTTGCTGGCGGTAGATACCGAGGTTTTGGCGGTCCTTGTTCGGCCCTTTGGTGACGGTCAGGCCCCAGGTAATCAGCGGGCCAACGTCGCCAGGCCAGCAGGTCTGCACCGGGAGCATGGCCAGATCGACGTCATCGCCTTCGATGACCACTTCCTGGCACACCGCGTCCTTGACCACCTTGGGGGCCATGGCAATGATCTTGCGGAAGATCGGCAGCTTCGACCAGGCGTCCTTCAAGCCCTTGGGCGGCTCGGGTTCCTTGAGGAAGGCCAGCAACTTGCCGATCTCGCGCAGTTCGCTGACCGACTCGGCGCCCATGCCGAACGCCACGCGATCGGGCGTGCCGAACAGGTTGCCGAGCACCGGAATATCAAAGCCGGTCGGGTTTTCGAACAGCAGCGCCGGGCCCTTGTTGCGCAGGGTACGGTCGCAAATCTCAGTCATTTCCAGCACCGGGGAAACCGGCACCTGGATACGTTTCAACTCTCCGCGCTGCTCAAGTTGCTGCACGAAATCCCGAAGATCCTTGAATTTCATTAACCATGCCACCCGTAAAATAGGCGTACATCCTACCTGCTCTGAAGCTGGCTGGCAGCTTATCGCGGTGCATTTGGGTGCCAACGGCGCTTAAAAAGCAGGCGAAAAAAAATGGCGCCCCTGAGGGCGCCATTTTTTCGGACCTCAAACGTCGTATTACTTACGCTTCATCGACAGGAAGAACTCGTCGTTGGTCTTGGTGGTTTTCAGCTTGTCGATCAGGAACTCGATGGCTGCAACTTCATCCATCGGGTGCAGCAGCTTGCGCAGGATCCACATGCGCTGCAGTTCGTCGTCGGCGGTCAGCAACTCTTCGCGGCGAGTGCCGGAACGGTTGATGTTGATCGCCGGGAACACGCGTTTTTCCGCGATGCGACGGTCCAACGGCAGTTCCATGTTGCCGGTACCCTTGAACTCTTCGTAGATCACTTCGTCCATCTTCGAACCGGTTTCAACCAGTGCGGTGGCGATAATGGTCAGCGAGCCGCCTTCTTCGATGTTCCGCGCAGCGCCGAAGAAACGCTTCGGTTTCTCCAGGGCGTGAGCATCGACACCACCGGTCAATACCTTGCCGGAGCTCGGGATCACGGTGTTGTAGGCACGGGCCAGACGGGTGATGGAGTCGAGCAGGATCACCACGTCCTTCTTGTGTTCGACCAGGCGCTTGGCCTTCTCGATCACCATTTCGGCAACCTGCACGTGGCGGGTTGGCGGCTCATCGAACGTCGAGGCAACCACTTCGCCGCGCACGGTGCGCTGCATTTCGGTCACTTCTTCCGGACGCTCATCGATCAGCAATACGATCAGGTGAACTTCAGGATTGTTACGCGCGATGTTCGCTGCGATGTTCTGCAGCATGATGGTCTTACCGGCTTTCGGCGGTGCGACGATCAGGCCACGCTGGCCTTTGCCGATCGGGGCGCACAGGTCGATCACACGACCGGTCAAGTCTTCGGTGGAACCGTTACCGGCTTCCATCTTCATGCGCACGGTCGGGAACAGCGGGGTCAGGTTCTCGAAGAGAATCTTGTTTTTCGCGTTCTCTGGACGATCGAAGTTGATCGTGTCGACCTTGAGCAGGGCGAAATACCGCTCGCCTTCCTTCGGAGGGCGGATCTTGCCAACGATGGTGTCACCGGTGCGCAAGTTGAAGCGACGGATCTGGCTCGGCGAGACGTAGATATCGTCTGGGCCGGCGAGATAGGAAGCGTCTGCAGAGCGGAGGAAGCCGAAGCCGTCCTGGAGAATCTCCAGCACGCCATCACCGGAGATTTCCTCGCCGCTTTTCGCGTGCTTCTTGAGCAGGGAGAAAATCACGTCCTGCTTGCGCGAACGGGCCATATTTTCTATGCCCATTTCTTCGGCCAATTGGAGCAGGTCGGTAATCGGCTTTTGCTTGAGTTCAGTCAGATTCATATAGGAATGACGTAATCATTTATGGAGGGGGGAAATTAAGCTTTTGGCTTAATGAGGCCGCGCCGCAGAGAAGGCGACAGGATCGCGTACTAATCGAAAAGGAATGCGTCGGCGACGGCTTGCAGGGGGCAGTGGAGAAACCAGTGCGGGGCCGAATGTACCACCTGAGTTTCGGAGCGTCTAGCCCTGTTTAACGAAAAAGCCCCGCGATTTGCGGGGCTTTTTTGACGACGCTTAGATGTTGGCGTCGAGGAAAGCTTGCAGCTGGGACTTCGACAGCGCACCTACTTTGGTCGCTTCGACGTTGCCGTTCTTGAACAGCATCAGCGTAGGAATACCGCGCACGCCGTGCTTGGCCGGGGTTTCCTGGTTGTCGTCGATGTTCAGCTTGGCAATGGTCAGCTTGCCTTCGTAAGTGGTTGCAATGTCGTCCAGGACCGGAGCGATCATTTTGCAAGGGCCGCACCATTCAGCCCAGTAGTCAACCAGCACCGGGCCAGCAGCCTTGAGTACTTCGGCCTCAAAGGTCGCGTCGGTGACGTGCTTGATAAGATCGTTGCTCATGGATGTCTCCGGATTGTAAGCAAAAAAAACGTTGCCCATCATAGCCGCCCTTCCCCCGTTCAGGAAGCCGCCTCTGATTGAGTCTTGCTATGGTGGTGCATGAGTTTGGGTATAGCCCAACTCAAGGCGTAACCGGTGTCACGAAGGCAATGCCCGTACGCAGCGCCGCGTTGCGTACGTGTTCCTGCATGGTTTTCTGTGCCGCCGCACTGGCGCGGCGGGCCAGGGCGCGCAGGATTTTGCGATGTTCCTGCCAGGTTTCCATAGCCCGCTCCGGTCGGATGAACGGTAATTTCTGACTTTCCAGGAACACCTCGGCGCTGGCACTCAGGATACTCACCATCGCTTGGTTGCCGCTGGCCAACAGGATGCGCTGGTGGAACTCGAAGTCCAGCCGTGCCGCCGCCTCGAAGTCGCCAGCCTTGAGTACCTTGCGCATTGCTTCAACGTTATCGTCAAGACGGTCCAGCTCATCGATCGTCAGCGTGACGGCTGCCAAGCCCGCCGCAAACCCTTCCAAGGCGTAGCGCAACTGGAAGATATCCAGCGGCGTGGCCTGGGCCGCGAAAGGCCAGGCAAAGCCCGGCGCGTCCTCCACCGCCTGCACGAACACGCCTTTGCCCGGCTGCACGCTGACCACGCCCAGGGCGCTCAGGGACGACAGTGCCTCACGGAGCGACGCCCGGCTCACGCCCAACTGCACCGCCAGGTCGCGCTGGGACGGCAACGCATCGCCCGGCCCAAAGCCCTGTTCCTTGATCAGTTTGCGGATGGCCTGCAGGGCCGCTTCCGGTACGGCTTGGGCGATGGAATTCATAAAAAACTCAAGGTTTCAGTCAACAGAGCGGCTAGTTGTAAAGCTATTCGCGGCCGACGGCAAGCCACGCCCCAAAGGGGCTCGCAGGGTTTTAGCGGCGCTCGAAAAGGGTGCGAAAAGCTCAGCTACTGTTCAGACCAGTAAGACCACTGAAACTCAACAAACTCCAGCCTTGCAGACGATTCCGAGCGGGCTGGCATGGGCTGTGCAATCCCCCAAGCAAGCCAAATCCAGAAAATCCCTTCGCCCTTCTCGGAGAGTTGCCATGACCAAGCGCTACAGCGCCCTGCTTACTGCCCTGTTTGCCAGCCTGATGCTGAGCCAGGCACCCGCCCAGGCCAATGGTCTGGACGATATCGTCGCCCGTGGCACCCTCAAGGTCGCCGTGCCCCAGGACTTCCCGCCGTTCGGCTCAGTCGGCCCCGACATGAAGCCACGCGGCCTGGACATCGACACTGCCAAGCTGCTGGCCGACCAGCTCAAGGTCAAGCTGGAGCTGACCCCGGTCAACAGCACCAACCGCATCCCGTTCCTCACCACCGGCAAGGTCGATCTGGTGATCTCAAGCCTGGGCAAAAACCCGGAGCGGGAAAAAGTCATCGACTTCTCCAAGGCCTACGCGCCGTTCTACCTGGCCGTTTTCGGCCCACCTGATGCCGCCATCAACAGCCTCGACGACCTCAAGGGCAAGACCATCAGTGTGACCCGTGGCGCCATCGAAGACATCGAGCTGACCGCCGTCGCGCCCAAGGAAGCAACGATCAAGCGTTTTGAAGACAACAACTCGACCATCGCCGCCTACCTGGCCGGCCAAGTCGATCTGATTGCCAGCGGCAACGTGGTGATGGTGGCGATCAGCGAGCGCAACCCCAAACGTGTGCCGGCGCTGAAGGTGAAACTCAAGGACTCGCCGGTGTACATCGGCGTGAACAAAAACGAGCCGGCGTTACTGGAGAAGGTCAACCAGATCCTGGCCACGGGCAAGGCTGACGGCAGCCTGCAAAAGAACGCGATGCAATGGCTCAAAGAGCCGCTGCCTGCTGATCTCTGATACGACGGAGCTGACTCATGGCGTATCAATTTGACTTCGTACCCGTGCTGGCCAACACCGACCTGCTGCTACGCGGCGCGCTGTTCACCCTTGAGCTGACGGTCATCGGCGCGATCCTTGGCGTGGCCTTGGGCACTGTCGGCGCAGTGGTGCGGGCGTGGAAGATCCAGCCATTCGCCTGGTGCTTCGGCGTGTATGTCGAGTTGATCCGCAACACGCCGTTCCTGGTGCAGTTGTTCTTCATCTTCTTCGGCCTGCCGTCCCTGGGGCTGAAGATCACCGAGTGGCAAGCCGCCGTACTGGCGATGGTGATCAACTTGGGCGCCTACTCCACGGAGATCATCCGCGCCGGCATCCAGGCCATCCCCCGTGGGCAACTGGAAGCCGCCGCCGCACTGGCGATGACGCGTTTCGAAGCGTTCCGCCATGTGGTGCTGCTGCCGGCGCTGGGCAAGGTGTGGCCGGCCCTGAGCAGCCAGATCATCATCGTGATGCTCGGTTCGGCAGTGTGTTCGCAGATCGCCACCGAAGAGCTGAGCTTCGCCGCCAACTTTATCCAGTCGCGCAATTTCCGCGCGTTTGAAACCTATGCCCTGACCACCTTGGTGTACCTGTGCATGGCGTTGATGATTCGCCAGTTGCTCAACTGGATCGGCCGCCGCTTTGTGATGAGGAACAGCCGATGAGTGATTTTTCGTTCTGGGACATCGTGCGCAACCTGCTCACGGGCCTGCAATGGACCTTGTTGCTGTCGCTGGTAGCGTTTATCGGCGGCGGCCTGATCGGCTTGCTGGTGATGACGATGCGCATCAGCAGCAAGGCGCTCCCACGCAATGTGGCGCGTCTCTATATCGAACTGTTCCAGGGCACGCCGCTGTTGATGCAGCTGTTCCTGGTGTTCTTCGGCATCGCCTTGCTGGGGATCGATATTTCGCCCTGGCTGGCGGCGGCCATTGCCCTCACGTTATTTACCAGCGCCTACCTCGCCGAAATCTGGCGCGGCTGCGTCGACTCCATCGCCCACGGGCAGTGGGAAGCCTCGGCCAGCCTGGCGCTGAACCCGCTTGAGCAACTGCGCTACGTGATCCTGCCCCAGGCGCTGCGCATTGCCGTGGCGCCAACCGTAGGGTTCTCGGTGCAGGTGGTCAAAGGCACCGCCGTGACCTCGATCATCGGTTTCACCGAACTGACCAAGACCGGCGGCATGCTCGCCAACGCCACCTTCGAGCCCTTCATGGTCTACGGCCTGGTGGCCCTCGGTTACTTCCTGCTCTGCTACCCCTTGTCCCTCAGTGCGCGCTACCTGGAAAGGAGACTGCATGCCTCTGCTTAGAATTTCCGCCCTGCATAAGTATTACGGCGATCACCATGTCCTCAAGGGCATCGACCTGACGGTTGAAGAAGGCCAGGTGGTGGCGATCATCGGCCGCAGTGGCTCGGGTAAATCCACCTTGCTGCGTACCCTCAACGGCCTGGAATCGATCAACGACGGCGTGATCGAGGTCGACGGCGAATACCTCGACGCCGCCCGCGCGGACCTGCGCAGCCTGCGTCAGAAAGTCGGCATGGTGTTCCAGCAGTTCAACCTGTTCCCTCACCTGACCGTCGGCGAAAACGTCATGCTCGCGCCGCAGGTGGTGCAGAAAGTGCCCAAAGGCAAGGCGGCACAGCTTGCCCGGCAGATGCTGGAGCGTGTCGGGCTGGGGGAAAAGTTCGATGCTTTCCCCGACCGCCTGTCCGGCGGCCAGCAGCAACGCGTCGCCATCGCCCGCGCGCTGGCCATGTCGCCCAAGGTGCTGCTGTGCGATGAAATCACCTCGGCCCTGGACCCGGAGTTGGTCAATGAAGTGCTCAGCGTGGTGCGCCAACTGGCCAAGGACGGCATGACCCTGATCATGGTGACTCACGAGATGCGCTTTGCCCGTGAGGTCGGCGACAAGCTGGTGTTCATGCACCAAGGGAAAGTGCATGAAGTGGGCGATCCAAAGCTGCTGTTTGCCAACCCGCAGACGGCTGAGTTGGCAAACTTCATCGGCACCACCGAGGCGCACGCCTGATCGTTCAACCACCCGGTACCAGCTCGAAACGCCCACCGCCCTCCAACAGCGTTTTATCGCGTACTGCCGGGGCGGTGTGCGATAGGTAGGCATCGACCTGCACCTGCGCAGAAAACACCCGCCCGGCGATCGGCTGTCCGGCCTTCAGTACCACCAGCGCTTGATCAGGCCGCAACTGGCCACTGCGCTCGGTACGGCTGTTCATCGGCGCCAACTCCATCGGCTGGCCATCCAGCAGCGGCTGCTGCAGGCTCACGTCAAAACGCCCGTGCCGGCCAAAGCCAAAGCCCTGCGCATCCGCCGGTACACCCCGAAAACGCAAGGCGATCAACCGGTCGTCAGGGCAGGTCACGTTCAGACGCACCACGCGTTTGCCCAGAGGTATCCCGCGTGAATCGTGCGTCGTACCGGGGCGCAGAGGCCCGTAATCAATGTGCGGCTGGCTCACTGAGAGTCGACACTCAGCCGCCGAGACCTCAAACACCGTCAGCAGGCTCACGACAACCGCAAGCGCTCCCGACGCCAGGGCACCACTAGCGGCAGACCGCCGCCGAGCTTTCATAATGTTGGCCACCATCGCTTTGTTCCGCCAGGTCGATTTGCAGTGTGCAAGAGGTCGCGTTAGGCGCTGATACGGTCAGGGCCTGCGGCGAGTCAATGTTATTCAGGAAGATCAGGCCGTCCCCGACGACGGTGGTCAGGAAGGTCTTGTCTGCGGCGAAAACCGAAGCGCCTTTGGGCAACGGCTGGCCACTTGCATCGGTCGCACGCAACAGCAATCGCCGGACCTTCACCACTTCAAAGTCGACCGTGCTGAATGAGCCCCGCCCGACTTCCAGGGTCTTGGTGCCGTTCTTGATGTCCACCAGTCGTGGCAGGGATTTACCTTCCACCGCAACAAAACTGCTCTGATACGCAGGTAAGCCGGGTATCACCGCCATTCCCCAATGATCAGTCCATACGGGCCCCTGGGCCGTGGTGATGCGCGCGCCCGACACATCGCCGACCGAAGCAACCCCAAAGGTATCCTCGACCCTGTACGGTGACAGCGTCAGCCCACGCTCATGCGCCACGACCGCACCTTGCAACTGCCCGCTGTAGCTGCTGCTGGTGGCGTCCCGGTTGACGCCCAGGCCCAACTGGGCATAACGGGACGTCGTGTTGAGCGTACCGCCCAGGGCATGCTGGACGTCAGGTGCCAAGTCGCTGTCGGCGCGAAGTTCATAATTGAGCGTGTCGTCAACACGTTCGCTGTAGGCGGTGCCGATACTCGATCGCCCGCCCTGATGCCTGGCCGTCGACGTCAACGCACGGTCGCCGCCCAATGGCACACTGATCTGCAAACGAACGCCAACCCCTTCGTTGTCTTCTTTCTGATTGCCGGTATTGCCCACCTGCGAGTCCATGCTCAACCCGACATTGGCGTACTTGAAATCCTTGCTCCAGAAGCCATGGACTTGCGAGGAGGTGCGACTGTTGAAGTGTGCGGCACGGGTGTAGCCGACCGAGAAGGCGCCTAACTGCGGGTCTGCCCAACTGAGGCCCGCGGTGTATTGGTTTTTGAAACGCGAGTCCGTCGCTTCGCCAACATCGGTGCGCACAGCATCGAGCACATCCCGATAGCCACGGGTCTGAGTCGTGGCGCTCAAGGTCATTTGCACGTCCCTGGGCAATGCACTGCCCAACGAGATGCTGTTTTGCATACCCCGTACGTTTTTCTCGCCATCGCGAGACAGGTTGTTGCGAAAGCCAACCGAGAAACGTTCGGAGAAACTGCTGTCCAGCGCCACCCCCAGCGCGTTGTAGTCATCGGTGGCCTGTACACCCGAGCTGAGGGTGGTGCTGGGGCTGAGCGCAAAGGTCCCGCTGGCCATGCCCAGCAGAGGCTCATCGGCACCACTGCGGTCCACATCCCGAACCCTGCCGACAGCCGCCGTATAGCCTGACTTCATCGGCACCGCACCGCGAAAAGAAGCGGCGGGCACGACGAAACTGCGCTGTCCACCACGGGTCTCGATAACCCGTACCTCAAGGTCACTCGTGCCGTTGAGCAACGGCAGGTTGCTCAGCGCAAACGGCCCTTCTGGCACGACCGTCGTATAGATCAGTGCACCCGACTGACGTACCTCTACCCGCGACTGACTCAGCGCCTGGCCTTCGACCACCACGCCATTGCCGCCGCCGCCCCCTTCCACACCGTCTGGAGACAGCTGAACGCCCGTCATTTGCACCCCGCCAAACACGGGGCTACGACTGGATATTTGCCCCACCTGGAAAGTAGACGCCAACGGCGCAATATCCCGCTGCGCATACGCGTACAAGTGTTCCGTGCTTGACCGACCTTCGGTAGAGAGATAGAGCTGACGGCTGCGTGCAATCCAATCACCGACGTTGAACCCTACCTCCGTAGAAGCCGAGAGAAAACGTCCCGTGTCCCCTCGCGAATGACTGTTGACGCCTTGCACGTCGTAGTTGAGCAGGGCGGCCGTTCCTCCTCGCACGAAATGGCCGGTAGCGCGTTGCGGTTCGCGTATCGATTGGGTTGGCGCCACGATCGACACTGCTTCACTGCCCGGGTTCAGGTTCAAGATCGTGCTGGGAAACTCGGCAAGAAAGTCATGGCAGGCTTGATCAGCGCCAACCTGGTTGTTTATCACCGCAGTGGGCGTGTGCAGACCGGCTCGATCCAACAGACCTCGGGTAAAACACAGCTTCCCCTCATGGTCGAACCGCACATCGGTCAACCCAATACGCTCGCCATTCACCGTCAGATCGACGACCCGAGCGCCTTCACTGAAACGGGGTGCGTCGCGAAAATAGCGGGCAACCGATGGATCAAGTCCACGCGCCAGCAAGATACTCAGATCGAATCCCGGGGGGGATGCCCCAGATTCGGCATAAGCGTGCCCCGTGCCCGCCGCCAACATCGCGGCGCAGATAAGGAGACTGACGCGGTTAAATATAAAAGGCGCGCGGGCCTTTCCCCTATCACGCTGGTTTTTACGAACAGCACCGGTGACCCCGTTTAGTTTCCTCATGCGGGATCAAGGCGTGTTGGCTAAAAGGGTGGCATCGTAGCTATCTACGTTAAAGCCATAGACAGTGGCAGGTGCGATGGTCACGGTCGTGGCATCCGGGGAAGGGCTTGAAAATTCGGTGCTCAGCACCTCCCCCGGCAGGATGTAAGTGCGTGACAGGTAGGCTTTGGTATTTTGCGGATTAAGCTGCACCTCGGCGGCTAGACGAACGACATAGGGGCTGTCGTTCTGCACACTCAAGGTTTTGCCCTGAAGGCGCCAGGTCAGCAGCTCCCAAGGCGAATTGTGCTGTGGCAGGTCCCTGGGGTGGAGAATCAACGGCACGTTTTGCCGCAAGCTGATACCGATCGTGGCACCCGACCCAGGCTTGGTTTGCGGAATGCCTTCGAAGGTGACACGTTTCAAACGCTGGGTCTTGAGCGGCTCCTTGCCGATAGCCAAGAACCTCACCATTTGTAGCTCGCCACCATCGACCCTCGCCACCGGCGGCGTAACGATCACCAGCGGCTCAAGATCTTCCGGAATGTCCTCAACCGCCGAATGGAGCAGTGCGGGTGCGTTGTCGGTATTTTTGACATTAATACTGACCTCACCCTCTGCCTCGTTCAACACAATGACAGTAGTTTCAGGCTCCATCCCATCGGCGTAGGCTGCACCACATAAAAAAAAGTTAACGCACAGGTAAAACGGTATAAACGCCTTTGACATTGAGATGATGCTCATTCGATTTTCCCTTTACTTCAGGCACGGCAAAGCAGCCAACGCACGTTAGAGCCTCAAACAATAAAAGCTTCAGCCTGCGCTGGCCGACCTAGCGTTGTTTATAAGCAGCGAAGCGACACGCAACACTTGCAGCCGTCAGTTAAAACATTCACGGCAATAAGTGTGGTGCTCGGGCAACTTAGAGATAGACCAACTCAAGGGTAGCGTGACCATCCAGCCTGATTTCGCCGTTCATGGTCAATGCAGAGGTTTTATTGATAACGGGCTGAACCATCAAGTTACCGGAAACCACGCCAACCCTGGAGGGTGAATACGCGATGCTGGTGCGCCAACTGCCCAACTCCGGCGACTGCCCCAACACCGGGTCGGTGTAGTGCCACGATGCCCCATTGTTAGGCGACCGTGCGACAAGAACGGACCGGCCATCAGCAACGTTATTTTCCATAAAGATAACGTAACCGCCGATCCTCTCACCCCTTGCCGTCGTGCCGAGGCCGAAGTTGAACCTGTCGTTATAGGTCTGGTTATACATGACCTGCATCATGCCAGGGACTTTACTGGAAGCACGATTGTCCAGGGTCCTGATCCCGACCATCGTAGGAGACGAACACCTCACCGCATACTGCGTGCCCTTTTTTGCCAGTTTGGTATAACTCGTCGAGTTCAACGAGCCTGCATTAATCCGACCATAATCAATGTTCGAGTTACCGATGGCAAAACTACAGCTCGGCGGTGTAATGGAACCCCTTACACGCAAATCCGCGGCCTGGACGCTTGCACCAGCAACCGCTAGGAATAAACCCACGCACAACGCACTTTTCTTCTTCATATAGAACCCACCTCAGTCAAAGATTATTTATCTGACACACGATTAATGATCAAAAGCTCACAACATGAACTTCGCAAGAAGGCCGCCAGCAACCCCCTCTTCTGAAACGCCCACCTATAAATAAATACCACCACGGCCTAAACGCCGACACAAAGTATCAACACTCTACACAGACGATAAAACCGGAAAAAATATCAACCCTCGTAAGAACGATCAGCCGCGACACTTTCTCGCAGGATCAATCACTGTACGAATCAAAATAAAATAGCCGAGGACCAATACAAAACCATGTAGGAGTTTGCGAACACCGTACAAATGAAAGTTTCCAAACTTAATAACTACAATACCCACCGAACTTGTAATACAAACGTCATGAAAACTTCCTACAGCACGCCTCTGCGATTTCCGCCGAGGTACTGATTGGAATTCGTCTGGCGCTACGCGTTGGCGTCAGCGGTCGATCGTGGCACGATGGCAAGGTTATCGACCGAGACCCCCAAACCATGCCGCAATCCCAAGCCAAGAATCTGTCCCTGATCGCCGCCATCGACCTGGGCTCCAACAGCTTTCACATGGTCGTGGCCAAGGCCCAGAACGGTGAGATCCGCATCCTTGAGCGGCTCGGCGAGAAAGTACAACTGGCTGCCGGGATCAACGACGAGCGCCAGCTCAACGAAGAATCCATGCAGCGCGGGCTCGATTGCCTCAAGCGCTTCGCCCAACTGATCAACGGCATGCCCCTGGGCGCTGTGCGAATCGTCGGTACCAACGCGTTGCGTGAAGCGCGTAACCGTGGCGAATTCATCCGTCGCGCCGAAGAAATCCTCGGCCACCCGGTAGAGGTGATCTCTGGCCGTGAAGAAGCGCGCCTGATCTACCTCGGCGTATCCCACACGCTGGCGGATACCCCCGGCAAGCGCCTGGTAGCAGACATCGGCGGCGGCAGTACCGAGTTCATCATCGGCCAGCGTTTCGAACCGCTGCTGCGCGAAAGCCTGCAGATGGGATGCGTCAGTTATACCCAGCGCTACTTCAAGGACGGCAAGATCACCCCGGCGCGCTACGCCCAGGCCTACACGGCAGCGCGCCTGGAGATCATGAGCATCGAGCACGCCCTGCACCGCCTGACCTGGGATGAAGCCATCGGCTCATCCGGCACCATCCGCGCCATCGGCCTGGCCCTCAAGGCGGGCGGCCACGGCACTGGCGAGGTCAATGCCGAAGGCCTGGCCTGGCTCAAGCGCAAGCTGTTCAAGCTGGGCGATGCCGAAAAAATCGACTTCGACGGCATCAAGCCGGACCGCCGCACGATCTTCCCGGCCGGCCTGGCGATTCTCGAAGCGATCTTCGACGCCCTCGAATTGCAACGCATGGACCACTGCGACGGCGCCCTGCGTGAAGGCGTGCTCTACGACCTGCTGGGTCGCCATCACCACGAAGACGTGCGTGAGCGCACCCTCAGCTCGCTGATGGAGCGTTATCACGTCGACCTGGAACAAGCCGCCCGTGTGGAACGCAAAGCCCTGCACGCCTTCGACCAAGTGGCCGAGGACTGGGATCTGGAAGACGGCGTATGGCGTGAGCTGCTGGGCTGGGCTGCCAAGGTGCATGAAGTGGGCCTGGATATCGCCCACTACCATTACCACAAGCACGGCGCCTACCTGATCGAGCACTCCGACCTGGCCGGTTTCTCCCGGGAAGACCAGCAGATGCTCGCACTGCTGGTGCGTGGCCATCGCCGTAACATCCCCAAGGACAAGTTTGCCGAGTTCGGCGACGAAGGCATCAAGCTGATCCGCCTGTGCGTCCTGCTGCGTTTTGCGATCCTGTTCCACCATATCCGTGGCACCCAGGAAATGCCTCAGGTGACACTGCGCGCCAACGGCGACAGCCTGGATGTCGTGTTTCCGAAAGGCTGGCTGGACGAGAACCAACTGACCCAGGCGGACTTTGCGCAGGAAGCGGAGTGGCTGACACGGGTGGGGTTCAGCCTGAACCTGCGCTAAAAACACCGCAAACAACTGTGGGAGGGGGCTTGCTCCCGATGGCAGTGGACCAGTCAATGAATCTGTTGACTGACACTCTCTCATCGGGAGCAAGCCCCCTCCCACATTTTCAGACCGCGTCGGTGCTTAGTTCACCGCAAGAATCGGGCTACCCAACTTCTCCAGCAACGTCGCCTGCGCACTGCGCGGGTTCTGGTTGCCGGTCGGCGTGTTGCGCACGTAACGGCCGTCCGACTGCAGGCTCCAGCTGTGGGTGTTGTCGGTCAGGTAGCTTTCCAGCTCCTTCTTCACCCGCACGATCAGTTTCTTGCCTTCCACCGGGAAGCAGGTCTCCACACGTTTGTCGAGGTTGCGCTCCATCCAGTCGGCGCTGGAGAGGAACATCTGCTCTTCGCCGCCGTTGAGGAAGTAGAACACCCGCGTGTGCTCCAGGAAGCGCCCGATGATCGAACGCACGTGGATATTGTGCGACACACCCACGATGCCCGGACGCAGGCAGCACATGCCACGCACCACCAGGTCGATGCGCACGCCGGACTGGCTGGCCTTGTACAGCGCGCGGATGATCTTCGGATCAGTCAGCGAGTTGAACTTGGCAATGATGTGCGCCGGTTTACCGTCGAGGGCGAACTGGGTCTCGCGGGCAATCATGTCGAGCATGCCCTTCTTGAGGGTGAACGGTGCGTGCAGCAGCTTCTTCATGCGCAGCGTCTTGCCCATGCCGATCAACTGGCTGAACAACTTGCCGACGTCTTCACACAAGGCGTCGTCGGAGGTCAGCAGGCTGTAGTCGGTGTACAGCTTGGCGTTGCCGGCGTGGTAGTTGCCGGTGCCCAAGTGGGCGTAGCGCACGATCTCGCCGGCTTCGCGACGCAGGATCAGCATCATCTTGGCGTGGGTCTTGAAGCCGACCACGCCGTAGATCACCACCGCACCGGCTGCTTGCAGGCGGCTGGCCAGTTGCAGGTTGGACTCTTCGTCGAACCGCGCACGCAGCTCGATCACCGCGGTGACTTCCTTGCCGTTACGCGCGGCGTCCACCAGGGCATCGACGATTTCCGAGTTGGCACCGCTGCGGTACAGGGTCTGGCGCACGGCCAAGACGTGCGGGTCCTTGGCGGCCTGGCGCAGCAGGTCGACCACCGGTGTGAAGGACTCGAACGGGTGCAGCAGCAGGATGTCCTGCTTGCTCACCACGCTGAAAATGTTCTCGCTGTTTTGCAGCAGCTTGGGGATCTGCGGCGTGAACGGCGTGTATTGCAGCTCCGGGTGACTGTCCAGGCCGGTGATGCTGAACAGGCGCGTCAGGTTCACCGGGCCGTTGACCTGGTACAACTCGGTCTCGCCCAGGTTGAACTGCTTGAGCAGGTAGTCCGACAGGTGTTTCGGGCAGGTATCCGCCACTTCCAGACGTACCGCATCGCCGTAACGGCGCGAGAACAGCTCGCCGCGCAGGGCACGGGCCAAGTCTTCGACGTCTTCGGAGTCCAACGCCAGGTCGGCGTTACGGGTCAGGCGGAACTGGTAGCAGCCCTTGACCTTCATGCCTTGGAACAAATCATCGGCATGGGCGTGGATCATCGACGACAGGAATACATAGTTGTCGCCAGCGCCCCCCACCTCCTCCGGTACCTTGATGATCCGTGGCAGCAGGCGCGGCGCCGGGATGATCGCCAGGCCGGAATCTCGACCGAAGGCGTCGATACCTTCCAGCTCGACGATGAAGTTGAGGCTCTTGTTCACCAGCAACGGAAACGGGTGCGTCGGGTCGAGGCCGATCGGGGTGATGATCGGCGCGATCTCGTCGCGGAAATAGCGGCGCACCCAGGTCTTGATCTTGGTGGTCCAGTGGCGGCGACGGATGAAGCGAACCTGATGTTTTTCCAGCTCCGGCAGCAGGATGTCGTTGAGGATCGCGTACTGGCGGTCCACATGGCCGTGCACCAGTTCGCTGATGCGCGCCAGCGCCTGATGCGGTTGCAGACCGTCGGCACCGGCTTGTTCACGGGCGAAGGTAATCTGCTTTTTGAGGCCGGCGACGCGGATCTCGAAGAACTCGTCCAGGTTACTGGAGAAGATCAACAGGAATTTAAGGCGTTCGAGCAACGGATAGGACTCATCCAGCGCCTGTTCCAGCACGCGGATGTTGAATTGCAGTTGCGACAGCTCGCGGTGGATGTACAGGCTGCTGTCATCCAGGTTGGTCACCATCGGCACCGGCGCTGGCGCGGGGGCTTCGGCCACCACGGCAGGCGGGGCCGGTTCAAGCTCCGGCGGGGTCTCGGCGATTTGTTCGACCACCGGGTGAGCGTCTTTTACTGCAACTTCGGAGAGTCCTTCGGTATTCATCGAGTGTTCCTGTGAGGGCTATTGTTGCTCTCTAAGCAATTGGGCGGCGCGGGCGGCAAAGTAGGTCAGAATGCCATCAGCCCCGGCACGTTTAAAGGCCGTCAGGGATTCCAGAATCACCCCTTCACTCAACCATCCGTTCTGTATTGCAGCCATGTGCATCGCGTATTCGCCGCTGACCTGATAGACAAAGGTCGGCACCTTGAATTCATCTTTGACCCGCCAAAGGATGTCCAGGTACGGCATCCCCGGCTTGACCATCACCATGTCGGCACCTTCGGCCAGGTCGGCCGCCACTTCGTGCAAGGCTTCATGGCTGTTGGCCGGGTCCATCTGGTAAGAGGCTTTGTTCGCCTTGCCCAGGTTCAGGGCCGAGCCCACCGCATCGCGGAACGGGCCGTAGTAGGCGCTGGCGTACTTGGCCGAATAGGCCATGATCCGCACATTGACGTGGCCGGCCAGTTCCAGGGCTTCGCGAATCGCCTGGATGCGCCCGTCCATCATGTCCGACGGCGCCACCACCTGAGCGCCTGCCGCGGCGTGGGACAAGGCTTGCTTGACCAGCGCATCGACGGTGATGTCGTTCTGAACATAGCCGTCTTCGTCCAGAATGCCATCCTGGCCGTGGGTGGTGAACGGGTCCAACGCTACGTCGGTGATCACCCCCAGCTCCGGGAAGCGCTCACGCAGGGCGCGGGTAGCGCGCTGGGCGATGCCGTCCGGGTTCCAGGCTTGGGCAGCATCCAGGGACTTGAGTTCAGCCGGCGTGACCGGGAACAGCGCCAACGCCGGAATCCCCAATTCGACCCAACCCGCCGCCTCTTCAAGCAGCAGATCAATGGTCAAGCGCTCCACCCCAGGCATCGACGCCACGGCTTCGCGCCGATTGTCACCGTCCAGCACAAATACCGGCAGGATCAGATCGTTCGTCGTCAGGACGTTTTCACGAACCAGACGGCGCGAAAAATCGTCACGGCGATTGCGACGCAAGCGGGTGGCGGGAAACAGGCGATTGGCTGGGGTAAAGCTCACGACAGACTCCTGAGCCCGGTTTTACGGGCGAGCGTTGCAGTTATAAGCGGCCATTATGACGAAGGTATGACAGTTGTGCTTAACGATGCGACCTGTAGTCGCATTCGTCGTTTATGTAGGAATTGTTCACTTCGTGACACATCTCGATACTTTCATGAATGTTCACGAAGGCGTAGGCTGCGCGTTCATTTCGCCAGCACCCAGACCATGCTTCAACAATTTCTGCATGACTTCGGCTACTTTGCCCTCTTCCTCGGGACCTTCTTTGAAGGCGAGACCATTCTGGTGCTCGCAGGCTTCCTGGCGTTCCGTGGCTACATGGATATCAACCTGGTGGTGGTCGTTGCCTTCTTTGGCAGCTACGCCGGCGACCAGCTTTGGTACTACATGGGGCGCAAGCACGGCCGCAAGCTGTTGGCGCGCAAGCCGCGCTGGCAGTTGATGGGCGACAAGGCGCTGGAACATATCCGCAAACACCCGGATATCTGGGTGCTGAGCTTTCGCTTCGTCTACGGATTACGCACGGTGATGCCCGTCGCGATTGGCTTGTCAGGCTATCCGCCACTGCGCTACCTGATCCTCAACGGTATTGGTGCTGCCATCTGGGCCGCGGCCTTGGGTGCGGCGGCTTATCACTTCGGCGCGGTGCTGGAAGGCATGCTGGGTAGCGTCAAGAAGTACGAGTTGTGGGTACTGGGCGCCTTGCTCTTGCTGGGCTTTGCCCTGTGGCTGCGCCGACGCTTCAAGAACGCCCGTATCGCCCGCCAGGCCTGTGCCGACGCCAAGGCCCGGCTCGCAGCCGAGCCCGCTTCGCTCGAAGCGCCTAAGACGCCAGTCGAGTAAGCCGGCTTCTACAGCAGTAGAGGCCGATCACGCTGAGCAGGCTGTAACTGAGCAGCCCCAGCCAGCCCAAGTGGCTGGCCGGCCATAGACCCACCTGAGGTGCCAGCCATACCAGCGGCACATTCAACGCCAGGCGCGCCAGCTCAGCCTTCAACGCCCACGGGCGATTCTCCAGGGCCACGCCCAAGGTAAACAATCCAAGCGCCATCGCACTGCAGCCGACAATCAGCGCGGGCGCGGGCAAACCCTCGCCAAAATTCATCAAATAGCTGCCAAGCCCCACATACACCGCAAACTGCAAGGCGATGTACACCTGCTGGCGTACATCCAGTGGCACGTCGAATTTGCGAAACTGGCTCAAGTCGGGCTTGGCCAAGGGGTATTTGGCCTTCACATCCGCCGGGCGCCAGCCGGTGCGCATGAACCAGATGCGCAGCTTGTCCCACGTGCTCTCGGTACGCCGGGCATCGCTCCACAGCTGTGCATAAAATTGCAAGTTGGCCCACAGCGGGTTCCAGCTGGCCAGGGGTGTGGTCACGCCGAAAACCACTGGTTCGTTGTCGTCCTCTTCCTGGAAGGTGCCGAACAGCCGGTCCCAAAAAATGAACACCCCGCCATAGTTGCGATCCATGTAGAGAGCGTTCTGTGCATGGTGGGCCCGATGATTGGACGGTGTGACGAAGAACCACTCGAACCAGCCAAGCTTGGGCACATGGCGGGTATGCACCCAGAATTGATAGAGCAGGTTCAGCGACGCCACGCTGATGAACACCACCAACGGCACGCCGAGCACGGCAAGGGGCAGGTAGAAGATCCAGCTCAGCAGGAAGCCCGTGCTGGTCTGGCGCAGGGCAGTGCTGAGGTTGTAGTCCTCGCTCTGGTGATGCACCGAATGCGCGGCCCACAGGATATTGCGCTCGTGCCCCATGCGGTGCAGCCAGTAATAGCAGAAGTCGTAGAACACAAAGGCAAACACCCAGGTCCAGATGCTCTGGGCAGGCAGCTCGATCACGGCCAGGTGCTTGAGGGCGAACGCGTAGGTCAGTAGCCCTACACCCTTGGTCAATAACCCGGTGGTGGTGGACAGCACTCCGGTGCTGAGGCTGTTGATGGCGTCCGCCACCCGGTAGTTGCGCTGACCACGCCAACGGTCGGCGAGCAGTTCCACCACAATCAAGGCAATGAAAAACGGTACCGCGTAAGGCACGAAGTCCATGGTCTAGTCCGGTCTATTTTTGTTACATCAAGATTAGGTGCAGCGGCGTGAGATCCCATTGGCAACAGGTTACAAATTAGTAGACATTTAACGCCAAGACCCCAGGAGAAATGCCCATGAGCAAAAAGATTGCAGTGATCCTTTCCGGCTGCGGCGTGTACGACGGCGCAGAGATCCACGAAAGCGTGATCACCCTGCTGCGCCTGGACCAGCGCGGTGCTCAGGTCCAATGTTTTGCGCCAGATATTGCGCAGCTGCATGTGATCAACCATCTCACCGGCGAGGAAATGCCCGAGTCGCGCAACGTGCTGGTGGAGTCGGCACGCATTGCCCGAGGCGAGGTGAAGGACATCGCTGAGGCCGACGTCGAAGACTTCGATGCGCTGATCGTGCCCGGCGGGTTTGGCGCGGCCAAGAACCTGTCGGACTTTGCAGTCAAAGGCGCCGAGTGCAGCGTCAACCCACAGGTATTGGCATTGGCCGAAGCCTTTGCCGAGGCTGGCAAGCCGGTGGGGCTGATCTGTATTTCCCCAGCACTGGCCGCGAAGATCTACGGACCCGGCGTGACCTGCACCATCGGCAACTGTGCCGACACTGCCGCCGCCCTGGACAAGATGGGCGCCACCCACCAGGAATGCACGGTTGAAGACATCGTCGAAGACAAGGCGCGCAAGCTGGTGAGCACACCGGCTTACATGCTCGGCAAGCACATCAGTGAAGTGGCCTCAGGCATCAACAAACTGGTGGACCGCGTGCTGGAACTGACCCACGAAAACGACTGACGCTGCTCAGCCACAATTAAGCCAGGCACCTCACCAGGGAGTCAGGCCGGGCGCATCAACTTGGTGAGGATGCGGTCGAGTGAGTTGGCAAACGCCTGCTTGTCCTTCTCACTATGGGGCGGCGGCCCACCGCCCATCTGCCCCTGCTCACGCAGGTCGGTAAACAGGTTGCGCACCGCCAGCCGCTCGCTCATGTTCGCCGGGCTGAACTCCTTGCCCCGCGGATCAAGCGCCGTGACGCCCTTTTTCACCAGGCGATCGGCCAGCGGCACATCACTGCAGATCACCAGCTCGCCAGGCACTGCGTGCTCCACCAGGTAATCATCCGCCGCGTCCGGGCCGCTGGGCACCACGATCAGCTTCACGCAGGCAAAGCCTGGCTTGATCTGGCTCTGCCCGGCCACCAGCACCACTTCAAACTGGCGCTTGAGGGCGAACTTCACCACTTGGTCCTTGGCCGCCCGAGGGCAGGCGTCTGCATCGATCCACACCCGCATGCTCAGGCCGCCACGCGACGTTTTTCGGCCAGGCGACTACGGCCATACAGCACCACAATCGCCAGGATCGCCACAGCCTGGGCACTCAGCGAATACGCATCGGCGTGGATGCCCAGCCAGTCGAAGTCAAAGAACGCCACGGGCCGCGTGCCGAAGATGCCTGCTTCCTGCAACGCCTTTACGCCATGCCCGGCAAACACCACCGACAGTGCACACAGCAATGCCGCGTTGATCCCGAAGAACAGCGCCAGCGGCAGCTTCGCCGAACCGCGCAGGATCACCCAGGCCAAGCCCACCAGCAGCACCAGCGCGGTGGCGCCACCGGCCAGCACGGCGTTGTGTCCGGCCGGGCCGGCTTGCAGCCACAGGGTTTCGTAGAACAGGATCACTTCGAACAGCTCGCGGTACACCGAGAAGAACGCCAGCATCGCAAAACCGAAGCGCCCGCCACCGCCCACCAGGCTGCTCTTGATGTAGTCCTGCCAGGCGGCGGCGTGGCGGCGGTCGTGCATCCACACGCCCAGCCACAACACCATCACACTGGCGAACAGTGCGGTGCAGCCTTCAAGCAACTCGCGCTGGGCGCCGCTCACGTCAATCACGTACGCCGCCAATGCCCAGGTGGCCAAGCCGGCCAACAGCGCCAGGCCCCAGCCCACGTTAACGCTGCGCACCGCCGACTGCTGGCCAGTGTTACGCAGGAAAGCGAGGATCGCCGCCAGCACCAGAATCGCTTCCAGGCCTTCACGCAGCAGGATCAACAAACCGGAGATGTAGCTCAGTGACCAGCTCAAACCGTCGCTGCCCAGCAAGCCGGCGGATTCGCTGAGCTTGCCCTTGGCCACGTCCAGACGCTGCTGCACTTGCTCGACCGGCAAGCCGTCCTGCAACGACTGACGGTAAGCCATCAGGGCCTTTTCGGTGTCCTTGCGCACGTTGGCGTCGACGTTATCCAGGGAGCTTTCCACCAGCTCGAAGCCTTCCAGATAAGCGGCCACCGACAGGTCGTAGGCTTGCTCGTGATCACCGTTACGGAACGCAGCGAGGCTCTTGTCCAAGGTCGTCGCGGTGTAGTCGAGCAACTGCGCCGGGCCACGCTTGACCTGCGGCGGTTGCGCACGCTGGGCGCGGAAGGTTGCGGCAGCGGCCGGGCCGTCTGCGGCGAGCACTTCATTGGGGGTTTGGCGCGCCAGGTCGGCGAGGTTGAGGGGCTGCTCACTGTGTGCCGCAGCCGGATCAGCGGTGAACCCGGCGATGTAGGTGGCCAGGTCCCAGCGCTGGCGGTCGTCCAACTGGTCGGCGAAGGACGGCATATCGGTGCCTTCGACGCCCAAGCCCAGGGTGTTGTAGATCGCGTAGAGGCTCAGGCGATCCAGCCGCGTGGCATCTTGCAGGTTGGCAGGCGGCGGCGTCATGCCCACGCCCGCCGGGCCGTCACCCGCGCCGGCCGTGCCGTGGCAGACCGAACAATGCTGGGCGTAAAGCGGTGCGCCGCGCGTGGGGTCAGGCGTGATGGCCGGGGCCTGGCTGACTTCGTACGCGACGGCCAGCTTGGCGCCCAACTGACGGGCCTGACGGGCGACGCTCGCGCCGTCCTCGTGCGCTTTGACCGCTGACAGTAATTGATCAACGCCCTTTACCAACTCGGCGCGCTCGGGCCTTTGGGGCAACTCTGCTACCAGCCCCTGCAACACCCCGAGAAACTCCACCTGTTCGCGGTATTCCGAATCATCCACCACCTTGCCCGCCTCCACCGTCGGCGGGTAGTCAGCGCCGATGTAGTCGAGCAAATGCAGGGCTTGTGGAGCGCCCTCGGCAGTGGCGGCCAACAGGTTGAAGCTGCACGACATCAACGCCGGCAACAGCAGCCAGGCGAGAAAACGCAAGGGGGCAGTCATGAATGAGTCTCAAGGGGGAAACAAGAAGTAACACATTGTTAAGCTTTAAGGGGTTTGACTCAAGGCGTTCGTGATTGGGGGTGGGTTAGGACGAGGCACGTTAAAGCGCACCAGTGGCATTTCTGTCGGTTGGGCCACGGCAAAAAGCCATTGTTTTGCCAGTAGCGGCGCCTATAATGCCGCGCCCTGTTAGTGCGAAAGGGAATTTAATTCCTCCTTCTTATGAGGAATTACCACATCGGTTGACTACTTTCAGGGAAGAAGTTGCATGGTATTTCGCGCCTTACCTCCGCTTGTGCTCGCGGCGGCCACACTGCTCTGCGGCTGTTCGATGTTCCGCAGCTACGACACCGAACTGCAAGCCACCAACCAGCAACTGGCCAGCGGTAATGTCGACGGCGCCTTGACCCTGCTGGAAAAGAACAACACCGGCGACGACAAGGATCTGCTGTATTTTTTCGAGAAGGGCGAGTTACTGCGCGCCAAGGGCGACCTGACCGGCAGCCAGACCGCCTGGCGCAGCGCCGACCTGCAAGTCTACACGTGGGAAGAGTCGGTCAAGTTCGACAGCGCAAGGTACCTTTCGCAGTTCGGCAGCTTCCTGGCCAACGACAAAGTGCGCCGCTACGAAGGCTATGACTACGAAAAAGTCATGCTGACCACCCAGATGGCCCTGAACCTGCTGGCCCTGAACGACTTCGACGGCGCACGCACCGAGATCAAGAAGACCCACGAACGCGAGGCCGTGATCGCCGACCTGCGCGACAAGGAATACCTCAAGCGCGAGGACGACGCCGAGCGCGCTGGCGTAACCACCCAGATGAAAGACCTGAGCGGCTACCCGGTCGAGGCCCTGAACGCGCCGGAGGTGGTCGGCCTCAAAAATAGCTACCAGAGTGCGTTCAGCCACTACCTGGCCGGCTTCGTCTATGAAGCCCTGGGTGAAAAAGACCTGGCCGCCCCCGGTTATCGCAAGGCTGCCGAGCTGCGCCCCAACACGCCGTTACTGGAACAAGCCCTGCTGGACCTGGACAAATCCAAGGTCGGCGCGGATGAAACCGACGTGCTGATCGTGGTCCAGAGCGGCCTGGCCCCGGCTCGCGACTCGATCCGCCTGCCGCTGCCGATCCCGATCAATGGCAACCTGGTGATCACCCCCTTGTCATTCCCGGTGATCAAGGCCGACAACTCCACCGCGACCTTCGCCCAGATCGGCGTCGACGGCCAGCAACAGAACCTCACCGCGCTTAACAGCACCACGGCGATGTCGCGCCGCGCCCTGCGCGATGACATGCCGGGGATCATCCTGCGCACCACCGTGCGGGCGGTCACCCGTGGCGTGGCGCAAAACAACCTGAACAAGACCAACCCGATGGCAGGCCTGGTGCTGGGCATCGCCTCGGCCGTGGCCGAGGGTGCCGACACCCGCACCTGGCGCACCCTGCCGGACATGACCCAAGTGACCCGCTTGCGCCTCAAGCACGGCGAGCACCAGGTCAGCCTGCCCAACGCCCTGGGCGGCACGCGGGTGACGGTCAAGGCCGACCAACGCTACCAAGTGATTACCCTGCGCGTGGTCGGCAACCAAGTGTTCGCCGGCGGACTTGCCGCCCATGTAGTGCCGAGCACGCCGCCCCAGGCCATCGCCACCCTCAAACAACCTTAAGGAGCACGCTATGCGTCGTTTCATCCTCGGCGCCCTGGCGCTGATCCTGCTTGCTGGCTGCGCTACCCCGCCGCCGGAACCCGGCAGTGCCGCGAGCAAAATCGTGGTGATGGGCAAGTTCAAGGGCATCGCCGTCGGCGCTATTCGCGTAGCCCGCGAGAACGGATTCCTCACCGCCAAGGTGCAGTTGAGCAACATCACCAGCAGCAACCAGACCCTGTACTACCGCTTCGCCTGGCTCGGCGCCGACGGCTTCCCGGTGGGCGATGAAGAAACCTGGAAAGTGCTGAACCTGTACGCCAACCAGGCGACCTTCCTGCCGGCTATCGCCAATCTGCCCCAGGCGGCGGACTTTCGCCTTGAAGTCAAAACCCCTTGAGCCGTCCACCCTTCTTGAGAGATTTCTCCATGTTTGCACGCTTTTCGATGCTCGCCGTGGTGGCCGTCCTGGCCAGCGGTTGCGCCAATACTTCGCCCGTGCTGGGCAGCAAGCACATCAACTACGGCGACACCAAGGCCGTGGAAACGGTGACCAACGAGTTCGGCTCCACCGACCTGCAGATGATCGCCGAAAGCATGACCCGCTCCCTCGCCCAGTCCGGCATCCTGCAAGGCCGCCCGGTGGTGCAGGTGTATGACGTGAAGAACAAGACCAGCGAGTACATCGACACCCGCGAGATCACCACGTCGATCAAGACCCAACTGATGAAAACCGGCACCGCGCGCTTCGCCAGCGACAACACCGACATGCAAAGCCAGGTCGACCAGCTCAAGCTGCAGAACCAGAGCGGCCTGTACAAGAAATCCACGGTGAGCAAGACCGGCAACATGGTCGCTGCCAAGTACCGCCTGGAAGGCTCCATCAGCTCCATCGTCAAGCGCAGCTCGGACTACAAGGACGTGTTCTACAAGTTCAGCCTGCAACTGATCGACGTCGAGAGCGGCCTGGCCGAATGGATGGACGAAAAAGAAATCCGCAAGACCACGGAGCGCTAAGCAATGCGTGCATGGATTGGCATGATCGGCCTGCTGTGCGCCTTTGGCGCCGCGGCCGCACCGAAGATCGCGGTGACCGACCTGGCCTACGAGGCGCGGGTCGAGGAATACATCCACCAGGTCTCGGCCAGCAACAACTTCCAGGCAAGCAGCTACCACGCCAGTGGCGCGACGAACTACAGCGAGTACGAAAGCCGCAACAGCTACATCGAGCAGACCGAGCTGCGCCAGTTCAGCGGCGATATCAAGGGCCAGATCCTCAAGTCCCGCCAGTTCCAGCTGGTGCAGGGCACGCCCTACACCGCCGATGCCCAGGGTGACGTCTACGACGTGATCAAGCGCATCAAGGCCGGCCACTTCAAGGGCGCGGACTACGTGCTGTTCGGCACGCTGTCCGACATCGACTTCACCCAGGACATCAACGCCCTGGACCACACCAACAGCTACTCGGCGGTGCTGGGCCTGACGCTGGTGGCGGATTTCAGCCTGATCAACACACGCACCTTCGAGATCACCTCGGCGTTCACCGCCATGGGTGAAGGCCAGGACACCAAACTGGTGAACAGCCGCGACGTACGCGTGAGCCTGAACCGGCCGCGGGTGGTGAAGGAAGTGTCGAAAGCGCTGGGTGAAGATGTGGCGCGGCAGTTGGCGGAGCAGTTGGGTGGCGGCTATCAAGCGCCTGACCAACCGGTGCTGCGCAATAACCTGCCACGAGATGAAGCACCAAAAATCCTGCGCTGAACCAGGATTTCACAAACACCATAAAACCACTGTGGGAGCTGGCTTGCCTGCGATGCAGACACCTCGGTACATCAGGTACACCGAGGTGATGCTATCGCAGGCAAGCCAGCTTCCACAGTTTTGATTCGGTTTCGTCAGTTATGCCGTAGCGCGATGCAGGCTAGCGAGGAAGCCAGCCGCACCGACAAACAACCCGGCAAACGTACGGTTCACACGTTTTTGCTGCTTCGGCGTGCGCAACAGGCGCAACACCTTCGACGCGAGCCCCGTATACCCCGCCATCACGATCATATCGACGCTGATCATCGTCGCTCCCAGGATCAGGTACTGCGCCAGCAGTGGCGCCTGCGGGTTCACGAACTGCGGCAGCACCGCCAGCATGAACACCAACGCCTTGGGGTTGCTGGCATTGACCAGGAAGCCACGGAACATCATTGCCATCGGCTTGCCGATCGGGCGTGGCGCCGCGTCATCGGTCATGTCCATAGGCAAGGCGCGCCATTGCTTGATCGCCAGGTACACCAGGTACGCCACGCCAAACCATTTGATCGCATAAAACGCGGTAGACGATGCCGCCAGAATGGCACCCAAGCCACCCGCCACCACGGCAATCTGCATCGCCAGGCCCAGTTGCAGGCCGATGGCGTTCCAGTAGCCACGCACGAAACCATATTGCAGGCCGCTGGACATCGAAGCGATGGCACCGGCGCCAGGGGAAAGGGAGATAATCCAACTGGCCAGGAAAAAGGCCAGCCACGTATCGAGTGCCATTGCACACCTCGGGACAGAGTTTGCGGTTGTGGCCTTAAGCTAACTCCGCCGACCAAAGGCTGGCTATAGATTTTTACAAGATGTGAATACTAGCGATCGCCTGGAAACACATGAGTCCCCGGCCAACGGCGCACCGAACGCTGGAAGAACAGGCTGTTGGGCACCTGCACCATCGCGCTGTCAGTGCCAGCTTGCGCCACTTCGATCAGCGTGGTGTAGAGCAGGTTGATCGCCACCACACGGCCTTTCACACCCGGTTTGTCGACGGTATCCACCAGTTCAACGATGTCACCAATGCGGAACGGCCCGACGGTGAAGATCAAGATCGCGCACAGCAGGTTCGACAGCACCGACCACATGGCGAAGAACGCCACCGCGGCAACCGCAACAAACCCCGACAGCGCGGTCCACAGCACGGTGGCGGACACGCCCAGGCGGCCCAGCACGAAGATCAGCGCACTGCCCATGATCAGCCAGCGCAGGCCACCGCGCAGTGGCATCAACAATTGCGGCGGGAACGGGTAACGCTCACCCAGCCGAGTCAGGCCTTTGGCAACGAAGCGCTGGGCGAGGTAGGCGCCCAGCAGGATCAGCAGGATCTGCACGCCGATCCACACGGGCTCGACCCATTGCGTCGGTATCGGCAATTGCAGCGCTTCCATCAGGACAGCGCCTCCAGCTCCGCTTGCAAGCTTTCGAGCAATTCGAGGGCTTCCATCCAGGTTTCCTCCAATTGCCCTTCGCGCACCTTGAGCTTGGCCTGTTCGGCCAGCAAGTCGCGCAACTCATCCTTGCGTGCGGCCTCGTACACGGCGCTGTCGCCCAGGCTGGCTTCGATCTTGGCCAGGCGCTCGTGCAGCTTGCCCAACTCGGCTTCCAGCTTGTCGGCTTCGCGCTTGTGCGGCGCCAACTGTTGGCGCAATGCAGCTGCAGCCTGGCGCTGGGCCTTCTTATCGGTCTTGTCCGGGTTGACGGGCGTATTGCTGGCCGGCGCATTGCGCAGGCGGTAATCGGTCAGCCAGCGCGCATAGTCGTCGAGGTCGCCGTCGAACTCTTCGACTTTGCCATCGGCCACCAGCAGGAAGTTATCGGTGGTGCTTTTGAGCAGGTGGCGATCGTGAGACACCACCAGGACCGCACCGCTGAATTCCTGCAAGGCCATGGTCAGCGCCAGGCGCATTTCCAGGTCCAGGTGGTTGGTCGGTTCGTCGAGCAGCAGTAGGTTCGGCCGGTCCCAGGCGATCAACGCCAGGGCCAGGCGAGCTTTTTCGCCACCGGAGAAGTTCAGCACCGGCTCATCGATACGCGCACCCCGGAAGTCGAAACCGCCGAGGAAGTCGCGCAGGGGCTGCTCGCGCTCGGTCGGCGCCAGGCGTTGCAGGTGCAACAGCGGGCTGGCCTTGGCATCGAGGGAGTCCAACTGATGCTGGGCGAAGTAGCCCACCACCAGGTTCTCGCCACGGGTCAGGCGACCGGCCAGGGGTTGCAGCTCACCTGACAGGTTCTTGATCAGCGTCGACTTGCCCGCGCCGTTGGGGCCGAGCAAACCGATGCGCGCACCCGGCGTGAGCTGCAGCTTGACCTTTTCCAGGATGGTTTTGTCGCCATAACCCAAGCGGGCATCCGAGAGGTCCAGCAATGGGCTGGAGATCTTCACCGACTCGCGGAACACGAAGTCGAACGGCGAATCGACGTGGGCCGCCGACAGTTCTTCCATGCGTTCCAGGGCCTTGATCCGGCTCTGGGCCTGGCGGGCCTTGGTGGCCTGGGCCTTGAAGCGGGCGATGTAGCTTTCCATATGCGCACGTTGCGCCTGCTGCTTCTCGAACGCCTGTTGTTGCTGGGCCAGGCGCTCGGCACGGGCCCGCTCGAACGCGGTGTAGCCACCACGGTACAGGGTGATTTTCTTCTGTTCGACGTGGGCGATGTTGTCGACCACAGCGTCGAGGAAATCCCGGTCGTGGGAGATCAGCAGCAGGGTGCCCTGGTAGTTCTTGAGGAAATCTTCCAGCCACAGGATCGCATCGAGGTCCAAGTGGTTGGTCGGTTCGTCGAGCAGCAACAGATCCGAAGGACACATCAGCGCCTGGGCCAGGTTCAGGCGCATGCGCCAGCCACCGGAGAAGTCGGCGACCGGGCGGTCCATCTGTTCGTTGGTAAAACCAAGGCCGGCGAGCATCTTGCGGGCACGGGCGTCAGCGGTGTAGCCATCGGCGCTGTCCAGTTCCGCGTGCAAGCGGGCCTGGGCGGCGCCGTCCTGGGCTTTTTCGGCCTCGGCGAGGTCGTGTTGCACCTGGCGCAGGCGCAGGTCGCCATCGAGCACGTAGTCGATCGCGATGCGGTCCAGGGTGTCGATCTCCTGGCGCATATGGGCGATGCGCCAGTCGGCCGGCAGCAGGCAGTCCCCGGAGTCCGGGGTCAGCTCACCCAGCAACAGGGCAAACAACGTGGATTTGCCGGCGCCGTTGGCACCGATCAGGCCGGCTTTGTGACCGGCGTGCAGGGTCAGCTCGGCGTCTTCGAGAAGACGTTGCGGGCCACGCTGTAATGTTAGGCTTTGAAGTCGGATCATAATGGCGGCGGAGTCTACCAGCTTCGTTGCCCGCTGGCTTGGGTGTGAATATGTGTGCTGACCTGTGGAGCTTTGCCCTCTCGACTTACGCCCGGCCGGGCGTCGAAGAAGCCTGCCTGCGCGCGCAGGCGCAAGGCGCGGATGTGTGCCTGCTGCTCTGTGGGGCGTGGCTGGAACAAAGAGGGGTCGCGCTGACAGCCGAGCGCGTGCAAGCGCTGAAGCACATCGCCAAGCCTTGGCAGGTACAGGTGATCGAACCGTTGCGACAGCTGCGTATGCAATGGCGAGCCAGGGCGCAGCAGGATGGGCAACTGGCGGCGTTTCGGGAACGGGTCAAGGCCCTGGAGTTGGACGCCGAACGGGAATTAATAATGCGCCTCGAGGTGCTTGCACTGGCGTGGCCATCAAACCAGAGCGCAAATCAACAACGATGGCTGGAAGGACTGGCGACTGAGGATGCCGCCAACCTTGACCACGACGTGCTGCAGCAGCTGCGCGTCGTGGCCACCGGCACTTAGGAAGCGCTGGTTGGGGTGGTGCTTGGCGCTACCGGTGCTGGAGTGCTGCTGGCCGGTGCCGTTGGAGCTGCGGCGGCCGGGGTCGCCGGGGTCGCTGGCTTGGCTGCAGCTGGCTTTGCAGCGGCTGGTTTTGCGGCAGGCTTGGCAGCTGGTTTGGCGGCTGGTTTTGCAGCAGCAGTTTTAGCAGCTGGCTTGGCGGCTGGTTTTACAGCAGCAGTTTTAGCAGCTGGCTTGGCGGCTGGTTTTGCAGCAGCGGTTTTAGCAACTGGCTTGGCGGCCGGTTTTGCAGCAGCGGTTTTAGCAGTTGGCTTGGCGGCTGGTTTTGCAGCAGCAGTTTTGGCAGCTGGCTTGGCGGCTGGTTTTGCAGCAGCGGTTTTAGCAGCTGGCTTGGCGGCTGGTTTTGCAGCAGCGGTTTTAGCAGCTGGCTTGGCGGCTGGTTTTGCAGCAGCGGTTTTAGCAGCTGGCTTGGCGGCTGGTTTTGCAGCAGCGGTTTTAGCAGCTGGTTTGGCGGCTGGTTTTGCAGCAGCGGTTTTGGCAGCTGGCTTGGCGGCTGGTTTTGCAGCAGCGGTTTTAGCAGCTGGCTTGGCGGCTGGTTTTGCAGCAGCGGTTTTAGCAGCTGGCTTGGCGGCTGGTTTTGCAGCAGCGGTTTTAGCAGCTGGCTTGGCGGCTGGTTTTGCAGCAGCGGTTTTGGCAGCTGGCTTGGCGGCAACGGCTTTTGCAGGAGTACGCGCGCCCAGCACTTTCGCGACAGCTTCTTTCACACGACCAACGCCCTGGGCCAATTTCAGGCTTTCCTGAGCATCTTTTTTGAGTTGGGAAATATAGGTGCGGGTTTCAGCTTGACGATCCTTGAGGGCGTCCAGCAGGTCCTCAAGTTCTTTGACAGCGTCTTTGGCTTTGGCTTGAGCTTTGGCCTTGCCGGCAGTGGCGGCGTCTTGCAGTTTGGTGCGGGATTTGTGCAGCTTTTCTTGCGCCTTACCGCGTTGTTTTTCCAGCTTGGCGAGCAGTTTTTCTGCATCGGCCAACGCTTGGGAACACGCGCTTTCCAGATGTTCAAGCAGGCTGCTCGACAGTTGTTGGAGTAAGTGCAACGGGGTATTAACAGGCTTCTGTTTGGCCGACATGGTTTACCTCCTGGCTGACGTGGGTGCGGCTCATACTAGCCCTCTGCTCTTACCGCCGCTAGGGCATGTTGACAGTATCCTTTGCCTTGCGTTGCACGGTGGGAAAATTCTTATCGATATAACGAAAATACGCGGCACTTTTTGCGTATCCACGCTGGCATAATCCGTCGCACTTTCGGCGGGAGAATGCCTATGTCGCGTTACCTTTTCATTGTTCTGGGCCTGGCGATTTCCGTGGCCAATGCGAGCGAGCAATCGCCCGCAAAAACTGCACTTCAAGACCAGCACGACCTTGCATACAGCCTGGGCGCAAGCCTTGGTGAGCGCCTGCGCCACGAGGTCCCGGACCTTCAGATCCAGGCTTTGATCGAAGGCCTCAAGCAAGCATATCAAGGCAAGCCGCTGGCGCTGGATAACGCGCGTATCGAACAGATTCTTGCGCAGCATGAGGCCCAGGCCGAAGACAATGCCCAATCCCTCAAAATCGAAAAAGCCCTCAGCGCCGAACAGCTGTTTTTAGCCAAGGAAAAAACCGCGAAAGGGGTGCGCGAGTTGGCCGATGGCATCCTGCTTACCGAACTGGCGCCCGGCAGCGGTAGCAAGCCCGGCGCGAATGATCAGGTTCAAGTGAAATACGTGGGGCGATTGCCGGATGGCACAGTGTTCGACAAGAGCACGCAACCCCAATGGTTTCCTCTGGACAGCGTAATCAGCGGCTGGAGCAGCGCGTTGCAGCAGATGCCGGTGGGGGCGAAATGGCGCCTGGTGATCCCATCGGCCCAAGCCTATGGTGCCGACGGTGCGGATGAGCTGATTGCACCCTATACACCGCTGGTGTTCGAAATCGAATTGCTCGGCACTCGACACTGACCCCATAAAAAAAGGTGCGCCATGCGCACCGTTTTTTCATCTCGCCATCAACGATCAGGCCTGAGTGGCAGGCTCTTCCTTGTGGGCGTTGTGCAGAACTTCGATCAGGCAATCTTCCAGTTCGAAACGCTCGTGAAGCAGCGCGCCCAACTCTTTGAATTTTTCGGCAACACACTGGCCAGCATCACACAGGTCGGTGAACTCCAGCAGTTTTTCGGTGATGACATCGATGCGTGGGTAAAGGGTCTCAGCCAACTCCAGGCCACGCTTATCATCGAAGGCTTGCGCCTCCTCGGTAAGTTGCTCGTAGACACCGAAATGACCGGCAGACACGTAGTCCACCAACACTTCACAGAACTCCTGCAGCGGCTTGCGATTCTCAGCCAATGCCTCAGGCTTGGCGCCAAGCGCATCAAAGGCCCGAACCAGTTCGTGACGTGCCTTCAACCAGCTGTCGATCAGCTTGTGCACTCCACCCCAGCGTTCCTGAGCATTCTGACAACTTTCCAGCATGATGATCTCTCTTCCCTATAGGGGCACTGCCGCCTGATACCCGCGCAACGCTTCAAGGATAAAGGTGCTGCGGGACAAAGCCGAGTCTGACAAGCGGTTTCAATAACGCGTGCGGGCCAGATTATGCCCGCATGACTATGGCTTCAAGGTACGCAGGAGAGAAAGTTCATACAAGTGTTTAATCCGGTCCTACAAACTGCGGCCTGCGTTCAATGCCTTGTCGGGTGCAAGCGCTGGCCCATCAGCACGCCTGAGAACTGCACAGCACCCAGGACCAGCATCCCCAGGAAAAACAGCAAGCTCCATTCAGGAAGGCTCAAGTCAAACAAGGTCCAATTGATTTCCACACAATCGACGGTGCCTTTGACCGTCAATTGCAGCGCCTGCCACAGCGACAGGTTTTCGATCATGTAGTGCAGGCTGGGCCCGCAATCGGCAAGCTGGTCAGAGGCGACATTTTGCAGCAGCACCTGACGCACAGCAGTGATAGCACCGAGCAGTGCGCACCCCATGCCCGCCAGTCCGTAAAGGCAGACGGCGGAGCGTCTGGGGTTATGAATAGCGGCAACCAGGTTGATCAGCGTGAAGGCGGCTAGAAAGATACGCTGGATCTGACACAGGAAGCAGGGCCGCAACGATGCACCGAACTCAAGATAAAAGGACGCGCCCAATGTCAGCGCACCCGCCATGAACGCAAGAAAAAACAAGGAGCGTGAAGGGGCCAAAGACATGCTTTATCCGCATCGCGAAAGATAGGTCGTTACGGTAGAGGAAAGGCCTGACCCCTTTCAATACGCACCAGCGCAGACGATTCTGTGAAAACGCAGGGACATTCCCACAGAGCTTGGAGGACCTCAGACAACTGAGCGTAGGAGTTTGTGAAAAAGCGCCTCAGAACGCGTATTTTCAGAGTACTGAAGGGCTGACTGTCAGACGCACCTGAGCCAACCCTGTACTCCTTTCCTACATCAACTCCGGACAGGCACCGGCAGCGGGGATGCCAACAGGCGATTATCCAAAAGACCCAGGCCTTCCTGAAACAACTGGTTGCTTCGTTCAGTATCACCCAACTGGGCCAGCAGGCGCGCCAGCTCCGCGCACGCTTCAGGGTTGCGCTGCACCTGCAGGCTCGTGTCGAGATAGTCCCGTGCCTTGCCCCACAGGCTGTTTTGCAGGCACAAGCGGCCCAGCGTCAGCAACAGGCTGGCATCGTGCAGATGGTCCTTGAGCCAACCCTCGGCAAACTTCAATTGCCGGGCCGGGTCGCTGCCGCGCAGTAGGCCGTACAGCCGGATCAGGTGACTATCGTAACCGCGCTTGATGGCGCCGCGCAGGACCTCCTCGGCCTTGGCATCTGCGCCTAACTGACGCAGTTGCTCGGCATAGGCAAGGACTAATTGAGGCTCCTGGCGCTGGGCAGACGTCAGTTGCTGCCAGGCCCGCTCAAGGGACTGCAAACCCGCTTCACCCTGCTCCTCGCGCTGGGCAGCGAGGGTCAGGTTTTCACCCCAGGCGCGACGCTCAAGTTCGGCCAGCTCACTGGCGGGCAGCACCTTGTCCTTGCGCAACTCCGGCAGCAGGCGAATCACCGACGACCAGTCGCCACGTTGCTGATGCAAACGCTGCAACTGGCGCAATACCTGGGCGTTGTGGGGATGACGCTCGTGCATGGCCTGCAAGGTGGTCAGTGCGCCGTCCGTATCGCCACGGTCCAACTGCAATTGCGCATGGCTCAGGGCAACGGCCAGTTCGGCCTGGGGCTGGCGCTCCAGGGCTCGCTCGAGCAAGCCATCCGACTCTTCATAACGCCCCTGCTCATTCGCCGCCCGGGCCGCGCCCAGGTAGTACAGCAACGGCTGGCGCTCTGCTTCGGCTGCGCGGTGCAGGTGGCGCTCGGCGCTGGCCCAGCGGCCTTCGGCGAGGTCCATCTGGCCCTGCTCGATGGCGATCTGCACACGGCGACTGCGGTTACGCCGCGACCACGGGTTGACCACGCCACCGGAGGTGGTCACCAGGCTCAGCAACACACGGATCACGTAGAGGGCAAGGCCGATGGCAAACACAGCCACCACCGTCGCCCACAGGCTCGACTCGTAATGCAGCACGTGAGGGTAGGTAATCAGCACGTAGCCCGTGTGTTTCGAAATGCCCACAGCCAGTGCCAGGGCGACCGCAATCGCCAACACCAGGATCACATAGAAACGCTTCATCGGCTCTACTCCTGGGTCGCCGGCTTGCCAGCCGCCGCCTTGGCTTCGTCGGCAGACAGGTGACGACGTTCGAGGTATGCCTGTACCGCTGCCAGGCTCGCAGCCAAGTCGGGCGTCACCACCGAGACGGCTTTGGGCTCAAGCTCGGCAATACGCGCCAGCATCGCCTTGCTCTGCGGGTTGTCCTGGTTGAAGTTGTCCTGCAACACGCTGCGCGCTTCGCCCAGCGAGCGGCTGTACACGGCCGCCTCACCATTGAGTGCCGCCCACTGGGCTTGCTCCAGGGCCAGGCTCAAGGCCAGGCGCACTTGGTTCAAGCCCTGGCCAGCGAGCAGTGGCCGGATGTTGTCGTCAGGGTTGAAATCGATGCGGAAGTAGCGAGATATCTGCTCCCACCACTGGCTCCAGCGGTTGTCTGTATCTGCGGTCGGGCGCCCCTGAGAAGCGGGTTCGGTGAGCTGATATTCGGGGGCAATGGCCGCCAGTTGCACAACCTGGTCACGCAGCGCCGCCAGTTGCAGGTACAGCCCGGTACGATCCGGCTGCTCGGTACTGCGCAGCGCGGCCAGGCTCTTGGCCAGTTGCTCACGGGCGGCGTAGGAGCCTGGGTCGCTCTGTTCACGCAGGATTTCGTCGGCGCCCTGGACCAGTGCCTGGGCGCTGTTGATATCTTGCAGGGCCGACAGGCGCAGACTCGCCAGACGGATCAAGTGCTCGGCTTCCGCCAGACGCCAATCCTTGCGGCTGGCACCCAACACGGTTTCCAGGCGCTGGTTCAGGCGCTGTTGATCACCCTGCAATTGGGCAACCAGGCGGCGGCGCTCCTCCAACTCGTCCGCACCCGGTAACTGGGCCAGACGCGCAGCCAACTGCTGCTGGCTCTGTTTGAGGGACTGGGATTGATCGTCCAGGGTCTGCACCTGCCCCAGCTGTTGTTGGCTGCTGGCTTGCAGGGCGCGGACCTGCCAGATCCCCCACCCGCCGGCGGCGACACCTGCAGCACCAAGCAGCAGGGCGACAACTGCCAGGCCATTGCCACGGCGCGGCGCGGTGACCGGTGACTCAACCGGCGCATCGAGTGCGGGTTGGGCTTCATCTTTAGGCAAGGCTGTTTCGCTCACGTATCCGTCCTTTGCGTATCAGAGAGTGGGAACGGCATGACTCCGTAACGCCACTAACAAAGCCGCGGCACTCGCGCCGCGACAATCCACAACTTTTTCTGCGCCAGCAGCCCGTGCCATCTCGGCGACTCGTGGGCTGGGCACGAACAACGGCAGCTGTGCCACCTGCGGCCAATCGGGACCGGCCAAGGCTTGCAGGTGCAAAAAACCCTGCCCACTGCTGACCACCAGGCCGTTCAAGCGTTCCAACTGGATGCGTTGCGCCAGCACGCCGGCGTCGTAGGCCGGCATGAACCGACGGTACAACTCCAGATAGTCGACACTAGCACCTTGCTCGCGCAAACGCTCCGCCAGCAGCTCACGACCACCCTCGCCACGCAGGATCAACACCCGCGCATCCGGCCGTGCGATAGCCTCGCGCAACGCAGGCAATTGAAGCAACGCCTCGCTGTCGTCGCCGGTTTCGGGATAGTGAACGTTAAGGCCGTGATCGGCCAGTACCTGCGCAGTCGCCGCGCCGACGCTGAACCAGGGCATTTGCGGCGTGGGATGCCGAGCCCGCTGTTGCAGGGCAAGGCGCGCAGCGGGCTTGCTCACCACGATCACCGCGCAGTAGCGGCCAAGATCGCCGAAGACGGCCCGTTGTTCAGGGGTAACGGGTAACGGCTCAATGTCCAGCAAAGGCAAGCTGCTGCTGAAGATACCGGCTTCGTGCAACGCCGCTGCCAGGGCCGACGATTCCTGCGCAGGCCGTGTCAGCAGCACTCGCCAATCGGTCACTGCGGGCCGGCCTCGCCGTAGACTTTTTGCAGGATGGCGCCAGCGCCTTTACCCAACAACTCTTCGGCGACCTGGATCCCCAAGGCCGTGGCGTCGCGCTGTGGCCCGCGCACTTCGGCCGTCAGCAAGGTGCCACCGTCCGGGTCGCCGACCAAGCCGCGCAGCCACAGGTTTTCACCTTCGAGCACGGCGTAGCAGGCGATGGGCACTTGGCAGCCACCGTTGAGGTGTTTGTTCAGGGCACGCTCGGCCGTCACGCGCACTTCAGTGTCGTGGTGATCAAGCGGTTTGAGCAGTGCATGGATTTCAGCATCCGCGGTGCGGCACTCGATGCCCACCGCGCCCTGCCCGCCAGCAGGCAAGCTGTCTTCGACGCTGATGGCCGAGGTGATGCGGTCTTCGAAGCCCAGGCGGATCAACCCGGCAGCCGCGAGGATGATCGCGTCATACTCCCCGGCGTCCAGCTTGGCCAGGCGAGTGTTGACGTTGCCGCGCAGAAAGCGAATCTGCAGGTCCGGGCGACGGCTCAACAACTGCGCCTGTCGACGCAGGCTGGACGTGCCGACAATGCTGCCTTGCGGCAGCTCATCCAGGGAAGTATAGGTGTTGGAAACGAAAGCATCACGCGGGTCTTCACGCTCGCAGATGCAAAAAAGGCCCAGGCCTTCAGGGAAGTCCATGGGCACGTCTTTCATCGAATGCACGGCGATGTCGGCTTCGTTTTCCAGCAGCGCGGTCTCCAGCTCCTTGACGAACAGGCCCTTGCCACCAATCTTCGACAGTGGCGAGTCGAGCAGCTTGTCGCCGCGACTGACCATGGGCACCAGGGACACCTTGAGGCCAGGATGGGCCTGCTCAAGGCGTGCTTTGACGTATTCGGCCTGCCATAAGGCCAGGGCACTTTTACGGGTGGCGATGCGGATTTCGCGAGAGGACATGGATCAATCCGTACTGAATAGATACGGCAGATAATAACAGCTCAGGCAAATACGCTTTGATTTGAATCAGCAAGTGCGGGGCCTCCCTGGCCACGTCGCACCGGGATAACAACTGCAGACCTCGCCACAGCCCTTGGGCTAAAGCTGCTGCATCATCTTGCGAACGCCGGCGACATGGCGCCGGCTGACGATCAAGGCATCGCCATTGAGCCCCTTGAGGAACAACTGAAAGTGCCCCAGAGGTGTACGTTGCAGGCGTTCGATACGCTCGCGGGCCACCAGTGCATTGCGGTGGATACGTACGAAGCGGTCACCAAACTCGTCTTCCAAGGCCTTGAGCGGCTCATCGAGCAACACTTCACCGGCCTCGTGCCGCAGGGTCACATACTTGTGATCGGCAATAAAATAGACCACCTGGCTCAGCGGGATCAGCTCGATGCCTTTGCGGGTGCGTGCGCTGATATGGCTGCGCGGCCCGTTACCACTCTGGGCCGCTGGCTGGGTCAAGGCGGCGAGTTGGCTGCGACTGGGACGTTCAGCCTTTTTCAAGGCCTTGAGCAGGGCTTCAGCAGTCACGGGCTTAACCACGAAACTCACGTCACTGGCTTCCAGCGTCTGCGCTGCGAACTCTTCTTGAGCGGCGCATAACACCACCGCAGGTGGCGATTCGCGCTCACTCAGGCGAGCGGCAACTTGCAGGCCATCGAGGCCCGGCATACGGATATCGAGCAACACCACATCGGGCTTGAGGCTGTCGATCAGCGTCAACGCCTCCTCGCCGTTGCTGGCGCTCGGTTCAAGGACTGTATAACCCTCGAGCTCACTGACCAAACGGCTCAGTCGCTCGCGGGCTTGGGGTTCGTCATCAACGATCAGGACATTCATATTGCGCTGGATTCCTGCGTGAGTCTCGCACAAGGATAGCGTAGACAGGTGCGGTGACTTGCGTCACAGCGATCCACGCTAAGACTAGCGCGAGCGGCAAAAAGTGCCCCGGCAGCGGCACCCATATTTACCCGGACCTGTTCAATAGCGCCCAAGACCTGCTGCCATCGGGCATCGTCGTAGGGTTTGCTGATACACAATCCGAATACCCCCCGTTTAAATGGATAGTCAGGCTCTGACCGCAATACCCGACTTTGGTGCATTCACACACTATCAGTCCAACTGTAGACGCTTGCCGAGACGATAGTGCTCAATCGTCAAATATCGTATCAACACGCGTCCATCTCCAGTCTCGTCCTGCACGCGTTCGACGGCAAGGCACTTAGCCATCCTTTGCACAAATAAAAATGCCGACGACCCGCAGCACCGCCTCCAGGGGCAACCCTGTTATTATCGCCGGCAGACTTCCATGCCTCTTTAATTAAGCAGACCACGAGCGAATCCATGAGCACCGACAAGACCAACCAGTCCTGGGGCGGCCGCTTCAGTGAACCCGTCGACGCCTTCGTCGCCCGTTTCACCGCCTCCGTCACCTTCGACCAGCGCCTGTACCGCCACGACATCATGGGCTCCATCGCCCACGCCACCATGCTGGCGAAAGTCGGCGTGCTGACCGATGCCGAGCGCGACAGCATCATCGACGGCCTGACCACCATCCGCGGTGAGATCGAAGCCGGTACGTTCGACTGGCGCGTCGACCTGGAAGACGTGCACATGAATATCGAGGCCCGCCTCACCGACCGTATCGGTGTGACTGGCAAGAAACTGCACACCGGCCGTAGCCGTAACGACCAGGTGGCCACCGATATCCGCCTGTGGCTGCGCGATGAAATCGACCTGATCCTGTCCGAAATCACTCGCCTGCAAAAAGGCCTGCTGGAGCAGGCAGAGCGCGAGTCGGACACCATCATGCCCGGCTTCACTCACTTGCAGACCGCCCAGCCCGTGACCTTCGGCCACCACCTGCTGGCTTGGTTCGAAATGCTCAGCCGCGACTACGAACGCCTGGTCGATTGCCGCAAGCGCGCCAACCGCATGCCGCTCGGCAGCGCCGCACTGGCCGGCACCACGTACCCGATCGACCGCGAGTACACCGCGCAATTGCTGGGCTTCGATGCCGTCGGCGGCAACTCGCTGGACGGCGTATCCGACCGCGACTTCGCCATCGAATTCTGCGCCGCCGCCAGCATTGCGATGATGCACTTGTCGCGCTTCTCCGAAGAGCTGGTGCTGTGGACCAGCGCGCAATTCCAGTTCATTGACCTGCCAGACCGCTTCTGCACCGGCAGCTCGATCATGCCGCAAAAGAAAAACCCCGACGTGCCGGAGTTGGTACGTGGCAAGAGCGGCCGGGTATTCGGCGCGCTGATGGGCCTGCTGACCCTGATGAAAGGCCAGCCGCTGGCCTACAACAAGGACAACCAGGAAGACAAGGAACCGCTGTTCGACGCCGCCGATACCCTGCGCGACTCGCTGCGTGCGTTTGCCGACATGATCCCGGCGATCAAGCCAAAACACGCGATCATGCGTGAAGCGGCCTTGCGCGGTTTCTCCACCGCGACGGACCTGGCGGACTACTTGGTACGCCGTGGCCTGCCGTTCCGTGACTGCCACGAAATCGTCGGCCACGCGGTGAAATACGGCGTAGAGACCGGCAAGGACCTGGCGGAAATGAGCCTGGAAGAACTGCGCCAGTTCAGCGACCAGATCGAGCAGGACGTGTTTGCCGTGCTCACCTTGGAAGGCTCGGTGAATGCGCGTAACCACATCGGCGGTACTGCGCCGGCGCAGGTGAAGGCCGCCGTCGTGCGCGGCCAGGCTTTACTGGCTATCCGCTGATCCCTGTGGCGAGGGAGCTTGCTCGCGCCGGGCTGCGTAGCAGCCCCAAAATCTTGGGAGCGCTTCGCACTCCAGCGCGAGCAAGCTCCCTCGCCACAAAAGCGGTACCTATTTCTTGGCAGCAATCATCGCCATGAACGCCGGCATCGCCGCCTCCCGGTCCGCCGCGACCTTCTGGGCATTGGGCAGTGCATGCAGCTTTTCCAGCAACGCCTTGGCCGCCGGCATTTGCGCCAGCAAATCCAGGCCAAACAGCTTCTCGCCCACCGCACAGGCGAGGTTCACGCTGTACATGAAATACAGGTCTGCAATCGTAAAGCTCTCCCCCGCCACGTAAGGCGCGAACTTGCCGTGTCGGCCTAAAGAACCCATCCCCAGCAACAGCTCGGCCTTGGATTTGTCCTTGATCGCCTCCGGTACCGGCATGCCAAAAAACGCCTCGGCGAAACACGCACGGGCAGGCAATTCGATGTACAGCTCGATTTCCCGGCACAGCGCCAACACCTGGGCGCGCTGGAACGGGTCCGCCGGCAGCAGCGCCGGGCCTTCCTGGGTTTGCTCGATGTATTCGAGGATCACACTGGTTTCGTTGATAAAGCCCTGTTTGACCCCCAACACGGGCACCTTGCCTCGGGGGCTCACGGCCAGGGCTTCAGGTGTCTGGCCTGCGTAGAAAGGCACCTCTTCAAACAAGAGGCCTTTCTCCAGCAGCGCCAGTTTCACCATGTTGTAGTAGTTGCTGACCGAAAATCCGTAGAGCTTGAGCATCGCAAAGCCTCCAGGCCGTGTGCGGGGTTGGCTGCAGGAGTTATAGATCCAGGGCGCCGCCCTGACCAGCAGCATCACCTGCCTGAATGGGGGTAGACTGGCGCCCTTTCCTTAAGGAGCCTGCCATGAGCGAGCCGACCGATATCGACAACGACGAAGAAGAATTCACCGAAAACACGCTGATCGAAGCCATCGAAAACCAAATCGAAAGCGACAACCCACCCGCTGCCAAAGCCACGTTCAACAAACTGACGCTGGTGGGTTATGAACGTGAAGAGACCCTGAATCTGATGGCCCACGTGCTGGCATTCGAAATCGACGCCATGCTCGATGAGGACCGCGCATTCAATACCCAGTGGTACGAAGCCGCCCTACGAGCGCTGCCTGAGCTGCCGCCTGAAAAGGAATAACCCCGGCACGCTGCAACACGCTGGACAGTTCGGCAAAGTGCGTTCACCTTATGGCCTGCTAGCCTCTAATAAATTTTAGAAAGTCTGGAGTCCTTATGTCGTATACCCCTGAGTTGGTTGCCGAACTGGAAATCCTTGTACTCTTCCCCTTGGACAGCACCAAGGAAGGCCTGAAAGTCCATAACACCGCCGCCCCTGCTGCAATCGCTGCTGCCAAGCGCCTCCATGCCAAAGGCCTTATTGACCAGCCGGACGGGGGCTACCTGACCAGCCTTGGCCGGGACGCTGCCGAGCAGGCCCAAACCCTGCTGACCATCTTGACTACAGCCAGCACCAAAGAAGCCGCCTGATACCTGATACCGCCCATGGAGTCCGCCTGCTGCGGATTCCGAGGGCGTTGCCGTGGAACGCGCGAAATTCTGGCGTCAAAAATCATTTCCCTCTAAACCTCCTACGCTACTGGCTGTAAACTCCTACACGGCCGCCCACGTCGGGCCCTGCGAGCCACCGAGTTCGACATGACCCGCACCCATGAAATCCGCCCCGACCTGGACGAAGGCATCGACCGCAAGGTGCTGGCCCAATTGCGTGCGCGCTTCATGGCACTCAATGAAGGCCGCATGGCCCGCGCCGTTGAGGGGCTGACGCCGCGCCAGCAGAGCGTGCTGACGCTGCTGCCGCTGTTTTTCCACGTCAATCATCCGCTGTTGCCAGGCTATGTATCGGGCAGCACCCCAGCCGGGCTGTCAAACTTCGAACCCGACGCCCAGGCCCTGACCGAAGCCCAGCGCCTGACCCGCTCGTTCTCTTACAAACCGCGCCCGGTCAATCAGCCCAAGCCGATCCATGGCCTGTTCCTGATGGGCAGCCTCGGTACGCTGGCCCAGGCGGACCAGAGTGATATGGATGTGTGGGTGTGCCACGCAGCGGATCTGGGTGACAACGAGCTGGCCGAACTGCGCAAGAAATGCCAACTGCTGGAGGCCTGGGCGATGACCATGGGCGCCGAGGCGCACTTCTTTCTGATCGAGCCAACACGCTTCGTGCTTGGCGAACGCGATACCCAGTTGAGCTCCGACGACTGCGGTACCACCCAGCATTACCTGCTGCTGGATGAGTTCTACCGCACCGCCATCTGGCTGGCCGGGCGCACGCCGATCTGGTGGCTGGTGCCCGTGTATGAAGAAACCCGTTACGCCGAATTCACCCACACGCTGCTCTCCAAGCGGTTTATCCGTGCCGATGAAACCCTCGACCTCGGCCACCTGGCACGCATCCCACCCGGCGAATTCATTGGCGCCGGGCTGTGGCAGCTGTTCAAGGGCATTGAATCGCCCTACAAGTCGGTGCTCAAACTGCTGCTGACCGAGGTCTACGCCAGCGAACACCCGAACGTGCATTGCCTGAGCCTGCGCTTCAAGCGCGCGGTGTTCGCCAACCAGATGGACCTGGACGAGCTGGACCCGTACATCGTGGTGTACCGTCGCATCGAGGAATACCTCAAAGCGCGCAACGAGCCAGAACGCCTGGAACTGGTACGCCGCGCCCTGTACCTGAAGGTCAATCGCAAACTCACCGCCGGCCAACGCAGCACCAGTTGGCAGCGGCTGTTGCTGGAGCGCCTGGCCCACGAATGGGGCTGGGACCCGCGCCAATTGGCCCTGCTGGACAGCCGTAGCCAATGGAAAGTACGCCAGGTGGCCGCCGAGCGCCGCGCGTTGGTCAGCGAGCTGAATTACAGCTACCGGTTCCTGACCCAGTTCGCCCGCACCGAACAGACCGTCAGCCTGATCAACAAGCGTGACCTCAACGTGCTGGGCCGACGCCTGTACGCCGCATTCGAACGCAAGGCGGGCAAGGTTGAGTTCATCAACCCTGGCATCGCCCCGGACCTGGCCGAAGACACCCTGACCCTGGTGCAGTCGCCCAACCGCAAGGAGCCGGGCCAGCATCATTGGGGCCTGTACAACGGCAACCTCACGGCCTTGGAATGGGAGCACTTCGCGCCGATCAAGCGCAGCCGCGACCTGCTGGAGATGCTCACCTGGTGCCACCGCAACGGCGTGATCGACAGCAGCACCCGCCTGGCGCTGCACCCCGGCACCAGCGACATGACCGAATTCGAGCTGTTCAACCTGCTGGGCAGCCTGCAACAGACCGTCGCCCTGCCGCTGGCCAGCGTCGACGAAGTCAACCTGTTGCGCTCGGCGGTGCCCGAAGAGGTGTTGCTGCTGATCAACGTCGGCGTCGACCCGCTCAAGCATCACCGCGAACTGAACATCCTGATGACCACCGAGCGCACCGACTCGCTGAGTTACGCCGGAGTGCGCGACAACCTGGTGCTGACCCTGGACCAGGTCACGCTCAACAGTTGGAACGAGGTGATGGTCAGTCGTTACGACGGCCCGCACGCCTTGCTCGACTGCCTGCGCGACTACCTCAACCAACTGCCGCCGGATCATCTGCCGCGCCTACGGGTGCGTTGTTTTTGTCACAACCGCGCGCAGTTCATTGCCCAGCGCGTGGAAGAAATCTTCGACACCGCGCAGAACCTGTTGCTGGGTCAGTCCAACCACCGCTATTTGCTGCAGGTCCAGCAGCACTACCACGTGATGGAGTTGATGCCAGGCCAGGCCACCCATGTGTCACTGGCAACCCAGGATGCACTGATCGCCTACCTCAGCGAGGAGTTGGCGAGCTACAGCCCATTGCACCTGGACGCCAGGGCCCTGGAAGACCACGACCTGGCGCTGCTGTTGCCCATGGGCATGGCCGATTGTGTGCAGGTGTTCTACCGGGTCAACGAGGGTTTTGCCGAACTGTATGTGCTGGACGAGTTCAACGCGCTCTGGCAACAACGCCTGCCGTTTCATGATGAGCAAAGCCTGTTGGCACCGTTGCAGCGCTTCCTGCAGTCGATCATCTATCGACGGGACGCGTTGTCGCCGCTGGACACGCAACAACCGCTGGGTGCGGTGCAGACCTTGTATTACCAGCTATTGCCGTCAGGCAGTGGGCGCGCGCGCGGCGTTGAACCTCGCCCAGCGCCGCACAACCCAACGAACAAACCGTTTTACGACGTGCAGGCGATTATCGGCAAGGCCGCACCGGGCCAGGTGGGCATTACCCTGTACTGCAATCAGCGGGAGTTTTGCGAGTTGGAGTTCGGCGACCAGCTGTTTGCCGTGGTCGCCCAGGAAATCGTCGGGCAGCGCCGTGAGACTGAACGCTACCGCTGCTACATCACCGACCTCGACCTGTCAGGCCTGCTCGGTGATGTGCAAAGCCCGAGCAACCTGTACCTGCGCTACAAAGCCGAGCTGGAACTGTCACTCAATGAGGCGCTGAGCCAGATTTAGAGCGGGAAAGCACCGCCATCTTTGGGCTGGCCTTCAACGCTGAGCAACTCAAGCTTGAGCGTCTTGCCACCCGGCGCCGGCCAGTCGATGTGCTGGCCGACTTGCAGGCCGAGCAAGGCGCTGCCCACTGGCGCCATGATCGAAATCTTGCCTTCGTCGGCATTCGCGTGCTTCGGGTACACCAGCGTCAGGTGGTAGTCCTTGCCGCTGCCCTGCTCACGGCAATGCACGCTGGAGTTCATGGTCACGACACCCGCAGGCACTTCATCGTGGCCAACCACGTCTTCAGCGCGGTCGAGTTCGGCCTGCAACGCTTCGACACCAGGAAACTCGTCGCCCAAGCGGTCGATCAATTGCTCAAGGCGCTGCACGTCAAGACGGGTGAGGATGATGGACGGTGCGGTGGTCATGATTCAGGCAGACTCCTTTTTTCTGCACAAAAAAGCAAAACCCCGCCAAAAAAAGGCGGGGTTCTCACGGGCCTCGATGAGTTGAGGCGTACCCGGACACTACCACAGCGTCACAAATAAACAAGACAGCCTCAGGCGTGCGCCCTGCGCTGCTCGGCCTCGGCACAGATCACCCGGCGCCGGGCATCGTCGGCGGAGCGCCATTCACGGATGTCTTCGACGTGGCGGAAGCAGCCGAGGCAGACTTTTTGCTCGTCCAGGCGACACAAACTGATACAAGGTGACGGCACGGCCGGGCTGACGTTACTGAACAGCGGCTTGGGCGGGCGTACGGGTGCGGGCTGGGTCACGATCAGATCTCGTCGAAATCCAGCTCGGCGCCGGTATAATCGAGAACCAGGCGCATGAGCATCTCGCCCAACAGCTCTTCACTTTTGTCGCACTGCCATTTGCCGCTTTCTTCGTCGTAGTCGAAGTGCACGCCACCCGAACGCGCTGCCAACCACAGCTGACGCAACGGTTCCTGACGACTGAAGATCAGTTGCTGGCCGCTCTCGAACTTGACAGTCAGCACGCCGGCCGAGTTTTCCAGGTCCACGTCCAGGCCGCTGTCGTCGAAAATATCTTCCAGCGCCTGCTGGGTCGCATCCACCAGGTCGTGAAAACGGGCTTCGGTCAAACTCATTGTGGCAACCTCAAAAGTGTCTGGCTTTGCTCAAGCGCCGCACCATACGGGCGAGCTTCGCCGATTGCAAAGGATACCGATTTCATCACGAATGGCGGAATGAAATATCCCCTTCAAGCGTAGGACGTTTCTCGACAATCTCGGCAAACCCCCGCCGGACGGGTATTTCAGCGCATAGGCAAGCCGGCGGGTGGTCGGTATACTCGGGCGCAATTAATGCATATTCAAGGATTTCGCCATGAAGCGCCTGATCTCTTCCCTTGCTGCGCTCGTCGCGGTCGCTTGCCTCGTTAGTGCCTGTGGTCAAAAAGGCCCGCTGTACCTGCCAGATGACAGCAAAGACCCGAACGAACAGGCGCAATCGTCGCAAAAGCCATCCAAAGCGCATAAGCACGACACCTACGAATAAGGGAACTTCATGGACGCTTTTAACTACCGGGACGGCGAGCTGTTCGCGGAAGGCGTGGCGCTGTCCGCGATTGCCCAGCGCTTTGGTACCCCGACGTACGTGTACTCACGTGCGCACATCGAAGCCCAATATCGCTCCTTCACCGACGCACTGGACGGCGTACCGCACCTGGTGTGCTACGCGGTCAAGGCCAACTCCAACCTCGGTGTACTCAATGTCCTGGCGCGCCTTGGCGCCGGTTTCGACATCGTTTCCCGTGGCGAGCTGGAGCGGGTACTGGCCGCAGGTGGCCAGGCTGACAAGATCGTGTTCTCCGGCGTCGGCAAGAGCCGCGAAGACATGCGTCGCGCCCTGGAAGTCGGCGTGCATTGCTTCAACATCGAGTCCACGGACGAGCTGGAGCGCCTGCAAGTCGTGGCCGCCGAGATGGGCGTTCGCGCGCCGATCTCCCTGCGCGTCAACCCGGACGTCGATGCCGGCACCCACCCTTACATTTCCACCGGTCTCAAAGAGAACAAGTTCGGCATCGCCATTGCCGACGCCGAAGACGTGTACATCCGCGCCGCCCAGTTGCCAAACCTTGAAGTGCTGGGTGTCGACTGCCATATCGGCTCGCAACTGACCACCCTGCCGCCGTTCCTGGATGCGCTCGACCGTCTGCTGGCGCTGATCGACCGCCTGGGCGAATGCGGCATCTACCTGCACCACATCGACCTCGGTGGTGGCGTGGGCGTGCGGTATCGCGATGAAGAGCCGCCGCTGATTGCCGACTACATCGCAGCCGTGCGCGAGCGCACCGAAGGCCGCGACCTGACGCTGATGTTCGAGCCAGGCCGTTATATCGTCGCCAACGCCGGTGTGCTGCTGACCCAGGTCGAGTACCTCAAGCATACCGAACACAAGGATTTCGCCATCGTCGACGCGGCGATGAACGACCTGATCCGCCCGGCGCTGTACCAGGCCTGGATGAATGTCACCGCCGTGACGCCTCGCGAAAGCGAAGCCCGCGCCTATGACATCGTCGGCCCGATCTGCGAAACCGGCGACTTCCTGGCCAAGGATCGCCAGTTGGCCCTGGAAGAAGGCGATCTGCTGGCCGTGCATTCGGCCGGTGCCTACGGGTTTGTCATGAGTTCCAACTACAACACCCGCGGCCGTACCGCCGAGGTGCTGGTGGACGGTGATCAAGCGTTTGAAGTGCGTCGCCGCGAGACGGTAGCCGAGTTGTATGCTGGCGAAAGCCTGCTGCCGGAGTAAGCCATGCTGCTGCGTTTTACCAAGATGCACGGGTTGGGCAATGATTTCATGGTCCTTGACCTGGTCAGCCAGCACGCGCACATCCTGCCCAAACACGCTAAACAGTGGGGCGACCGGCATACCGGGATTGGTTTCGACCAACTGCTGATCGTCGAGGCGCCGAGCAACCCGGAGGTTGATTTCCGTTACCGGATCTTCAACTCCGACGGCTCCGAAGTGGAACAGTGCGGTAACGGTGCGCGCTGCTTTGCACGTTTTGTGCTGGACAAGCGCCTGACCGCCAAGCGCCAGATCCGCGTCGAGACCAAGAGCGGCGTGATCGAACTGGACATCCGCAGCGACGGCCAGATCAGCGTCAACATGGGCGCGCCGCGCCTGGTGCCGGCGGATATTCCGTTCCAGGCCACCGAGCAGGCCGTCAGTTATGCACTGGACGTGGATGGCCAATCGGTCGACATCGCTGCCGTGTCCATGGGCAACCCCCATGCCGTGCTGCGGGTCAACGACATCAACAACGCCCCCGTGCATGAACTGGGGCCGAAGATCGAACACCACCCGCGCTTTCCGGCACGGGTCAATGTGGGCTTCCTGCAGGTGATCGACCGTTCCCGCGCACAATTGCGCGTGTGGGAACGCGGCGCCGGCGAAACCCAGGCCTGCGGCACCGGTGCTTGCGCCGCTGCCGTGGCCGCGATCAGCCAAGGGTGGATGGATTCGCCGCTGCTGATCGACCTGCCCGGTGGACGCCTGTCCATCGAATGGGCAGGCCCAGGCCACCCGGTGCTGATGACCGGGCCGGCCTCGCGTGTATACGAAGGACAGGTCCGTCTATGAGTGAGCCAAGCTAATGACCGATAAGCCTCAAGTACCCGCACCCGCAACCCCGAGCGAAAGTCTGGAGGCCGCTGCTGTCGCGGCGTACCTTGAGGCGAACCCGGACTTCTTCGTCGAGCACGAAGAACTGCTGCCGGCGCTGCGCATCCCCCACCAGCGCGGCGACACCGTGTCGCTGGTGGAGCGCCAGATGAAGATCCTGCGCGAGCGCAATATCGAGATGCGTCACAAGCTCTCGCATCTGATGGACGTGGCCCGCGACAACGACCGCCTGTTCGACAAGACCCGTCGCCTGATTCTGGCGCTGATGGATGCCACCAGCCTGGAAGAAACCGTGATCGCGGTGGAAGACAGCCTGCGCCAGGACTTCCAGGTGCCGTTTGTCAGCCTGATCCTGTTCAGCGACAACCCGATGCCGGTAGGTCGTTGGGTCAGCGGCAGCGACGCGCAAACTGCAATTGGCGGCCTGCTCTGCGAAGGCAAGACCATCAGCGGCACCTTGCGCGAGCATGAGTTGGACTTCCTGTTTGGTGCCGAACAGCGCAAACAGATCGGCTCCACCGCCGTCGTCGCCCTCACCTATCAAGGTTTGCACGGCGTACTGGCCATCGCCAGCCGCGATCCTGCGCACTATAAAAGCTCGGTGGGTACGCTGTTCCTGACCTACATCGCCGAAGTGCTGGGCCGCGTTCTACCGCGCTTCACCACTGCCCTGCGCGCGGTGCGCTAGCGATGGAACGGCAACTGGACGCTTACTGCGCTCACCTGCGCAACGAGCGCCAGGTGTCGCCCCATACGCTGGAGGCTTACCGGCGGGACTTGAACAAGGTCCTGGCGTACTGCGAAAAACAGCAGGTCACCAGTTGGAAAGCCCTGGACATCCAGAGCCTGCGCAGTCTGATCGCACGCCTGCACCAGCAAGGTCAGTCCTCGCGCAGCCTGTCACGCCTGCTGTCGGCGGTGCGGGGGCTCTATCACTACCTCAACCGCGAAGGCCTGTGCGACCACGACCCCGCCAATGGCCTGTCTCCACCCAAAGGAGAGCGGCGCCTGCCCAAGACCCTGGACACTGACCGCGCCCTGCAATTGCTGGACGGTGCCGTGGAGGATGACTTTCTCGCCCATCGCGATCAGGCCATCCTCGAATTGTTCTATTCCTCAGGCCTGCGCCTGTCGGAACTGACCGGCCTGAACCTCGACCAACTGGACCTGGCAGACGGCTTGGTGCAAGTGCTGGGCAAGGGCAGCAAGACCCGCGTGTTGCCGGTGGGCAGAAAGGCCCGCGAAGCCCTGCAACTGTGGTTGCCACTCAGGGCGCTGGCCAACCCGGCGGATGATGCGGTATTTATCAGCCAGCAAGGCCGGCGCCTCGGGCCACGGGCGATACAAATAAGGGTCAAGACCGCCGGCGAGCGCGAACTGGGCCAGAACCTGCACCCGCATATGCTGCGGCACTCGTTTGCCAGTCATATGCTGGAGTCATCCCAGGACCTGCGCGCCGTGCAAGAGCTGCTCGGCCACTCCGATATCAAGACCACGCAGATCTACACCCATCTGGACTTCCAACACCTGGCAACGGTGTACGACAGCGCCCATCCACGGGCCAAACGCATCAAGGGCGGCGACTCATGAGTATCAAGCTGATCACTTTCGACCTGGACGACACGCTCTGGGATAACGTGCCGGTCATCATCAGCGCTGAAGCGTCGATGCGTGAATGGCTGGCGGTCAATGCTTCCAAGGTAGGCGACTTGCCCCTGGAGCATTTCGCCAGCCTGCGCCAACAGGTGTTGCAGCGTCACCCGGAGCTCAAACACCGCATCAGCGTGCTGCGCCACCGGGTGCTGATGCACGCCTTCGAGGAGGCCGGATACCCACAGCCACAAGCCACGGAGATGGCCGATGTGTGCTTCGAGGCCTTCATCCACGCACGTCACCAGCTCACCGTATTTCCCGAAGCCGAACCGATGTTGCAGGCGCTGCGCCAGCACTTCCTGCTGGGGGTGATCACCAACGGCAACGCGGATGTGCAGCGCGTCGGCCTGGCGGACTATTTCCACTTTGCCTTGCGTGCGGAGGATATCGGCATCGCCAAGCCGGATGCGCGATTGTTCGAGGCAGCGTTGCAACGCGGTGGCGTCGATGCCAGTGCGGCGGTGCACGTCGGCGATCACCCAGGGGATGACATTGCCGGAGCCCAGCAGGCCGGGCTTCGCGCGGTGTGGTTCAACCCGACGGACAAAGCATGGGAAGCAGACAAGCGCCCGGATGCGCAGATTCGCAGTCTGACCGAGCTACCGGAATTGCTCCGCAAGTGGCAGTAACACATTGGGATAACCACAAGGTTCCAATAAATCATCAGGCATGAAAAAGCCCGCAGCGACGGCGGGCTTTTTTACAAGCAGGAAGCAGACCTCAGATAGGTCGGCTGCCGTACTTGTTATCCGGCTTCTTCGGTGGGTCGGCCACCACGTTAGCCTCGACTTCCTGCACTTTGCCGCCTTTAGCGAGGAACTCTTCCATCGCGCGGGCCAGGGCATCACGCTCTTTGTTCTTGGCTTCAACGCTCGGCAATTCATCTACCGAAACAGCCGCCTTGGCTTTACCTTTGGCAGCCGGGGCAGGCGCATCATCGCCACCGTCGTCTTCAGCAACGTCATCAGCCGCCGCTTCAAGACCTTCTTCGGTGTCGTCTTCGTCACCTACTTCGAGTTCGTCGTTTTCCAGATCATCGTCGCTCATGTTCTACCTCATGACTTGCGAAAAGCAGATTAGTTATAGCCCAGCTTTACCCTCTGTCGAGGCCACCGGGAAAAAATCAACATCCACTGGATAACCAGTGGCTTATGCCCCATCACCGTGCAAGGTGGCGAGGACTTTACGGGCACCGCCGTGATCACGGTGCTCGCCCAGATAAACCCCTTGCCAGGTCCCCATCGCCAAGCGGCCGGCCCTTACCGGCAAACTCAGCTGGCAGCCCAGGAGACTGGCCTTGAAGTGCGCCGGCAGGTCGTCCGGACCTTCGTCGTTGTGCTCGAACCCGGTGCGGCCTTGCGGCACCAGCGAGTTGAAAAAACGCTCGAAGTCACGGCGAACCGCCGGGTCGGCATTCTCGTTGACGGTCAACGACGCCGAGGTGTGCTGCAACCACAGGTGCAACAGGCCCACACGACACGCCTTCAGTTCAGGCAAGCCGGCAAGCAACTCATCGGTCACCAGGTGAAAGCCCCGGGGCTTGGCCCGCAGGGTAATCAGGGTCTGTTGCCACATACAGTTCTCCGCCCATCGGCGCGCATTCTAGCGCGCTCTGGGAAAAAACAAAGTATCGAATATGCCTACATGCCTGTAAGACATTCGCACGCTGAAAAACGCCATGGGCGCCTCACCCCAAACTCAGCGCAAAAACCGGCACAGCGTGTTACGACTGACAAACATCAGACAAAAAAATGCCCGGCAAGCCGGGCATTTTTTTACGCATACTTACAAGTTGTAGCCGCGTTCGTTGTGTTGTGCCAGGTCGAGGCCGACAGCCTCTTCCTCTTCGGTGACACGCAGGCCCATGACCATGTCGAGCACCTTGAGGATGACGTAGGTGACGATCGCCGTGTAGATCACGGTGAAGCCGACACCTTTGCACTGGATCCAGACTTGAGCCGCGATATCGGTCACGGTGCCGAAGCCGCCCAATGCAGGGGCTGCAAATACACCGGTGAGGATGGCACCGACGATGCCGCCGATACCGTGCACGCCGAATGCGTCCAGGGAGTCGTCATAGCCCAGCTTGCGCTTGAGGCTGGTCGCGCAGAAGAAGCAGACCACACCGGCCACCAAGCCGATCACCAGGGCGCCCATCGGGCCAACAGTGCCGGCAGCCGGAGTAACGGCTACCAGGCCTGCGACCACACCCGAGGCGATACCCAGTGCGCTTGGTTTGCCGTGAGTGATCCACTCGGCGAACATCCAGCCCAGCGCGGCGGCGGCGGTGGCGATCTGAGTCACCAGCATCGCCATGCCGGCAGTGCCGTTGGCCGCAGCAGCGGAGCCGGCGTTGAAGCCAAACCAGCCGATCCACAGCATTGCCGCGCCCACCAGGGTGTAACCCAGGTTGTGCGGGGCCATCGGGGTGGTCGGGAAGCCTTTACGCTTGCCGAGCACGATGCACGCCACCAGGCCAGCCACACCGGCGTTGATGTGCACCACGGTGCCGCCGGCGAAGTCCAGCACGCCCCAGTCCCACATCAGGCCGCCGTTGCCGCTCCAGACCATGTGCGCGATCGGCGCATAGACCAGGGTGAACCAGATGCCCATGAAGATCAGCATCGCAGAGAACTTCATACGCTCGGCGAAGGCACCGACGATCAGCGCCGGGGTGATGATCGCGAAGGTCATCTGGAAGGTGATGAACACGGCTTCAGGGAACAACGCCGCAGGCCCGGTGATGCTGGCCGGGGTCACGCCCGCCAGGAACGCCTTGCCCATGCCGCCGAAGAAGGAGTTGAAGTTGACCACACCCTGTTCCATACCGGTGGTATCGAACGCAATGCTGTAGCCGTAGACGACCCACAGGATGCTGATCAGGCCGGTGATGGCGAAGCACTGCATCATCACCGACAGAATATTCTTGGAGCGGACCATGCCGCCGTAGAACAGCGCCAAGCCGGGGATGGTCATGAACAGCACCAATGCGGTGGCGGTCAGCATCCAGGCGGTGTCGCCGGAGTTGAGGACTGGAGCAGCCACTTCGTCTGCCGCCATGGCCAGGCTTGGCATTACGATGGACAACAGGGCTCCGAGCCCTGCGAATTTACGCAGAGTCATATTGTTTTCTCCTGGGGCGTTGGGGTTTGGCGGCTTAGATTGCGTCGGTATCGGTTTCGCCGGTACGGATGCGAATAGCCTGTTCCAGATTGACCACGAAGATCTTGCCGTCACCGATCTTGCCGGTGTTGGCAGCCTTGGTTATCGCCTCGATAACCCGGTCAAGATCCTTGTCGTCAATGGCGACATCAATCTTCACCTTCGGCAGGAAATCGACGACGTATTCAGCGCCGCGATACAGCTCGGTGTGACCCTTCTGCCGACCGAAGCCCTTGACCTCAGTAACGGTAATGCCCTGCACGCCGATCTCGGACAACGACTCGCGTACATCGTCCAACTTGAACGGCTTGATGATGGCAGTGACTAGCTTCATGAAAACTCTCTCCCGAATTGGTGGACTTGCCCCAGGAAAACAAACCCGTCTCAAGTCTAAGCGCAGTGCCTGGCTTTGTAACGCGTCGTCGCAAGGGCAATTGCCATTGCGGCGCCAGCTAACCACTGGTGACGAAACCTGTACCCCTGATCCGTCGGCGCACTGCATTCGTCACAGCGACTGCATCAGTGCATGGGTCATGATCGTCTAAGCAGAAACCTTGCCAGCTCCGTAAAAATCACTGAAATCAGTCCTTTGTCCACTTAACCCCACCCGCCGGGCCAGTTGGCGACCGCAATGCGCACGAAAACGGTGCGCCTTCGCCCAGCCTGATGCGCGAAAAGCGTGCGCGGCAGGCCGTGAAAAAGACTATAGACGCTGCGTGATACACTGCCCGCCAACAGTTTCCGGAATACTTCCCATGCTCGCGCCCAAAGACCTCCTCGACGCCCTGAGCGGCCACGCCTCTCGCCTGTTCAGCGGTGACACCGCGCTGCCGCGCAATGAAATCGAAAGCCAATTCAAGGCCTTGCTGCAAAGCGGCTTCAGCAAACTCGACCTGGTGAGCCGGGAAGAATTCGACAGCCAGATGGTGGTGCTCGCCCGCACGCGTGCGCGGCTGGAGAGCCTGGAGGCGAAGGTGGCAGAGTTGGAAGCGCGGCTGACCAACACTGCCGAGTAACTGAGGCAACTCGGTCAAAATGTGGGAGCGGGCTTGCTCGCGAATGCGCTGGATCAGTCAGCATCTTCGTGTCTGACAGACTGCATTCGCGAGCAAGCCCGCTCCCACATTTGTTTTGCGCTGCACCTCGGATACGTTCTGTAAAACCTCCCCCACGCTGCACTCCCCCACCTCATCTACCCTTGAAAAACCGCAGGAAGCGGCCGCCCATTTCAAGGAACGAGCATGTCCCTCGCCATCGTCCACAGCCGCGCCCAGATCGGCGTCGAAGCCCCTGCCGTCACCGTCGAAGTGCATATGGCCAATGGCTTGCCGTCCCTCACACTGGTGGGTTTGCCCGAAACCGCCGTCAAGGAAAGCAAAGACCGCGTGCGCAGCGCCATCCTCAACTCGGCCCTGCAATACCCCGCGCGCCGCATCACCCTCAACCTCGCGCCCGCCGACCTGCCCAAGGACGGCGGGCGTTTTGATCTGGCGATTGCCCTGGGGATCCTCGCCGCCAGCGTGCAGGTGCCAGCGTTGATGCTCGATGACATTGAATGCCTGGGTGAGTTGGCGTTGTCCGGTGAAGTGCGTGCGGTGAAAGGCGTGCTACCGGCGGCTTTGGCGGCGCGCAAGGCCGGGCGCACCGTGATAGTGCCTCGGGCGAATGCCGAGGAGGCGTGCCTGGCGTCGGGGTTGAAGGTGATTGCGGTAGACCACTTGTTGCAAGTGGTGGCGCACCTCAATGGGCACGTGCCGATTGAGCCCTACAAGTCCGATGGTTTGCTGTACCTGAACAAACCCTACCCAGACTTGAGCGAAGTGCAGGGCCAACTGTCGGCAAAGCGCGCCCTGCTGATCGCCGCAGCGGGTGCGCATAACCTGTTCTTTTAAGCAACCATTAGACCCCATAAAAATCAGATCAAGGACTCAGAGTTGCTGGGTTAACGCAACGGGCTGGACTGCAAAATGTTCCCATTTAGCGTCATTTCCTTGCAAAACCCGCGAAAAGGAGAAAAGCTATGATCATAGGGGCAGAATGCTGGCCACAAACAAATCTGAATCCAAGGAAAGGGTTGACAAGCCTGTTTTTTGTGATAGATTGAATCCCAACAACGCCCGATACGTCCTTTAACAAGGAAGTCATTGGGCTTTTTTTTGGCAAAAAAATGAGCTATTCAGAATACCTCAAGCCGCACATCGACCCAGTGGGGCTCATCCCCTTCCTCCAAGCCAAAGGTTTAACTGTCACTGACCCAAATCAAGCACAGTCAACTTTAGAGAATATCAATTACTTTAGATTTAAAATTTACCTTTGGCCATTCTACGACGAGGTCAATTCTTGCTATGAAGCAGGATCAACTTTTGAACATGGCGTAGAAATTTATAGATTTGATGAAGAACTGAGAAATTTTTTATTTTCTATCATTGGCCGCATAGAGATTAAACTGCGAACTAAAGTTGACCAAGTAGTAACTGCACATACAGGAAACCCGTTTTGGTATCTGGACGATGCACTTTTCGAAACCAATATAAACTCGGTAAGGTCTGGGCTTGCTTCTCAGTTCCAACAGTCTAGAATCCCATTCGCTCTACATTTCAAATCGACCTATTACAACAAAACCAACCCTGACTTCAAGCAACTCCCTCCGTTTTGGACAATCTCCGAACTGACAACTTTTGGGAATATAAAAACATTTTATAGTAGCTTGAAGAAAAATTTATTTGGAGCACCACCAAACAACAAGCTCGATCTATTGGCTAAAGAATTTGGTGCTCGAAACCTTAAAAATCTAAACAATTGGATTACGTTAATTAGAGATATTCGGAACGTATGTGCCCACCACAATCGGGCTTGGAACGGAAACTATCGAGAACCGGTGGAAATCACTAACCTGTTCTCACCACATTATTTGCCATCTCACCCAAACAGAATATATCATTTTTTGGGGCTGCTACACGTCATCAATAAGTCACTGAATTTAAACATAGCTATATGTCAGTTCGTAGTCGACCTTACAAACAAATATCCAGCAATAAAAGGGAAGCTAAGTTCGGCAGGATTTCCAACTGACTGGGAGTTGGACCCTTTTTGGACTTAAAGACCTAGGTCGCCAAAGGTGCGGGGACTTGTACCCGTGCATTTGGGGGCCGGGTAGGTTCTTATGTGAAGGCAGGGGTCGCGTGCGTGTGTCTTGAAAACCCTAAGGGGTTTTCGCTTTGCTCTTAACTCTCAGCATTGCCGCGAAGCGGCTTCGCCTTTCTCGGCAAAGCTGCTCCTTCCTACCAAATCAGCAAAAAACGAAAATTTCGTTCACTGAGTTCTCAGAATAGAGCCTTTGCCGAATGAGGGCAGCGAGTCCCTTTCTCGGATTTAGGTCGAAATACACTCTCGCCTAAATTTTGAACACTTTATGCCTGTGTAGTGCGGCATCTGGCACCCTGTTCAACACTGTTTCCAGCGGCTTGCGGGCTGATAACCAATTCCTTGCCAGTTCCCCGTTGTAGGATCTTGCTTCGCGTAGTCCAACTATCTCCTGAAAAGGCTGGTTCGGCCTATTCCTAAACTACGGAAGGGCTAATACTGATTTTATAGTTATTGATTATTTTTCGGCAGAAGGTCTTGAAATAAAGTCTTGAGGTGATATAACTTTAATTACGTTGAACTGCTGTCATCAGTATCAACCCGAAGCCCAAATGGTTCTGCCATTTGGGCTTCACTGTTTATAGCAACTTACCATTTCAATTCAAAAAGTCAAACCCTAGGCAATAAAAGCTTTTAGCTTTAGATGTTTACAAAGTATTATTAAAAATATTGGTTTCAACAGCTTTGCCTTCCAATAGTTTAATTAATTCATCTATTTGGGCTGCTTGAACCGAACCAAAATCGATCTCATCGAAGAGCTTGGCAGCATTTAGCTTTACATGCTCGGGCACTGCTATTGATGACCTCAAGAACTCTAGTGCTTCTGCCTTTGCTTTTTCAGGGGAAATATTCAGTTCAAGTAGACCCTCGATTCTCAAATGACTTAATGTGGCCCTACCTATTGCAGGGTCTGCCTTTTCGATTATATCAAGTAGATAAAGGCCGAAAGCCTGCCTCTTCGATTTTCCTGACTCATTCGATATTTCTTGCTGAACAATTAGTAAAGGGAGTCCGTCCTCTGCAATGTGAGCTGATGAACTAATATCTGCCCCCCTATGAACCACGCTGTTTCTCAATTCTTTAAGGTACAGATAGTTGGCTTCTCCTTTTCCATTGGAGTCAAAATCCAAAGCCTCATACAGAATAGCCTTATATCGTTCGTGTGCTTTAGAGTCGGGCCCTTTGAAATCCTTAGCGAGAATTTCCGTTGCCGCCAGTAAGTTTGCGAGATACTGAGAGTAGTTAACTCTCAAATCTTTCTGGTCAGCTACCGAAAGCGGGCAGCGTATTCGAAGTGCATTTTTTATGGCTAGATTTTTTGCTTCGAAATACCATTTTATTCCTGATATGGCCTCTAATGCGTCCATGTGTAGCCTCCATTGAATACGGTAGCCAAGCTACACTGGAGTTTATTTTCAGGTCAAATGGATTTTTGCTTTAGCGGGTCTCGGGTCGCAGACCTGAGCAAGTAGGAAGGTTGCCGATAGGCCAACCGTCAACTCCGGAGGAGTTGTCCTATCTTGAATTGCTTTTATTTTTTGACAGATACCCATTTACAAATGAAAAATATATGTTATTCATTTATATGAACAACATATATTTTGAACATGGCGAATAATTTAAGGAACTGGTTTGTACGTAGTGAAAGAGTTAAGGGCAGGCACGCCGGAGTTATCAAATACGGAAAATATTTGACTGATCCGAATCATCCGAATCACAAAGGCAAAACAAGAGAGATAATTCCGATTTATGGGACGGTAGAAAGTTTCGTCAATGAGTGTGCTGGTGAAAGTGTAAGGCTTGATTTGACTAACTCGAAGAGTAAGGGCGGACGCCCTGTCGAGAGTTATGCCCAAAGTTTTAACTTTGTGTTACCCCCAACTGTTCACAAACCAAGCAAAGAACAATGGAAGGCTGTTTTTAAAGATGTTATGTCTTCGATAGCTGAAAAAATAGGGTTAACATCAACCTCGCAACTTAAAGGCAAAGTTTTTGCAAATGTGCATGACCAAGATAACCCGCACCTTAACGTAATGGTTTCAAGGGTTATCGACGGCAAGGCCATAGCGAACCTTGACCAAAAGGCTGTGATTGGAGTCGCCAAGCGTTCGTTTACTGCCTCCGTGTTGAAACATTGCGGTTTAGACGTTTCTTCTTATACGCCGCTACAAACTAATCTGGGGAAGCGACAAGCAAACTGGCAGTTGCAGCAAAGAGCCGCTGAGAAAGCGACCAAGGATCAGGAGAAAGCAACAAAAAATGTTATTGAACGGTTAGAAGATGAAATAGAAAATGCAAAAGAGTTACAAAGGCTTACGGCGATGCTTCAAAATCAAGTTTTTAAATGGATGGACGCTGTAGAGCAACAAGATAAAAAGCAGGAAGCTAGACAAGGAAACAGAATAAACAACACAATAAATAAAATTAACGACCTGAACATTGACCCTGAAACCGCTGTTCTTTTGGATAGCGTAGTTCAGCAGGCAGAAAACAAGGTCGGCAAGAAAATCACTATAGGAGCAAAAATATGAACAAGAATGAAATAGATACAGTTAAAAATTATTTAATCAGTAGGCTTACCGAAATTAACGCTGAAATATGGGAGCGGGCCGGCAAAAAAAATCACCAAGCACGAAGTTTGAGCGACGATGAAAAATGGAAAAACGAGGTACGCTCATCAACCCTCAATACAATTGCTTACGCATTAGAAAGAGAGCTTGATTCATTAGCAGAATTAAGTATAAAAGGGGCATAAAGCCCCGTTATAACCCTACTTTAAGCGGAACAATAGCAAATCCTGCGTCGCTGTGTTTCTGTTTTTTTTGCTCGTCTGTCAGATTGAACCACTCGGCTATTTCTGCAAGGTCTTTCTCTCGTTCCTCGCCTTCGGCTTTTGGTGGAATATTTCCATACATACCGCCTTCATGAAGAAAACGGCGAACCCCACTTTTAAAGTTTATTTCAACTGTTCTATCTATAAAATCAATTTTAATATCTTGGATAATTAACCGCAAACGCTCATTGATTTTTGACCTAACTTCAAAAACTGTTTGTTCATCTTCGGTACAGCTTAGATGCCGTAAGCTTTCGATATCCTTATCTATATCGGTTTTTTGCTGCTCTAATGCTTGATAAATTTTCGACTCAATGTCTTTCCTTTGAGTGGTCAACTCCTCTAGTCGCTGTTCACTCTCGATAGTCATCGACCTTTCCAAGTCGCTGACTTTGCCACGCAATCGCTTAAAGTCTGCCCTAAAATTAGCGAGCATCTCTTGCGTCTCACTGGCTTCCGATTCAATCTCATACTTTTTATTAACCAGCTCATCAACCTTATTATCTTCACTCAAAATACTCTTAATATCAGCCTCAGCCAAAAAAGTTAAGAGCTTTGTTTCGACTGCCTCATAAGGCCATGCCCTGTAACCACAGCCGCCATGTTTGGCACGATAGCATACTAAATATTTACCCCCCTTACTCTTGTTTGAACCTTTGTTAATATGGGTAGCAGTAGCCCCGCATATCGAGCAATGGGCCAACTTCGTGAAAAGATTGCTAAACTTCTTCCCTTTATTCCCCTGCCCCGCCTCCGCTCGTCCCTTCCTTTTTTCCTGAACACGCCGATAGAGTTCCGGGCTTATAATCTGAGGGAAATAGTTAGAAATTTCCGATCCATGATTTATCCGACGCCTCCGATTATCTTCCAGCTTCTCCCAAGTCATTGGCTGGTAGTAGCCCATCACCGCTCTGCTATCGAGAATTTTTTTGATATATGACGGCTGCCAAAAATCACCATAGTTCGGATTTTTTCTTGAGTTTTCTCGTGTAAATGTAGGAATTCCTCTTTCGGTTAACAGTCTCGCTGTAGCAATGGCCCCGACGTTATTATCCGAAAGTCGGTATATTTCCCTCACCACGTCAACCCGTTCAGATATTGCTTCGATGGATCTGATTGTAGAACCATGTTCAATGGTTTTAAGTGCACGGAGCCATAACGGAAGTCGTGATGTGGCTACTTCGCCGGTCTGTGAGGCTCTTAGCTTTTTACCGTTCCAAGCCTCTCGAACTCGCCTGCCCTTTTCCTTACTCTCGATAAAACCCCGCTGAAGCTCACCAATGGCAATATATAACTGAGTGATGTCTTCGCCCTGCTTATAAATTTGACTGCTAGCAGTGATGGCAATTTTTATGCCCTTGTTCAACAGGTCAAGAATAATAGGGAGACTTTCCATTGGATCAAGCCGTGTAATGCGGTTAATTGCCTCCACCGCGAGATAATCCCCTCTCTTGACTACTCCACTATCAACTGCGTCTAAAAACGTCTTAAATCTCCCTTTTAAGATGTTCTTGCCGGTATAACCGGATACACCGAGGTCGTTCAGGTCAAGACTTGTATCAATCACCGCTCCTTCAGCGATGATTTCAGGGCGTGCTGCAAAGCTATCGATCAAATCTTGCTGCCGCCGCAGGCTATCGCCCTTGCGTTGCTCTTCGCTACTGAATCGTATGTAAGGCCATATCTTAGGCATCGTTCCTCTCCCTTTGCCGCATTCTGACGCTTCTTTGGGTTAGGGTCTAATGGTGTATGAATTCCTTGTTCAGCGGCCCACCGGGCACCGGCAAGACCTTGCTCGCCAGTCGCCTGCCCGGCCTGTTGCCCCCCTTGAGCGAACAGGAAGCTCTTGAGGTGGCGGCGATCCAGTCCGTCGTCAGCCTCGCGCCGCTGAGCCATTGGCCACACCGGCCGTTTCGCCAGCCACACCACTCTGCGTCAGGGCCGGCGCTGGTGGGCGGCGGCTCGAAACCACAGCCTGGGGAAATCACCCTGGCTCACCATGGCGTGCTGTTCCTCGATGAGCTGCCGGAGTTTGATCGCAAGGTGCTGGAGGTTTTGCGCGAACCGCTGGAGTCGGGGCATATCGTAATTTCCCGCGCCCGCGACCGCGTAAGTTTCCCGGCACGCTTTCAACTGGTGGCGGCGATGAATCCCTGCCCTTGCGGCTATATGGGTGAACCTAGCGGGCGCTGTCGCTGTACACCGGAGCAGATCCAACGCTATCGCAACAAACTGTCCGGACCGTTGCTGGATCGGATTGATCTGCACCTGACCGTGGCGCGCGAGGCTACTGCGCTCAACCCCTCCCGACAGGCCAGTGACACTACCGCGCAAGCGTCCGCCCAAGTCGCACAAGCCCGTGAGCGTCAGCAACAGCGCCAAGGTTGTGCCAATGCGTTTCTCGATCTGCCGCGGCTGCGTGAACACTGCCAGTTGGCGAAAGCCGATGAAAGCTGGCTGGAGGACGCGTGTGAGCGGCTGACGCTATCCCTACGCGCAGCCCACCGGCTGCTCAAGGTCGCGCGTACTCTGGCAGACCTTGAGCATGTGGAAGGCATCGCTCGCCATCATTTGGCGGAGGCCCTGCAGTACCGACCAGCAACCTCCACCTGAGACCCTATACACAACTTGACCTGTTACCTGTCAGATATAATTGCAATCCCGTGGTCTACTACACATAGATTAAGAATTTTCCAGAAAAAGCACGAATTCAACAGTAAACACATAAAAATCAGCGAACGATCCCATAAAAGTTCGCAATTAAATAATCAACCAAAACCTTCAACTTTTTCGAGCCATACTTATTAGGCTTATATAATAACCACGCCATACCTTGAGAACTGCCGATATATCTCCAGTTTGGCAAAATAGCAATCAGCCGCCCCGCACTCAGATCTGACTCTGTAGCGGCACTAGGTAAGCATGCTATTCCCAAACCATTTAGCGTCGCCTTGAGGACCGCTTCAATATCATTCGAGCAATAGCGCCCGCTGATCATCACTTCAGATTTTTCGTGCTCATTAGCGAATTCCCACCGCTTGTCTCCTGAGCTGTCAGCAATTGCGATACAGCTATGCGTCGACAATTCAGAGGGGTGATTTGGAACTCCGTAAAAATTGATATACTCCGGCGTTGCACACACTATAAAATCTACATTGAAGAGTTTTCTAGCGACCAACCCCAAAGGTGGCGCATCAGTTATTCCTATACTTAAATCAATCCCATCAGAAACCAAATCTTCTTCAACACCATCAAAAATAAACTGAACGTTTATTTTTGGAAACTTTCGCAAAAACTCTGGCATAAGCTGATTAAGAGTGTTGTTCATCATTTTGGGGGCAGAGATCTTTATCAGACCCTGCGGCTGCCCAAGCTCTTCTTTCAGATCAAATACTCTCGACGAAAAATCAAGCAAATCCTTACAATGGTAATAAACTTTCACACCATCAGAATTTACTTTTAGATGTCGTGTACTACGCTCAATTAAGCGCAGAGACAAAATCCCCTCCAACTTTGAAATTTGCCGACTAACAGCAGAAGCAGATACCCCTAGCTTTTCCGATGCCTCAATAAAACTACCTGTTTCCACTACAACTGCGAATGCAGCCATGTAGGGGAGCATATCGACATAATCCTTATGCATATAGCTTCTCGCTTCACTATGAAAACGTCATATTATTTTAAATCACCAACCTTGAGGCTCGTGATTACTTTCATATCCGCAACCATACTTTCGCTAAAACCAACTGTGCGCATCGCAACACTAAAAACAAGCCAGAAAATGAAATCTCTTAAAAAGCAAGACCTCGATGGATTAGTATTTCAATGAATGAATACCATCCCTACAGCAAGAGACTCAACATACAATAACTTTAACCGTTTAATCAATTAAACATATGCAAAATTATGGCCCCCATCAACACAAGTACAACACCGAGTACCTGCCACCCTCGCAGCAGTTCCTTGAGGAACAAACAACCTAATATTGCAGCTATTCCACCCGAAAGCGTGCTGATTACGGTAACAATAGAAACTGAACCATTAATAGCGCCCCAAGAAAAAGCGGAAAACCCACCTAAATTTAGCAAACTAGCTATGACTAACAAGCCTATATTTTTTCGGGGTGGCAATTTGAGACCCGCACTCAATTTAATCACTATAAAAAACAGCGCGAATAGACCTACGGCATAACCCAGCCATAGCATTGTAACTGGACCTAATATAGGAAGCGCATATTTCCCTTGTATCCAAAAACTTGTACCGTACAGAATCGCTGCTACAAGACCAAAAAGAATCGACACTTTATTTCTGCGATTTGTCTTCACATCAACATCCACATGAATGCTTGTAAGCAGGACCCCGACGACACAGATTAGAATACCAACGAACTGACTAAGAACAATAACATCTCCACTAGCCCAAGCTAGCGCAGTGGTAAATACACCATAAGAGGTTATCAACGGTGCAACAACCGCGGTCTTCCCGACTGCAAACGCTTTAGAGAGTGCTAAAGCACCTGCTACGGTGCATATCGCAGCAGCTAGCCCCGCGCCCCAAATTACCAAGGGCGCTGACAGCGACTTGATAAAATAGAGTGGGTAAAGCAACAATAGGATGCTCATCAACACAAAGCCTAATGCCTGACCAAAAAAAACAGCCCTTTTTACGCCAACAGCACGGGCATTTAACCCTACAAGGAAATCAGTCCCCCCCCAAAACAATGCAGCAACAAGCCCCATCATCACATCCATAACCGTAGTCCCCTTCCTACTTCTTTAAATTATTTTTATATAATTGGCAGAAAGTAGTCTAGGACCGATAAAAAAGTCAACTTCTCACTTTATCCCTTTTATTTGTACATCAGCGCCCCCCCCGTATAACTTCGCAAAAAATTTCAGCAGCGGAGGAGTCATCACAATCGATAAAAGTGCGACAATTAGGAAAATTCCGTAGGCCTTTTCCGATAAAACCCCCAGCTGCAATCCGATACTCAAAATTACAAGTTCGACGAGTCCTTTCGTATTCATCAGTAAGCCGACCTCCATAGCTATAGTCGGGCTCAGCCCGCAGATTCGACCGCCTAAATAAGTACCCACCACTTTTCCGAAAAAACCACCGACCGCAAAAATACTTAGCCATAACCAAGTATCAAATTGTGAAAAATAGTCAAAACTGACCCGAAGCCCAGAATAAGCAAAAAATAAAGGTATGAAAAACACATGCGCAAAACTCCCAACTGTTCGCCTCCAAGTATGCTCAAGCCCAGGAACCTTGCAAAATACATATGCCGCAATTACCACACCTATGGCTTGATGGAATCCTAATTTTGAGGTTACCTCAGCGCTCACCAAACAATAACAAATCGCAAAAACTAACTGCATGCTCTTATTTCTCTGAGCCGCTCGCTCACGATACAAAAGGGAGATTAGAGGACGAATCACGTAAAAGGAAAACCCACAAAACGCAATTAAACTCAATGTATTTATCAGCACCCCAACAATATTTGTTTTTTCAGCAGTATAAAAAGCAACTAAAAAGGCTACTCCGACCCAAGCAAATACGTCCGTGTAGATTGCGCTAGATAACGCAATAGAAGCCGTCGACACAGATATATGTCTCAAGTGATTAATTATTCTGATTAATACTGGCAACGCTGTAACTGATAACGCAAGACCACAGAAAAATACGTACGGCCAAAAAGCGATATCAGGCGCTACACTTTCCTTGGAGATGGTTGCAATTAGACATCCAATCAGGAACGTTAATGAGACTCCGAATAGGGTGATGACAAAGGGTATCAATCTAGTATGACGTATTTTTTCAGCATGCATAAACGGCGTATGCCATACTACCTCGAACATTAGGAGCACCAGTCCCAAGTCCGCAAGGACCTTTAAATCCTCCAAAGAGTCAGTGAAAAATACTACGGCGTGCCCCTGGGGCCAAAGGACACCAAATACTGACCCCCCCAATAACAAGCCAGCACTAATTTCTCCTATCATCCGGCTTTGTCCGACCTTCTCCGCTAATCGCCCTAACACAAGAGAAAAAATAAGGATTAGAGAGACTTGCACCATCCAACTAGCCATTCTGTTGCCCTACATAAAGTCGCCGCGATGGAATATGGGCATTACTATTCTGAGCGAATTGCCTCTAAACTGAATACTAACGGCAATGCAGCCGCATAACGCCATGCACTAGTTTCGAGTGCTCTTCGAGAACATTTTGATTTTCATGCATTAAATACACAAATCCCCATGTGGATAAAAAATCTTGGGTATCCTGAACAAGATCTCCAGCCTTTACCAACACATCGATATTGACCAACGAGGAAAGCTCTTTGACTTCATCAATACCTGAAACTGAAATAACTTCTCCTACACTCACATTAACAAGACAACAAATACAAAAATGTTTTTTATAGTTAACACCTTTGAAATCACCTATAAAGCGCCCTAGAAAAACATCAAGATTGAGGCTATACCAATTCAATCCAGTGCATTGCTCTGCAATAGCGGGCACATTAGCCCCAGGAAGCCGCCCGTTTTGTTCAATAATAACCCATCCATCTACGGAGTTTTTAAACTCGATGTCATTAATCCCATAGTCTACCTCTAAGGCCTCATTGATTTTTCTTATATATTTGAATGCATGCCTTGCCTGCGAACTCAAGGTTGATAGGGATCGAATATTTTTGTACACGCTGGGATTGTTACCAACTCGGATTTTTTCGTACTCCGCAAAACATAATATATTTTTCTTTTTATATTTTCCGAAATTCGCTGTAGCCATGAAATACTCAGGCCCTTCAATGAACGTTTCAATTAGAGCACCTCTCTCCTCTTGTATATAACCCTCATGCGCCGATTCGATCGCCGCGACTGCCTTAAAGACATCAGCTCGACTATGACAAATTTTAACATTTTTGCTCCCCGTCCCCTGGCAAGGTTTCACTACGGCTGGGTACTTAAACTCAACAGAATCACACTTGAGTAGTTGATCCAGCGAAACTTCTGTAGAGATAGTTGCTGGAACGCTATTGGCATGCAGGCGATGCTTCATTGCGAGTTTGTTGGTCCTCGCTTGCCGCGTTGCGACCGGATTACCAATCAGACCGAAATATTGAGCCAGTTCATCACTCAACTTAAGAGCAGAGTCAGACCCTGGTAAAATGGCCTTAACATTAAGGTCCAAAAGCCTTTCGATTGCTTCAGAAAAATCGTAGGCCTTAACAGTCATCTCGAACCCATCGCAACTGTGCAATCTGTCGAGCATCCCGGGGAATCGGTCTCTCGTAACAAGCGCCACCGAACGAAAACCTTTCTTTGTTATCTCAGTTCCGTATCGCCTAGCGGAGCTGACAGGATCAATGACTACTATAGATTGGAGCGTCTTCATACTCAGATACCCCGCATGGCTTCGTACATATACTTATAATATTTAACCGCAACGTTGTAGCGAATCATAACTCCAATTGCCAACTCCTGGATTACCTCCGCGCCAGTTTGTGAATAGTGCTGCAACACTGTTTCAAACCAAGCTTCGCTATGACGAGTATCGATACCGATATGAGCCTTGTGATAAGCGATAACCTCGCGAGGTAAACTCAATCGCTCGAGTGCGTGTGTTGTAGCGCCAAATCGAGCTGGCGCCGATCCTTCGACCAATCCCATAGCTCCTATCAACCGAACGTTAAATTCTCGACGAACTGCCCACATTAGGAGTATATTCCCATTCATCAAACACTCTTTAGAAGCCACTCCTAAACTAACATCTGTCCGCGCTAAAACCTGACGCATATAAGCAGAAGATATTTTGAACATAGACGTATGGACAAAATCGAAGTTTCCGTTCCCCATCTCATCCCAATAGTTCTCTCCTGCTACCATTTTACAATGCACTGGCATCCCTACCTGCACAATGGCCATCAGATCATCAAAGGAGCCATCCACCATTTCCTCCATACAAATGTAAAATGCAACCTGCTCCAATGTCGCGCTATACTTTATATAATCAACAAAAAAGGCAATTTCTTCATTAATACCTTTTTCTCGATTCAAGTACCACTTTAAAAACCCCTCCTTTGTTTTGGGAAGACTTTGAATATCCAATCTATCTTCTTCTGCAGCAGTCCACTCACTTTCTATTCGCTCTATCACTCTCCGTAATGCATGCAAGTGTGGGCCCTGGCCTACCAAGTCCGCGGGATCACTCAAGAGCGCTCGATAATAATCGGCTAAATATTGCTGGCCTTCTCGACTTTCACAGTTCATATATAGGCTCCTAATAGATTACGGCAGGGAGTGTGCTTGACTTAAGATCAAATGCTTGTAAGGAAGGGCCGATTTCGTAAAGTAGCGTCATTTTTTCATGTGCCTCTTCCAATGTTGGAAAATGGTTATTATCAACCCACCACAACACCACACGAGGCCCTCTTAAAGGCAAGAACCACTCTGGTCCTCGTCGACGAAACTCATCATGGGGCGTTCGATATAAAAAATCTTTTAAGGCCTCAGGATCTTTCCACAATGAAAGTGTATAGAGATAACCTTCACCCCATAGTTCATCCAGTCGCTTTTGATCTTCGTTACTCTCTCGCCATATAAAACCCGGATGACGCTCAGCTAGTCCGTTTACATACTGGGTCGACGAGTAAAACCCTTCCATACGCGGATCATCCTTTGAAAATCTAGGTTTAACTAAATCGAACTGTGCAAGAATAGCCATTAACGCTCACTCCCATACCTGTATTTCGATGATGTTTCTGTCTGGATCTCTCACATAGACAAAGGTACAAACGCCCACGCCCTCCACAACCTGACTTACCAACTTTCCGAGCATCCAACCGCCCTCGCGAATAACTTTTAAGCATACTTCATTCAAGTCCGACACCTCGAAAGCAATATGCGTTAACCCCTTAGAATTCGCGTATGAGATCTCACGTTCTTTAATCTTGCGATACTGAAATATTTCCAACGTTGGACCTTCTGCACCACAACCTGGAAGCCTCAAATGCACGCCCTCAATTTGCGCACTCTCGACGTTGGTTCCTCCTGACAGACTTTTCCCTGACAGAAAACGCTGCGGCCCGACTTGCTCACATCCAAATACCTTCTTATAAAAATTTGCAAGTCGCCTCCAGTTGGGCGTGACCAAGTTGGTGTGACTGTATTTTATGCTCATCTTTTGATCCTGATACGAAGATCAATCCCTGAAAACAAAAGTCTCATGTTCTACATGACGCTCTTTATCACGCGCACGTTCCCATGTAGTGTTTAAAATTATACGTACCACATCCTGAGTTAATGGCTTTACACGATGCAGCGTTGTATCTGCCTTTAAAAGATATACGTCTCCCGTCACATGAAAGTATGAGTCGATAGTATTTTCTACCAACAGACGTTCTATTCTGGAATTCTTCTTATCCCAGTTCGTGTGCGGCACACACTCTAGCAATCCTCCAGATTCTATACTTGGGGCTTCTACGACCCAAATAATTGTGTACGGATAGTCTCCCCAGTGCCATCCATGTGTATCTCCCGCTTTATGTTGACTATTAATGATATAGTTATCCCATCTCCACGGTGTAGGGATGACCTCCTCCTTCACAATACTTCGAATCAAACTCAACAAATATTTTGATTTATAGGCAGTCGGGATATATTTTCCAAACTTTTCAATATCATCGCGAGTGACATTACTCAGATAACGCGGCGTATTGCCAGTTGATTCGATCAGAAGATCACGCCGTTTTGAATGATTAGCCAATAAGCATTTCACGTCGGTGATGATTTCATCTCGTACCATCGGATCAATCAAATGATTAATCTTCAAATAACCATCCCGAGCAAATCGGTGCTGCTCCCAAAACATGTCGTGACCGGTATAGGGTTCACTATTAAGAATATCCATCTGCACTTGATTGATATCAAACGATCTAGATTCACTCATCAGATTTATATCTCCGGGTAAGACATCAGTACAACCGTATTAAGCTCAAATGGATCCTATCCAATTTCAACTACCGGATAAATGACAGCCGAGCATTTCAGTCATGCTCGAAACGAGGGAATTAGAAACACTTCTGAAAAATCGCACCCGCACAATCATTACGCATGGTTGAACGTCACGGTAAGAGCGGCTTGGCCCTCTGTTACGTCAAAGCACAGTTATGTATCGCGGACACTTTTCCCGACAAGAAAGTTTGCGTACAAAGGCAAAACCATACCCGTATGGTTGGTTTGGTTGGCTGAGAATAATAGATATGCGGCCCCTAATAACCTCATCCGGTGTCGCTTCTGCCCAATATTCGACCAAGAATCTGAGCAATAGGACAAACGTATGATGAGTCTCGAACACCCACACACTCACATATACCTTCACTGATTTATTGGTCCGAGTAATCCTCAGCCTGCATGGGCTAAAACACAGAACATCGGGAGTTGCCGCTAGCATGGTGTTGGCGCGACACCTTGTCGATGTCTTCGAAAGACATGTGCCGATCATCGCCACAGCGATAGTTTCAGTAGTCGGAGTGGCGGTGTTCTTTTTATCGAACCGTGGATTGGCCCAACGCGCCTACTACAAGGGTGCTGTGCGCTACGCTCGGCCCATCGACTGCTCAAAGTCGCGCGTACCCCAGCGGACCTTGAGCAAGTAGAATGTATCGCTCGCCATATTTGGCGAAGGCACTACAGTACCAACCGGCAGCAGTTGGCTAACAGCGGTCGGGAGAAACCCAGTAGCAGCCTCGCCACTTCCAGCACCTCATCCAACACTGCTTCTGCCGACTCGGCGGAAGGCTTGAGCATCAGGTCATCGGCATACCCCATTGCCAGCGCGAATATCTGGCGCGCAGCGCGTTGAGGCGATTGGCAACGAAAGACCTCAGCCGCAACGCCACACTCGATCACCTCGGCGAGCATGCTTTGCCATCGGGCGTTGATCACCAGGTAAGCCTGGGCCATTTGCGCATCGTGCATGGCCTCATCCCAGGCATCCAGCCACAGCGCCCATCCCGCATCAGCGGTGCTTGGCAGGCAGTCGCTCAAGAACCCCACAAGCGCCTCCAGAGGCGGCGCATCCGCCAACGGTTCGCGCACTTCATCCAATTGTTCATTGGCAAAACGCACGAAGGCTTCGCGGCGCAACTCATTCCAGTCGCTGAAGTAGTGATAGACGTGGCTACGGGATAAGCCGGCATGCTCGGCCAGATCGCGGGTGGATACATCGGCAAAACCCTTGCTGCGAAACAGCTCCAGGGCGGCGGTGATGATCTGGTCTTTACGGTCGATACGCGACATAGGCAATTCCTTCGAGCACCGACAGATAAGCGGCGCTTGATTTTTGAGCGATCGCTCAAAGATACTTGAGCAGTCGCTCAAGGATAGCGTCTATCAACCCCTTGGTGCACCCATGACATCCCTCACCCCTCAGGTTCTGATCGAAGAAAGCAAGAGAATCGGCCAACAGTCCGCCAGCCAGACGCTCAAGTCCATTGCCAAAGCCTATCCCGCAAAACTGTTCTGCACCTTGTCACCGGTGGCACTTGAGAACGCGTTGTTGCTGGCCTATCCGCTGTTAGCCGGGTTTGCGGTGGACTCGATTATCCGTGGATACGCCAGTAGCGCGCAGTTCTACGCCCTCGTCGTCATGGCGTTATGGGTGGTCGGGGCCGCGCGGCGTGCACTGGATGCCAGCACCTTCACACAGATCTACGCCGACCTTGCAGTACCGGTGATCCTCAATCAGCGCCAGCAGAACCACAGCACATCGAAATCCGCTGCACGGGTGGTGCTCGCGCGGGAGTTCGTCGACTTTTTTGAAAAGCACGTGCCGATTATCGCCACGGCACTGGTGTCGATAGTCGGTGCTGCGGTGATGCTGATCGTGATCGAGCCCTGGGTCGGCCTGGCGTGCCTGGCCGCACTGCTGCTGTGCATCACGCTGCTGCCACGCGTTGCCCAACGCAACCAGGAGCTGCATGAGCGCCTGAATGATCGCCTGGAGAAAGAAATCGGCCTGGTGGAAAAGGTTGGCGCCCCCACCGTGCGACGCCACTACCACGTGCTGTCACGCCTGCGCATCTGGCTGTCAGACCGTGAGGCTGCAGCGTATCTGTTCCTCGGTACGCTGGCGGCATTGTTGTTTGTGGTTGCAATCTGTCAGTTGGCGTTGTCGCCGGCGGTCAAGGCCGGCCACATCTACGCGGTCATGACCTACCTGTGGACCTTCGTCACCAGCATGGATGAAGCGCCAGGGATGGTCGATCAACTGGCGCGACTCAAAGATATTGGCAAGCGCGTGGACCACAGGCTCGGAGACCACTGAACCTCAACGAAACCTGTCAACCTCATGCCGCAAGCCCGCCGCCAATGTCTCCAGTTCCTTGGCAGTAATCGCCAGGTTCGACACCACCTCACGCTGCTCGCTGTTAGCCAGCGCGATGCTCTGCAAGTTGCTGCTGAGCAAGGTCGCGGTGCTGCTCTGCTCTTGGGTGGCGGTGGTGATCGCGGCGAATTGCTGGCCGGCCGAGCGGCTCTGCTCATCAATGCGCGCCAGGGCCGAGGCTACGTCGGCGTTGCGCGACAAGCCTTCCTGCATCAGCGTGTTGCCGTGTTCCATAGTGCTGATGGCGTTACCGGTTTCCCGCTGGATGCTCTGGATCATCCCGGAAATTTCATCGGTGGCTTCGCGGGTGCGCGATGCCAGGTTGCGTACTTCATCAGCCACCACGGCAAACCCACGGCCCTGTTCACCGGCGCGTGCAGCCTCGATGGCCGCGTTGAGCGCCAACAGGTTGGTCTGTTCGGCGATGGACGTGATCACACCGACGATGCCGCCGATTTCCTGGGAGCGCTGGCCCAGGGTATTGATCACTGTGGCCGTGCTGTTCAGCGCGGTCGCGATATGTTCCAGCGACGACGACGCCTCCTGCATCGAATTGCGACCAATGCGGGTTTGCTGGGCATTTTCTTGGGCCAGGCGCTCGGTGTTGCCCATGTTGTCGGCAATGTTCAGCGAGGTGGCACTGAACTCTTCCACCGCGCCGGCCATGCTGGTGATTTCGCCGGACTGCTGCTCCATGCCGTCATAGGCCCCACCGGACAGACCGGACAACGCCTGGGCCCGACTATTGACCTCCTCGGCCGCCTTGCGGATATGGGAAACCATCGTCGACAGCGCTTCACCCATCTGGTTGAAGCTGCGCGCCAGTTGGCCGATTTCGTCATGGCTGGATACGTTGAGGCGTGCGCTCAAGTCGCCCGCGCCCAAGGCTTCGGCCTGGCGTACCAAGTCACTCAGCGGTTGCAGCTTGCTGCGCAGCAGCCACACCGTGGCGCCCACTGCCAGCAACATCGCCAGCACGCTGCCGATCACCAGGCGAATGCCCACCGCCCAGGTCACTGCGCGGATTTCAGCTTTCGGCATGCTCGCGACCACAGCCCAAGGGCCACCGTCGAACGGCACCGAAACACTGTAGAAATCTTCGTTCTTGTCGCTCCAGAAGTGGCCTTTGCCTGGGGTCTTGGCCAGGTCCAGCATCACCGCAACCGACTGGTCCAACGCCTGCACACCCGCCGGCGGCACCAACCAGCGCTTCTGCTCGTCGAGCAACGCCAGGGAACCGGTCTGGCCGATGCGAAAGCGCTTGAGGTTCTCGAACTGAGCGGCCTGAGCGTCGGTGTAGTCAAAACCGATGAACAGCACGGCGATCACTTTGCCGCGGGTGTCGCGTACGGGGCTGTACTGGGTCATGTAGGAGCGGTCGAACAACACCGCGCGGCCAATATACGCCTGGCCACCGAGCACACGCTGGTAAGCCGGCCCCTGGCGATCCAGCACGGTGCCGATCGCGCGACTGCCGTCCTGCTTGGTCAGGGAGGTGCTGATGCGGATAAAGTCGTCGCCGCTGCGCACAAATACCGTGGCCACGCCGCCGGACATCTGCTTGAACTCGTCAACTTCGGTGAAGTTGTTGTTGAGCACTTCGCTGCCCAGCAACAGGCTCGGGGTCTGAACCCCAGCCACCGCGACCGGCTGATCGGCCTGCACCGTCAACCCGGCGCTGAAGCGCTTCTCGAACAACCCCGTCAGGCGCTGGGTGCTCTCGCGCAACGTGCTGTGGAAGGTATTGAGTTGGTCGGCAAGCAAGCGCGCCTCGCTGGCCAGGTGCTCCTCGCGGGTATCGAGGTTGGCGGAATCGAGGGAACGCAAGGCGAAAACAGTACTGCCGCTGATGACGACAGCCAAAATCACGGCTAACGCGAGACCTAACTGGGAGGCAATCCGGGCGCGAGGTTGAGACATGACAGCTCCTGGCCGAGGCCAGGATCATCCTGATCTCATAGCGCTGCTCGGCAAATTATCTGGTGGGAAACGTTGGTGCACGATGGTTCCAACACACCTACTTCGGCGGCGTTTTGCAATACTTGAGCGAATCGCAGGGGTATCACGCAAACGGTTGCGTCGCTGAGTCAAAACCCCTCAATTGAGCCGTTCGACGTCGGGTAAAACCATGGCCTGCACCTCGCTCTGGAGGAAATCCGCCAGACGCCGCAAGCGCTCACCGCCTGGACGGGTTTTCGGCCACACCAAATAGTAATTTTCCCCACTCGCTACCGCAGTCGGCCACGGCAAGCTCAAGCGCCCCTGCGCCACATCCTCGGCCACCATCAGCAGGTCGCCCATCGACACGCCATAACCGCGGGCGGCGGCGATCATGCCCAGCTCCAAGGTATCGAACACCTGCCCGCCTTTGAGCGACACCTGGGACGATAGCCCCATGCGCTCCAGCCAATTGCGCCAGTCTCGGCGGTCGGGTGTGGGGTGCAGTAACTCGGCGCCGGCCAGGCGGGTCACGTCCCAAGGACCGTCGTTCAACAGGTTCGGTGCACCCACCGGAATCAACAGCTCGGGGAACAGATAGCAGGCTTCCCAATCCGCTGGAAAATGCCCGTAGCTCAATAACACCGCGCAATCGAACGGCTCCTGGTTGAAGTCCACCTCGTCCACGCTCATCCAGGCGCTGGTCAGTTGCACCTCATTGCCCGGCTGTAACGCCCGGAAGCGACTGAGCCGCGCCAACAGCCAACGCATGGTCAGGGTGGAAGGCGCCTTCATGCGCAGGATGTCATCTTCAGCGTTCAAGGTATGGCAGGCCCGCTCCAGCGCCGCGAACCCCTCGCGCACACCGGGCAACAGCAGGCGCGCCGCTTCCGTGAGCTGGAGGTTGCGGCCGCTGCGTTGGAACAGGCGGCAGGCAAAATGCTCTTCGAGCGTGCGGATATGTCGGCTCACCGCACTTTGGGTGATCGACAGTTCTTCGGCGGCGCGGGTGAAGGAATTGTGCCGGGAGGCCGCTTCAAATGCCCGCAGGGCATAAAGCGGAGGAAGACGACGAGACATAGGGAAAGCTCCGACAGCACGATGACAAAACCCTACCAGAATAAATCCAGCATGAGTTTTAATCATGCGAATGATCGCTTTTATCCCTTTGTGCAATGGGCTGAGAGCGCCGAGAATCGAACCCTCCCCAACCCTCTGACCTTCTGAGCGTGATGATCATGCAGCATCCGGCACGTACCGAACTCTGGGCCATTCTGCGGCTGTCAGGGCCGTTGATTGCCTCGCAGTTGGCGCACATGCTGATGGTGCTGACCGACACCCTGATGATGGCGCGCCTGAGCCCCGAGGCTTTGGCCGGTGGTGGCCTGGGTGCGGCGAGCTATTCGTTCGTGTCCATTTTCTGCATCGGCGTGATTGCCGCCGTGGGCACCCTGGTGGCTATCCGGCACGGCGCTGGCGACATCGAAGGCGCCACCCGCCTGACCCAGGCCGGGCTCTGGCTCGCCTGGCTGATGGCCCTGGCGGCGGCGTTGCTGCTGTGGAACCTCAAGCCGGTGCTGCTGATGTTCGGCCAGACCGACACCAACGTGCAGTCGGCGGGGCAATTTCTGACCCTGTTGCCGTTCGCCCTGCCCGGCTACCTGAGCTTCATGGCCTTGCGCGGCTTCACCAGTGCCATCGGCAAGGCCACCCCGGTGATGGTGATCAGCCTTGGCGGTACGGTGCTCAACTACCTGCTCAACCACGCCTTGATCGAAGGCATGTTCGGCCTGCCGAAACTCGGCTTGTTGGGCATTGGCCTGGTCACCGCCATCGTCGCCAATGGCATGGCCCTGACACTGATGTGGTACATCCGCAGCAACCGCGCTTACGCCGCCTACCCGTTGAGCGCCGGCCTGCTGCGCCTCAACACTCAGTATCTGCGCGAGTTGTGGCGCCTGGGCCTGCCGATTGGCGGCACCTATGCGGTGGAAGTCGGGTTGTTTGCCTTTGCCGCGCTGTGCATGGGCACCATGGGCAGCACGCAATTGGCGGCGCATCAGATTGCCCTGCAGATCGTCTCGGTAGCCTTCATGGTGCCGGCTGGCATGTCCTACGCCGTCACCATGCGTATCGGCCAGCATTACGGCGCTGGGCAGTTGCTGCAGGCGCGCATGGCCGGCCGCGTCGGCATCGGTTTTGGCGCAACGGTGATGTTGGGGTTTGCCGTGGTGCTGTGGCTGTTTTCCGACCCGCTGATCGGGCTGTTCCTCGACCATGACGACCCGGCGTTCCATGAGGTGATCGTGCTCGCCGTCAGCCTGCTGGCCGTCGCGGCATGGTTCGAGCTGTTCGACGGCGTGCAGACCATCGCGATGGGCTGCATCCGTGGGCTCAAGGACGCCAAGACCACCTTCCTGGTGGGCTTGGGCTGCTACTGGTTGATCGGCGCGCCTTCGGCCTGGCTGATGGCCTTCACCCTGGGTTGGGGGCCGACGGGGGTGTGGTGGGGATTGGCGCTGGGGTTGGCGTGTGCGGCTGTCAGCCTGACCTGGGCGTTTGAAGCGAAGATCAAGCGCATGATTCGCCAGGAGCCTGAGGTTCAAGCCTCGTTTCAGGCTGCACAAACAGAGTAAAAGCCCCCTCCCACAGTTGATTGGGTTTACAGGTCAGCAGCCCAGCAGCGCCTGCTGGCCCTTGCCAAATGTCAGGTACTCCACCAACTCCGGTAACGGCAACGGCTTGCTGATGAGATAGCCCTGGGCTTGGTCGCAGCCAAACAAGCGCAAAAGCGCCAACTGCTCCGGAGTTTCCACACCTTCGGCCACCACTTCCAGGTTGAGGTTGTGCGCCAGGTTGATCATCGCGTGCACCAGTTTGCGGTTCTCTTCGCGCTCCTCCATGCCGCCGACAAAGCTTTTGTCGATCTTCAACAAGGCAATCGGCAGGCTGTTGAGGTGCACAAACGACGAGAAACCGGTGCCGAAGTCATCCAGGGAAAACCGCACGCCCAGCCGGCCGAGGGCGTCCATAGTCTGCTTGACCAGGTCGCTGCGGCGCATCACGGCGGTTTCGGTCAGTTCGAACTCCAACCATTGCGCCTCCACGCCACGCTCGCTGATCAGCCGGCTGAGGGTTGAGAGCAACTGGCTGTCCTGGAACTGGCGGAACGACAGGTTGACCGCCATGTGCAGCGGCGGCAGGCCGCGCTCGCGCAGGTCCTGCATGTCGCGCAGGGCCCGGGAGATCACCCAATAACCCAACGGCACGATCAGGCCGCTTTGCTCGGCCAGGGGCACGAACTCGCTGGGCGGCAACAGGCCGCGCTCGCCGTGGCGCCAGCGCACCAGGGCTTCGAGGCCGACGATATGGCCGTCATCCAGGTCCAGGCGCGGCTGGTAATGCAGCTCCAACTCATCACGGCGCAAGGCGCGGCGCAGCTCGCTTTCCAGGTCGGCCAGGCTGCGCGCGTTGCGGTTGATGCGTTCGTTGAAGATATGAAAGGTGCAACCCTGGGTGCTTTTGGCTTGCTGCATGGCGATATGGGCGTGCCACATCAGCGGGTCGGCACCCGCCCGAGCGCGGGCATGGGCCACGCCCAGGCTGCAACCGATCAGCAGGCTTTCGCCATCCACCCAATAGGGTTCGGACATGGCTTCGGTGATGCGCTCGGCCATCCACTCGGCGCGCTGCGGTGCGCGGCGGGTATCGATGAGCAGCGCGAATTCGTCGCTGCCCAGGCGCGCCAGTTGGTCGCCGACCTCAAGCTGGCTCTTGAGCCGCGACACCACTTGCAGGATCAAACGGTCGCCAGCCTGGTGGCCAAGAGCGTCGTTGGCATGGCGGAAGTTGTCGAGGTCCAGATGACCGAGCGCCAGGCCGCGACCTTCGTTCTCGGCCAACCGCGCAGCCAGCAGGGTCTGGAAGCCCTGGCGGTTGGCAATGCCGGTGAGCGGGTCTTGTTCGGCCAGGCGTTGCAGCGTGTTTTCCAACACGCCGCGCTCACGCACATGCCGCAGGCAGCGGCGCAGTGTGTCAGCGTCGAGTCCGCCACGGATCAGCCAGTCACTGACGCCAAGCGGCGAAACCAGCGGTTCCTGCTCCAACAGCAATACGCACGGCAAGCTGCAGCGGCCGGGGCCGGGTTGCAGGCTGGGCGTGGTCAACAGCACGGCGCTGGCGTCATCGTCGAACAGACGACTTACCGAGTCCCAGTTTGGCGCGCTGATCAGCACAGCCCCATCGCCCATCGGCGCCAGGCACTCGCGCAACAACGCTGCCCACTCAGGCGCATCGGCCAGTAGCAGCAAACGCAAGGGTTCGACAGGCGTAGACAAGCTAGCTCCCTAGACTCTGCAAAAATTCGTTGGCGGCGGGCATTATGACGTGCGGCCTGATAATCACCAATGATAAGGGTTATCAAATGCACAGACGGTAAACTTTAGTGCTAAATCCCGCACATCCTGCGGCAAAGTAGCAAAACCGGCAAATTTAGATCGAGTGGTACGTCACACCGTCGATCCAGAGCAGCAGAATCTTGCCAGCCTGTTAAAATGCCCGCCCTTTTTAGCAACGATTCCCTGAATTTCGTATGTCCCGACTCAATCCCCGGCAGCAAGAAGCCGTGAACTACGTCGGCGGCCCTCTATTGGTGCTCGCCGGTGCCGGTTCCGGCAAGACCAGCGTGATCACCCGCAAGATCGCGCACCTGATCCAGAGCTGTGGCATCCGCGCCCAGTACATCGTCGCCATGACCTTTACCAACAAGGCGGCGCGCGAGATGAAGGAGCGTGTCGGCACCCTGCTCAAGGGTGGCGAAGGCCGTGGCCTCACGGTGTGCACCTTCCACAACCTGGGGCTGAACATCATCCGCAAGGAGCATGCGCGGCTGGGCTACAAGCCGGGTTTCTCGATCTTCGACGAGACCGACGTCAAAGCCCTGATGACCGACATCATGCAGAAGGAATACGCGGGCGACGACGGCGTCGACGAGATCAAGAACATGATCGGCGCCTGGAAAAACGACCTGATCCTGCCCGCCGAAGCCCTGGAAACCGCACGCAACCCCAAGGAACAGACCGCCGCCATCGTCTACACCCACTACCAGCGCACGCTCAAGGCGTTCAATGCGGTGGATTTCGACGACTTGATCCTGCAGCCGGTGAAGCTGTTCCAGGAACACGCCGACATCCTCGAAAAGTGGCAGAACAAGGTGCGCTACCTGCTGGTGGACGAATACCAGGACACCAACGCCAGCCAGTATTTGCTGGTGAAGTTGCTGATCGGCAAGCGCAACCAGTTCACCGTGGTGGGCGACGATGACCAGTCGATCTACGCCTGGCGCGGCGCCCGTCCGGAAAACCTGATGCTGCTCAAGGTCGACTATCCGTCCTTGAAAGTGGTGATGCTGGAGCAGAACTACCGTTCCACCAGCCGCATCCTGCGCTGCGCCAACGTGCTGATCTCGAACAACCCCCACGAGTTTGAAAAACAACTGTGGAGTGAGATGGGCCACGGCGATGAGATCCGCGTGATCCGCTGTCGCAACGAAGACGCCGAAGCCGAGCGCGTGGCCGTCGAGTTGCTCACCTTGCACCTGCGTACCGACCGGCCCTACAGCGACTTTGCGATCCTGTATCGCGGTAACTACCAGGCCAAGCTGATCGAGCTGAAGTTGCAGCACCACCAGATTCCGTATCGTCTGTCGGGGGGCAACAGCTTTTTCGGACGCCAGGAAGTCAAGGATCTGATGGCCTACTTCCGGTTGATCGTGAATCCGGACGATGACAACGCCTTCCTGCGTGTGATCAACGTGCCGCGCCGGGAAATCGGCTCCACCACCCTGGAAAAGCTCGGCAACTACGCCACCGAACGCAAGATCTCGATGTACGCCGCCACCGACGAGATCGGCCTGGGCGAACACCTGGACACGCGTTTCACCGACCGCCTGGCGCGCTTCAAGCGCTTCATGGACAAGGTGCGCGAGCAGTGCGCCGGTGAAGACCCGATCAGCGCCCTGCGCAGCATGGTCATGGACATCGACTATGAAAACTGGCTGCGCACCAACAGCTCCAGCGACAAGGCCGCGGATTACCGCATGGGCAACGTCTGGTTCCTGATCGAGGCGCTGAAGAACACCCTGGAAAAAGACGAAGACGGCGAGATGACCGTCGAAGACGCCATCGGCAAGCTGGTGCTGCGCGACATGCTCGAACGCCAGCAGGAAGAGGAAGACGGCGCCGAGGGTGTGCAGATGATGACCTTGCACGCCTCCAAGGGCCTGGAATTTCCCTACGTGTTCATCATGGGCATGGAAGAGGAAATCCTCCCGCACCGCTCCAGCATCGAAGCCGACACCATCGAGGAAGAACGGCGCCTGGCCTACGTGGGCATTACCCGCGCGCGTCAGACCCTGGCCTTCACCTTTGCCGCCAAGCGCAAGCAATACGGCGAGATCATCGATTGTGCCCCCAGCCGGTTCCTGGATGAACTGCCGCCGGATGACCTGGCCTGGGAAGGCAATGACGACACCCCGACCGAGGTGAAGGCCGTCCGCGGCAACACCGCCCTGGCGGACATCCGCGCGATGTTAAAGCGCTAGAATCGACTACTTTTTAATCTACTTTCGGCGCACAACCCGCCATTAGAGGAAGCTTTCCGTGGAAGCACTGCACAAGAAAATTCGCGAAGAAGGCATCGTGCTTTCCGATCAGGTCCTGAAGGTCGACGCCTTTCTGAACCACCAGATCGACCCGGCACTGATGAAGCTGATCGGCGACGAATTCGCCGCACTGTTCAAGGACTCGGGCATCACCAAGATCGTCACCATCGAAGCGTCGGGCATTGCTCCTGCGATCATGACCGGCCTGAACCTGGGCGTACCGGTGATCTTCGCCCGCAAGCAGCAATCCCTGACCCTGACGGAAAACCTGCTGTCGGCGACGGTATATTCCTTCACCAAGAAGGTCGAAAGCACCGTGGCGATTTCCCCTCGCCACCTGACCAGCAGCGACCGCGTACTGGTCATCGATGACTTCCTGGCCAACGGCAAGGCATCCCAGGCGCTGATTTCGATCATCAAGCAAGCCGGCGCGACCGTTGCTGGCTTGGGGATCGTGATCGAGAAGTCGTTCCAGGGCGGCCGTGCGGAGTTGGACGCGCAGGGATACCGAGTGGAATCCCTGGCACGGGTGAAATCGTTGGAAGGCGGCGTAGTGACCTTCATCGAATAATCACGCCTGGCGGTATTTTTGTAGTGAGCGAACTTGCCTCGCGCGGGGCAAGCCCGCTCACCACAAAAGCCCGGCGCTGCTGGCTAATTCGCGGTGGCCAGCAGGCCAGCGAGCAACAGCCGCTGATACAAATCTTCTTTCAGCCCATCGGGCTTATTCAATCCCATGCGTTCCAGATGCTTGGGAAACGCCTCTGGCTCCGGCGCATCCAACGCCGCCTTGCCCAACTCCAGAATCTCCGTGAGCTTGAATTTGCTCTTGAGCCAGTTCAGCGCCCGCAGCAAATCCCGCTCCTCGTCCGTGAAATCGCTGCCCAGTGGATACTCCGGGAACAGCCGACGATGACGCGCTTGAATCGCCTGTAACCGTTCCGGCGTGTTGTCGGCAAAGCGTGGATCCAGCTGGAAATCCTTCGCTAGCTTGCCGGCCTTTTGCGCCTGCTCGATCAAGTCGTCCTGGAACCGTGAGTCAGTGATATTGAGCAACGCCTCGATCACCTTGGCATCCGTCTGCCCACGCAAATCGGCAATGCCGTACTCGGTGATGACAATGTCCCGCAGGTGCCGAGGAATCGTGCAGTGGCCGTATTCCCACACAATGTTGGAACTGACCTCCCCTGCCGACTCGCGCCAACTGCGCAAGATCAGGATCGACCGCGCACCGTCCAACGCATGGCCTTGTGCTACGAAGTTGTATTGCCCGCCCACACCGCTGAGCACGCGGCCGTCGTCCAGTTGGTCGGCGACACCCGCGCCGAGCAGCGTCACCATGATCGCGCTGTTGATAAACCGCGCGTCCAGGCGCTGCAGGCGCTTGAGCTCTTCCTGGCCATACAGCTCGTTGATGTAGCTGATACGGGTCATGTTGAATTCGAGGCGCTTGGCGTGAGTCATTTCCTGCAGGCGCTGGTAAAAACTGCTCGGGCCAAGGAAGAATCCGCCGTGGATCGAGATGCCGTCGGGCTGCGCGGCATCGTCGAGCGTACCGGCGTTAGCCTGTTCTTGCGTAGCCACATCCGGGTAGACCTTGCGGCGGATAATCCCCGCGTCTGCCAGTACCAGCAGGCCGTTGACGAACATTTCACTGCAACCGTAGAGGCCACGGGCGAAGGGGTCGACGCCGCCTTCTCGGCTGATCAACGGCGCCCATTGGTACACATCCAAGTCTGTCAGCAGCAGTCGATAGGACTCATTGTCCGCCTGGCGGGCCAACAGCGCGGCCGTCAGCGCATCCCCCATGGAGCCGATGCCGATCTGCAAGGTGCCACCGTCACGCACGAGGGTGCTGGCATGCAGACCGATAAAGTGGTCCTGGAAACCCACCGGCATATTCGGCGTGGAGAACAACGTGGTGCTGTCTTTTTCATCGATCAGGTAATCGAAAGCATCCATGCCCAGTTCAGCGTCCCCGGGCATGTAGGGCAAGTCGCTGTGAACCTGGCCGACTACCAGAATGGTTTCGCCGGCCTCACGACGCTTGGCAATCATCGGCAACAGGTCGAGGGTGATATCCGGGTTGCAGCTCAGGCTCAGGCGATCCGGGTGTTCGCTGCTGCTGGCGACCAGCTGCGCGACCAGGTTCAGGCCCGCTGCGTTGATATCGCGGGCGGCGTGGCTGTAGTTGCTGCTCACGTAGCTCTGCTGGGCCGATTCGCTGTGCAACAGGCTGCCGGGCTGCATGAAAAACTGCTGCACATGGATGTTTTTGGGAAGAGCGTCTTTATGCAGGTCGGCCAGGAAATCCAACTCGGGATAGTCGCCAAACACCCGCTCGATAAAGGGTTCGAGAAAGCGCTTCTGCAAACCATCGCCGAGCGTCGGGCGGCCCAGGCTTAGTGCGGTGTAGATCGTCAGCGCCCGCTCTGGCAGCTTGGCGATACGCCGGTACAGCGCATTGACGAACAGATTGGGCTTGCCCAGGCCCAGCGGCATGCCCATGTGGATATGCGCCGGCAAGCGCGCCAGTACGTCGTCAACTGCTTGCTCGATTGAACACAACTGCACCATCCGACCCTCCTGAACATTCCGTGATTAGGGGTTGGACCGAGCTTGCCGGGTCTTTGCTGCAATGAACAGCTCGAAACCAAGATTGCAGGCACAAAAAAGCCGCTCGTAAGCGGCGTTTTTGGCGAAGATCGGCTGATTACAGGCCAGACATTTTCTTGATCGCACCCTTCAGCTCATCATCCGAGCAATCCGCACACGTGCCTTTTGGCGGCATGGCATTGATACCGGTGATCGCCTTGGCCAGGATGCCGTCGAGGCCGCCCTGGTGATCGGCGCGTTCTTTCCAGGCGGCAGTGTCACCGATTTTTGGTGCGTTCAGCAGGCCGGTGCCGTGGCACGCGTTGCAGTGTTTGGCGATGACTTCATCCGGGGTTTTCGCACCACCGCCGCCGCCTGCGGCCACGGCGACTTCCATGCCTTTGCATTCCTGGCCCTGAACGCAGACCTGGCCCACGGGTTCCAGGCGCTTGGCAATGTCATCATTGGTCGCAGCTTGTGCGCTCACAGCCCATAGGGCCAGTACGGTTGCTGGTGCAGCCAGCATTTTCATAATTAGGTTCACGCGTTCACCCTCAATGGTGGCTATTCACGCCTGCGGCCACGGTTTCGCAGGCGGCGAAAGTATAACGGTTAGCCCGCCGGGCCGAAACAACCCTATTAAATAAAGGGAGATTCGGCCTCGCGGAATACAGCTCGGGGTCTCTGCAACGCTGGCAGGACGCCTCTTTTCTTAAAAGTTCGCGGGTGTGGCTGCGCTGATTAGCCGCGCCGGTACGTCGAACGGATTGCGAAAACGATGGGGCTTGGTACTTTCAAAGTAGTAGCTATCGCCGGCTTCGAGCACAAAAGTTTCAAGACCGACCACCAACTCCAGGCGACCTTCCACCAGAATCCCGGTTTCTTCGCCTTCGTGGGTGAGCATTTCTTCGCCGGTGTCGGCGCCCGGTGGGTAGATCTCGTTGAGAAACGCGATGGCCCGGCTCGGGTGCGCCCGACCCACCAGTTTCATGGTGACGGCGCCGTCAGAGATGTCGATCAGCTCATTGGCTTTATAGACGATCTGCGTGGGTATTTCCTGGAGGATCTCCTCGGAAAAGAACTCGACCATGGACATGGGGATGCCGCCCAGCACCTTGCGCAAGGAGCTGATCGAGGGGCTGACACTGTTTTTTTCGATCATCGAAATGGTGCTGTTGGTGACACCCGCGCGCTTGGCGAGCTCACGCTGGGAAAGACCCTTCAACTTACGGATGGATTGCAGTCGTTCGCCGACGTCCAATGCGGGAGCCTCCTAGGATTCAGGCTTTGTTGTAATTGAGCGTTATCATGGCGACAGCGTTCAGTATTTACAACACTTGGGCCTAAATCCCAGGCAGCTGTGTTCGTACGCGGCGATCAAGCGCCGCAATAGAGCCTTGGCACCCGGCGCAGGTTGCAGAAGATCTGGTAGGGAATAGTCTCGGCGGCAACCGCAACCTCACTGGCGAGGATATGTTTACCCCACAGCTCTACCGTGGAGCCCAGGCCAGCCTCAGGCACATCCGTCAGGTCGACGCACAACATGTCCATGGACACACGCCCCAGCAATTGGCTGCGCTGCCCGGCCACCAGTACGGGCGTACCGGTAGGCGCGTGGCGCGGGTAGCCATCGGCATAGCCCATGGCAACCACACCGATGCGCATCGGTTTGGGCGTAATGAAGCGAGCGCCGTAGCCCACCGGTTCGCCGGCCGGCAGTTCACGCACGCAGATCACTTTCGATTCCAGAGTCATCACCGGCTGCAAACGTGCTGCGATGGCGTGGTCTTCGCCAAACGGCGTCGCGCCGTAGAGCATGATGCCCGGGCGCACCCAGTCGCTGGACACGCTCGGCCAGCCCAGCACCGATGGCGAATTGCGTAGGCTGACCTCGGCCGCCAGGCCTTGGCGTGCGGCTTCAAACACCGCGACTTGTTCGTTGCTGCTGACGCAGTCGAGTTCATCGGCGCGGGCAAAGTGGCTCATCAAGACGATTTTCGCGACTTTGCCGCTGGCTAGCAGACGCTGGTACGCCGCGTGGTAATCCTTGGGGTGCAGGCCGACGCGGTGCATGCCCGAATCCAGCTTGAGCCAGATCGTCAGGGGCTTGCTCAGCTTGGCCTGTTCAATCGCCTCCAGTTGCCACAGCGAATGCACCACGCACCACAAATCATGCTCGATGATCAGTGGCAGTTCGTCGGCCTCGAAAAAGCCTTCCAGCAGCAGCACCGGCGCACGAATGCCGGCAGCGCGCAGCTCCAGCGCCTCTTCGATGCACGCCACCGCAAACCCATCGGCCTCGGCCTCCAGCGCCTGGGCCACACGCACGGCGCCATGACCGTAGGCGTCGGCCTTGACCACGGCAAGGGCCTTGGCCCCGGTGACTTCACGGGCCAGTTGGTAGTTGTGGCGCAGGGCTTGGAGGTCGATCAGGGCACGGGCTGGACGCATGGCGGCAGGCTTCTAGGCAGCGAAGTGAAGAAAAACCGGCACCGACAGACTGCATCGGCACCGGGAGAGGGATCGTGTTTAAGGCAAGGCTGCCACGACGGACAGCTCTACCAGAATTTCCGGTTCGCACAGCTTGGCTTCAACCGTGGCGCGAGCCGGGGCGACGCCTTTGGGCAGCCAGGTGTCCCACACCGCGTTCATGCCGGCGAAATCGGCGTCGATGTCCTTCAGGTAGATCGTCACCGACAGCAACTTGGCCTTGTCGGTGCCGGCCAAGTCCAGCAAGCGCTCGATATTGGCCAGGGTTTCACGGGTCTGCTGTTCAATCCCGGCGTTCATGTCGTCGCCGACTTGCCCGGCCAGATACACGGTACCGCTGTGGACGACGATCTGGCTCATGCGCTCATTGGTGAGCTGGCGCTGGATTGACATGTTGTGCGGACTCCTGGTGGTTGCCGTAACGGGAAATATCGAGGCCTGCGGCGCTGATCTGCGGAGTTTTCTTCGCCATCAGGTCAGCCAGCAAACGACCGGAGCCACACGCCATCGTCCAACCGAGGGTGCCGTGACCGGTGTTCAGGAACAGATTCTTGAACGGGGTGGCACCGACAATCGGCGTGCCATCGGGTGTGGTCGGGCGCAGGCCGGTCCAGAATTCGGCGGTGGCCAGATCGCCGCCCAAAGGATAAAGGTCGTTGACGATCATCTCCAGGGTTTCGCGCCGACGCGGGTTAAGCGACAGGTCAAAACCGGCTATTTCGGCCATGCCGCCGACACGAATACGGTTGTCGAAACGGGTGATCGCGACTTTGTAGGTCTCGTCGAGAATGGTCGACGTCGGCGCCATTGCCGGGTTGGTGATCGGCACAGTCAGCGAGTAACCCTTGAGCGGGTACACCGGCGCCTTGATCCCCAGCGGCTTGAGCAGTTTCGGCGAGTAGCTGCCGAGGGCCAGCACGTAGCGGTCGGCGGTTTCCAGCTTGCCGTCGATCCACACGCCATTGATGCGATCGCCGGCGCGGTCGAGGCGCTGGATGTCTTGTTCGAAACGGAACTCCACGCCCAACTGCTTGCACATCTCGGCCAGGCGGGTGGTGAACATCTGACAGTCGCCGGTCTGGTCGTTCGGCAGGCGCAGGGCGCCGGCGAGGATATCGGTGACGTTGGCCAGGGCCGGCTCTACACGGGCAATGCCGTCGCGGTCGAGCAGCTCGAAGGGCACGCCGGATTCTTTCAACACGGCGATGTCTTTGGCGGCGCCATCCAACTGGGCCTGGGTGCGGAACAGCTGGGTAGTCCCCAGGCTGCGGCCTTCGTAGGCAATACCGGTCTCGGCGCGCAGTTCGTCGAGACAGTCGCGGCTGTACTCGGACAGGCGCACCATGCGCTCCTTGTTCACCGCGTAGCGGCTGGCGGTGCAGTTGCGCAGCATCTGCGCCATCCACAGGTATTGGTCGATATCAGCGGTGGCCTTGATCGCCAGCGGCGCATGACGTTGCAACAGCCACTTGATGGCCTTGAGCGGCACGCCCGGTGCAGCCCATGGCGACGCGTAGCCTGGGGACACCTGGCCGGCGTTGGCGAAGCTGGTTTCCATGGCAGCGGCTGGCTGGCGGTCGACCACGACCACCTCAAAACCGGCCCGAGCCAAATAGTAGGCACTGGTCACACCAATGACGCCGCTACCCAAGACCAGAACGCGCATTTTTATATCCTCATCGCGGCTTGGCCGCCGACGTGTGTTGTTCGAGCAATGATGAGCGCAGTATAAAAAGCAATCACCAGTGCATTTCACTATATAAATGCCTATATTTGGCGACAATTCTCGGCAAAAACCCTTTTCACAGAGGCGTATCCCCTATGCGTACCAACACCCAGACCAAGCGGGAGCTGGACAAGATCGACCGCAACATCCTGCGCATCCTGCAGACCGACGGGCGAATTTCGTTCACCGAGCTGGGGGAGAAGGTCGGGCTGTCGACCACACCCTGTACCGAGCGAGTCCGCCGGTTGGAGCGTGAAGGGATCATCATGGGCTATAACGCGCGGCTCAACCCCCAGCATTTGAAGGGGAGTTTGCTGGTATTTGTCGAGATCAGCCTCGATTACAAGTCCGGCGACACCTTCGAGGAATTCCGCCGGGCCGTGCTGAAACTGCCCCATGTGCTGGAGTGTCACCTGGTGTCCGGCGACTTTGACTACCTGGTGAAAGCGCGGATTTCCGAGATGGCGTCGTACCGCAAATTGCTGGGGGATATTCTGCTCAAGTTGCCCCATGTGCGGGAATCCAAGAGCTACATCGTGATGGAAGAGGTGAAAGAGAGCCTGAACCTGCCGATCCCGGATTGACTGACACAACTGGGTCAAATGTGGGAGGGGCTTGCCCCACAGTTGATCTAGCCCCGCTACACCAGCACCTGTCGGGTACTCGCCATGTACTCATGGATCTGCTTCTCCACGCGCGGGTGAATCAGCTCCACCGGCCGCCGCCCGTTGGGGCATGGCAAGGTTTTGGTGGTGCCGAACAAGCGGCAGATCAACGGCCGCTCGCCATACACCGTGCAACCGTTGGGCCCCAGGTGCACGCAGTTCAGCTCGTCCATGGCCGCGTCTTGCTCGGCAGCGGTCTTACGCGGCAGACGCGACATTTCCTCGGGCGATGTAGTCACCGGCCCGCAGCAGTCGTGGCATCCCGGAACGCACTCGAACGAAGGAATCTGTCGGCGCAATGCGCTGATTTTCTGACTGTTGCAACTCATCGAAGCAGGTACCGAACGGCGAATAGGCGTGGATTCTGACGCAAAATGCCCTGCGCAGACAGCTTCGTCCGACCGCTGTATCCTGCGTCAAATTTTCCAAACAGGGAGGCTCCCCATGACCGCCAGCGCCCGGCACACCGCGTCCTACTACGCCGCCAGCAGCGCGCCGCAACCCGATTACTCGGCGTTGGTGGGCGAAATGATTGCCGACGTGTGCGTGGTCGGCGGGGGTTTCTCCGGACTCAACACGGCCCTGGAACTGGCCGAGCGTGGGTTCAGCGTGGTGTTGCTGGAGGCGCGCAAGATCGCCTGGGGGGCCAGCGGGCGCAATGGCGGCCAGTTGATTCGCGGGGTCGGCCACGGCCTGGACCAGTTCACCAACGTGATCGGCGCCGATGGCGTGCGCCAGATGAAGCGGATGGGCCTGGAAGCCGTGGAGATCGTGCGTGAGCGTGTCGAGCGCTACCAGATCCCCTGCGACCTGACCTGGGGTTACTGCGACCTCGCCAACAAGCCTCGCGACTTGCACGGCCTGGCCGAAGACGCCGCAGAACTGCGCGGCTTGGGCTATCGCCATGAGGTGCGCCTGCTGCAAGCCGCCGAGATGGGCAGCGTGATCGGCTCAGAGCGCTACGTGGGCGGCATGATCGACATGGGTTCAGGCCACCTGCACCCGCTGAACCTGGCCCTCGGCGAAGCGGCCGCCGCGCAGGGCTTGGGCGTACAGTTGTTTGAGCAGTCCGAAGTGACGCGCATCGACTACGGCCCCGAGGTCAAGGTGCACACCGCCCACGGCCACGTGCGCGCCAAGACCCTGGTGCTGGCCTGTAATGCCTACCTCAATGGCCTCAACCCGCACCTGAGCGGCAAAGTGCTACCTGCCGGCAGCTACATCATCGCCACCGAGCCGTTGAGCGAAGCGCAAGCCGCCAACCTGCTGCCGCAGAACATGGCGGTGTGTGACCAGCGAGTGACGGTGGATTACTTTCGCCTTAGCGCCGACCGTCGCCTGTTGTTCGGCGGGGCCTGCCACTATTCCGGCCGTGACCCCCAGGATATCGGCGCTTATATGCGGCCGAAAATGTTGCAGGTCTTCCCGCAATTGGCCGCCGCGAAAATCGACTATCAGTGGGGCGGCATGATCGGCATCGGCGCCAACCGCTTGCCACAGATCGGCCGGCTGGCGGATCAACCCAACGTGTATTACGCCCAGGCCTACGCGGGCCACGGCCTCAACGCCACGCACCTGGCGGGCAAGCTGCTGGCCGAAGCCATCAGCGGCCAGCAACAGGGTCGTTTCGACCTGTTCGCCAAGGTGCCGCACATCACCTTCCCCGGCGGCAAGCACCTGCGCTCGCCGCTACTGGCACTGGGGATGCTCTGGCACCGCCTCAAAGAGCTGGTGTGAATCAGCCGCGCCAGAAGGGCTTCAAGCCTTCCTGGCGCGCCTGCTCGGCGGTCAGCCCGATATCCTGCAACTGCTCGCGGGTCAACGCCAGCAAAGCCTTGCGTGTGTGACGGCGATGCCAGAACAGGCTCCAGCGGTTAGCCGTGAGCGCAGACAGTGCCCGCCCCTGCCCTGCTTCCAGTTCCTGACTGTGTAACGCCAGCCGCACATCGCTCATGCCGTTCATTTTGCTGCCCCTCTTTGGCGTGTTGCCTTGAGTGACCAGCATGCAAGAACGGCAAAAACCATTACAGATTCAACCCATCTATATTAAATCCATACAGACACTGCCTATGTACGGCTGAATCCTGTATTTTCCGCCTATCTGTACTGGTCCTTTGGGAGCGACCGCCATGACCCTCTACGTCAACCTCGCGCAAGTGCTGGGCACGCGCATCGAGCAGGGCTTCTATCGCCCCGGTGATCGCCTGCCGTCTGTACGGGCCTTGAGCGTAGAGCACGGGGTCAGCCTGAGTACCGTGCAGCAGGCTTATCGCTTGCTGGAAGATAACGGCCTGGCAATGCCCAAGCCGAAATCGGGCTACTTCGTGCCCGTTGGCCGCGAACTACCGGCCCTGCCCGAAGTAGGCCGACCGGCACAACGCCCGGTGGACATTTCCCAATGGGACCAGGTGCTGGAACTGATTCGCGCCGTACCACGCAAAGACGTCATACAGATGGGCCGAGGCATGCCGGATGTATTGTCGCCCACCATGAAGCCCTTGCTGCGAAGCCTTGCCCGCGTCAGCCGACGCCAGGATCTGCCTGGGCTGTACTACGACAACATCCTTGGCTGTATGGAATTACGCGAGCAAATTGCCCGGCTGTCATTGGACTCCGGCTGCCAACTGACCGCCGAAGACATCGTGATCACCACGGGCTGCCACGAGGCGCTGTCTGCCAGCATCCACGCGATTTGCGAGCCTGGGGATATCGTCGCGGTGGACTCACCCAGCTTCCACGGCGCCATGCAGACCCTCAAGGGGCTGGGCATGAAAGCCCTGGAAATCCCCACAGATCCGATCACCGGCATCAGCCTCGAGGCCCTGGAACTGGCGCTGGAACAATGGCCGATCAAGGTTATCCAGCTCACTCCCAACTGCAACAACCCGCTGGGCTACATCATGCCGGAGGCGCGCAAACGCGCCTTGCTGACCCTGGCCCAACGCTTTGACGTGGCGATCATCGAAGACGATGTGTATGGCGAACTGGCCTACAGCTACCCACGCCCGCGCACCATTAAATCCTTCGACGAAGACGGCCGTGTGTTGCTGTGCAGCTCGTTCTCGAAGACCCTGGCGCCCGGCCTGCGCATTGGCTGGGTAGCCCCCGGGCGCTACCTTGAGCGGGTGCTGCACATGAAATACATCAGCACCGGCTCCACCGCGACCCAACCGCAGATCGCCATCGCCGAGTTCCTCAAGGGCGGCCATTTCGAACCGCATTTGCGACGGATGCGCACCCAATACCAACGCAATCGCGACTTGATGCTCGATTGGGTTACCCGCTACTTCCCAACTGGCACCCGCGCCAGCCGTCCCCAGGGCAGCTTCATGCTGTGGATAGAGCTGCCGGACGGCTTCGATACCCTCAAGCTCAATCGCGTGCTGATAGAACAGGGCGTACAGGTGGCCGTGGGCAGCATTTTTTCGGCGTCGGGCAAATACCGCAATTGCCTGCGCATGAACTACGCTGCCAAGCCCACGCCGCAGGTTGAAGAAGCCGTGCGCAAGGTCGGTGCCGCGGCGATCAAGATGCTGGCCGAGTCGGCAGACTGACCTTTCGCGAGAAATCGCCGTCATATGCCGACAACCGCCCTGATCTGGAAGCGCCTCCCTTGATGATTCGACGGCTTTTACCGTTTTGCCTGTTGGGAGCCCTCGCCCTGGGTGGCTGCGCCACGGTGAGCACACCGCGCATCCCCAGCGACGCGCTGCCGGCGGCACAGTCGTCGTTCGGGCGCTCGATCCAGGCCCAGGCCGCACCGTATCAGGGTCGCTCGGGCTTTCGCCTGCTGCCCAACAGCAGCGAAGCGTTCATGGCTCGCGCCGAGCTGATCCGCAACGCCCAGGCCAGCCTCGACTTGCAGTACTACATCGTCCACGACGGCATCAGCACGCGCATGCTGGTGGATGAACTGCTCAAGGCCGCCGACCGTGGCGTGCGTGTGCGCATCCTGCTGGATGACACCACCAGCGACGGCCTCGACCAGATCATCGCCACCCTCGCCGCCCACCCCAAGATCGAGATTCGCCTGTTCAACCCCCTGCACCTGGGGCGCAGCACCGGTGTGACGCGGGCTCTGGGGCGCCTGTTCGACCTGTCGCTGCAACACCGGCGCATGCACAACAAACTGTGGCTGGCGGACAACAGCGTGGCCATCGTCGGCGGGCGAAACCTGGGGGATGAGTATTTCGACGCAGAGCCCAACCTGAACTTCACCGATATCGACATGCTCAGCGTCGGGCCGGTAGCCGAGCAGCTCGGGCACAGTTTCGATCAGTATTGGAACAGCGCGCTGAGCAAGCCCATCGATGACTTCGTCTCAAACAGCCCCTCCAAAGGCGACTTGGCCGCCGCGCGCGCGCGCCTTGAAGCGTCGCTGGCCGAATCGCGCCAGCAAAATCACGCGCTGTACAACCGCCTGCGCGCCTACCAGACCCAACCACGCATGGACATCTGGCGCCGCGAGCTGATCTGGGCCTGGAACCAGGCGCTGTGGGACGCGCCGAGCAAGGTGCTGGCCAAGGCCGACCCAGACCCGCGCCTGCTGCTGACGACCCAACTGGCGCCGGAGCTTGAGGGCGTCGACCACGAGCTGATAATGATCTCGGCGTACTTCGTGCCGGGGCAACCTGGGCTGGTGTACCTGACAGGCCGGGCCGACGCGGGTGTTTCGGTGAGCCTGCTGACCAATGCCCTTGAAGCCACCGACGTGCCGGCTGTGCACGGTGGCTATGCGCCGTATCGCAAGGCGCTGCTGGAGCACGGGGTCAAACTCTTCGAGCTGCGCCGCCAGCCGGGTGACGGCAGCGGCAGCGGCCCGCACCTGTTTCGCCGGGGCACCTTGCGCGGCTCAGACTCGAGCCTGCACAGCAAGGCGATGATCTTTGATCGGACGAAGTCGTTTATCGGCTCGCTCAACTTCGACCCGCGCTCTGTGCTGTGGAACACCGAAGTCGGCGTATTGGTGGACAGCCCCGAGCTGGCGGAACACGTGCGCAACCTGGCGCTGCAAGGCATGGCGCCAGCCTTGAGCTATGAGGCGAAATTGCAGGGCGGCCAGGTGGTGTGGGTGACTGAAGATAACGGCCAGTTGCACACCCTGGCCCGCGAGCCTGGCAGTTGGTGGCGGCGGTTCAATGCATGGTTCGCCACCAGCGTCGGCCTGGAACGCATGCTCTAGAAACGCAATGGATCAAATGTCAGGCTGGCTGTGCGGCACCGAATGCACCCTGGCGCAGCAACAGCAGCACCAACCCCAACGCCCCGGCTGCCATCAGGAAGGGCAACGCATGCCCGCTGATCCACTGGCTGCCGGCGCCGGCCACCAGCGGGCCGATCAGGCAACCGATCCCCCACAACTGCGCGATATGAGCGTTGGCACGCACCAGCGCATCATCGCGATAACGCTCGCCGATCAAGATCAGCGACAGCGTAAACAACCCGCCCGCACTGGCGCCGAACAACACCCATATCGGCCAGATCAGCAACGTGTGCAACGCCAAGGGAATCGCCAGGCTCGACACCAGCAACAGCACCGCGCAACTCAGAAACAGCGTACGTCGCGGCAGGTAGTCGGCCAGCGCGCCGATGGGCAATTGCAGCAGCGCATCGCCGACCACCACCGCGCTGACCATCGCCAGGGCAATCTCGGCGGTGAAGCCTTGTTGCAGGCAATACACCGGCAGCAGTGTCAGGATCATCGCCTCGAACGCGGCGAACAGCGCCACCGCCCAGGCAATCGCCGGCAGGCTGCGGCAAAAGCGCCACAGGTCGGCGAAGGTCACGCTGAACGAATCGGCGGTGGGTGCGCCGCAACGGCCCAGCAATGCCAGCGGGGCAATCACCAACAAGCCCACACCGACCCAGATGCCATAGTCATGGTCGGTGCCGATCACGCCCAGCAGCAGTGGCCCGGACAGTTGGCTCAAGGCATAACTGCAACCGTATAGCGCCACCAATCGACCACGCCACTGCTCCACCACCAACTGGTTGATCCAGCTTTCACCGAGGATAAACACGATGGTCAGGATCACCCCGATCATCAGGCGCAGAACCAGCCATATCGGGTAGCTGGGCAGGATCGCCAGTAAACCGATGGACACCGCCCCGCACCACATACACAGACGCATCAGATTGGCAGTGCCGAGCCATGCGGCCAGCCGGCTAGAGACCTTGGCGCCGAGCAATACGCCGAACGCCGGCATCGCGGCCATCACGCCGATGGCGAAACTGCCGTAGCCCCAACCTTCCAGGCGCAGGGACACCAACGGCATGCTCACCCCCAGAGCCAGGCCGACACTGAGTACCGAGGCCAACACGGCGAAATAAGTCGCCCAACGCATTGCCACGCTCCTGTGGATAATTCTTGAGAACACACAAAACAGTGTGGGAGAGGGCTTGCCCCCGATGGCGGCGGGTCATTGAGCACGTTAAGTGCCTGACACGCTGCTATCGGGGGCAAGCCCCCTCCCACATTTGGCCTGCGGTGTTGCTTAGAGCTTGATCCAGGTGGACTTCAGCTCGGTGTATTTGTCGAACGCATGCAGCGACTTGTCGCGGCCATTGCCCGATTGCTTGAAACCACCAAACGGCGCGGTCATGTCGCCGCCATCGTACTGGTTGACCCACACGCTACCGGCGCGCAAGGCCTTGGCGGTCAGGTGCGCCTTGGAGATATCAGCCGTCCATACCGCTGCGGCCAGGCCATACACCGTGTCGTTGGCAATCTTGATGGCTTCTTCGGCGCTGTCGAAGGTAATCACCGACAGGACCGGGCCGAAGATCTCTTCCTGGGCGATCTTCATGGCGTTGGTCACGCCGTCGAAAATCGTTGGCTCGACGTAGGTACCGCCGGTTTCCTCCAGGATGCGCTTGCCGCCAGCCACCAACTTGGCGCCATCGCTGTGACCCGCCTCGATGTACGACAGCACGGTGTTCATCTGCTGGGTGTCCACCAGCGCGCCGACGGTGGTCGCCGGGTCCAGCGGGTTGCCGGGTTTCCAGGCCTTGAGCGCCTCGATGACCAGCGGCAGGAATGAATCTTTGATCGAGCGTTCCACCAGCAGGCGCGAACCGGCAGTGCAGACTTCGCCCTGGTTGAAGGCGATGGCGCTGGCAGCAGAGTTGGCGGCCGCTTGCAGGTCCGGGGCGTCGGCGAACACGATGTTCGGGCTCTTGCCGCCGGCTTCCAGCCACACGCGCTTCATGTTCGACTCGCCGGAGCGAATCAACAGCTGCTTGGCGATCTTGGTCGAGCCGGTGAACACCAGGGTGTCGACGTCCATGTGCAACGCCAGCGCATTGCCAACGGTATGGCCGTAGCCCGGCAGCACGTTGAACACGCCTTTCGGGATACCGGCTTCAACCGCCAGGGCCGCGATACGGATGGCCGTGAGCGGGGATTTCTCGGACGGCTTGAGGATCACCGAGTTGCCGGTGGAGAGCGCAGGGCCGAGTTTCCAGCAGGCCATCATCAACGGGAAGTTCCACGGCACGATGGCGCCAACCACGCCGACCGGCTCGCGGGTCACCAGGCCCAGTTGATCGTGCGGCGTTGCGGCAACTTCGTCGTAGATCTTGTCGATGGCCTCGCCGCTCCAGCTCAGGGCATTCGCCGCGCCGGGTACGTCGATGTTCAGGGAGTCGCTGATCGGCTTGCCCATGTCCAGGGTTTCGAGCAGTGCCAGCTCTTTGGCATTGGCCTTGAGCAGCGCGGCGAAACGGATCATGGTGGCTTTGCGTTTGGCCGGCGCCAGGCGCGACCAGACGCCGGAATTGAAGGTGGCGCGGGCATTTTCCACGGCACGCTGGGCGTCGGCGGCGTCACAGCTGGAAACGGTGGTCAACAGGCGGCCATCGACCGGGCTGAGGCATTCGAAGGTGTCACCGGAAACAGCGGCGGTGTATTCGCCATTGATGTAGGCGCGGCCCTCGATCTTCAGATCCTTGGCGCGTTGTTCCCAATCGGCACGGGTCAGGGTGGTCATGCGAGTGTCCTCCTCTTGTTGAATACAAGGGCCAGGCGATGTCCCCCGGCAGCCTTAAAGAATGCTTGCCCGCCCGCCTGTGGTTCGGCGCAAGGCAGCTGCCACCCTAAACCAGCGGCTGGGGATGTTTCAATATATTTGACATAACGCCGGTAAACGCCCTTGCGATGTTCATTTTAATAAACATAAACTTTGGGCTCTCCAACCGCAGGCCAGACGGGACACGCACATGAGCATCCAGGACATCGTCGACTTCAGCCAAGCCAACACCGCCCCCGAGCGCTATCGCCCTGCCGCCGAAAAAATCCTCAAGGGCGATCCCGAGCAAACGGTCTACAACCACTACAACAGTCCGTGCGGCCAGATGAACGCCGGGGTCTGGGAGGGCCAAGTCGGGCAATGGAAGGTCAACTACACCGAGCATGAGTATTGCGAGATCGTGCAGGGTGTGTCCGTGCTACGCGACGCCGAGGGTAACGCCAAGACCTTGCGCGCCGGTGACCGCTTTGTGATCCCGGCCGGTTTCAGCGGTACCTGGGAAGTGCTGCAAGCCTGCCGCAAGATCTACGTGGTGTTCGAACAGAAAGCCTGACCAGTAAACGCCAGGCAAAAAAAAGCCCGCATCGTGAGATACGGGCTTTTTTTCACAAGGAAGAAAATCAATTACTTGATTTTGCCTTCTTTGTAGATCACGTGCTTGCGAACGCGCGGGTCGAACATTTTCTTTTCGAGCTTGTCCGGGGTAGTACGCTTGTTCTTGTCGGTAGTGTAGAAGTGACCAGTACCGGCGCTAGAGATCATTCGAATCAATTCACGCATGATAGAGCTCCTTAGATCTTGCCAGCGGCACGGATTTCGGCCAGCACGACAGTGATGCCACGCTTGTCGATGATGCGCATGCCTTTGGCAGATACACGCAGGCGAACAAAACGTTTCTCTTCTTCAACCCAGAAGCGGTGATGCTGCAGGTTCGGCAGGAAACGACGACGGGTTTTGTTATTTGCGTGGGAAATGTTATTCCCAGTCACCGGACCCTTACCGGTAACTTGACAGACTCTCGACATGCCTCAGCCCTCTAAAACCACATGCCCAACCCGGCATGGGTTGGCCGCTTAATCTCTCAGTCATTTGGCGCCAGGCGCCGCGTTTCTTTAGGGTCTTACCGGCTACACCTACAAGCGAAGGAACCGGGCCCCTAGAAAAGAGCGCTGCTTTATACCAGAAAGACCCTGGTGCAACAACAGCGAGTGTGTTTTTACCTGAGTAAATCTCGGCCGTTGACGCCTGAACCGTTGCCAGGAGGGGCCGCTACAACAGCCGACCGCTCGTCGCACAGAATGATTTTCAGCGCCCGCGCGCACCGTAAAGTGCGCGGCGAAACAATCTGAGGTGCCATCAAAACAGCATTTGAGCCAAAAGCACAGGCAAAAATGGACTAGTCATTTATCAACCAGACCACTACGGTAGGACTTTTCCAGACTGCACTCGCAGATGGGCCTTCGATCTGCAAAGGAAACCGACTATGCGCCTCGCTGCCCTACCGTTGTTGCTTGCCCCTCTCTTTATCGCGCCGCTGGCCTCTGCCGCCACCAACCTGAGCGTGTGCACCGAGGCCAGCCCCGAAGGGTTCGATGTGGTGCAGTACAACTCGCTGACCACCACCAATGCCTCGGCCGACGTGCTGATGAACCGCCTGGTGGACTTCGATGCCGCCAGCGGCAAGCTGGTGCCAAGCCTGGCGGACAGCTGGGACGTATCGCCGGACGGCCTGACGTACACCTTCAAGCTGCACCCGGACGTTAAATTCCATCGTACCGAGTACTTCACCCCAAGCCGCAGCCTGACCGCCGAGGACGTGCGCTTCAGCTTCGAGCGCATGCTCGACCCCGCCAACCCGTGGCACAAGATCGCCCAGAGCGGCTTCCCCCACGCCCAGTCCCTGCAATTGCCGACACTGGTCAAGAAGATCGACGCCCTCGACCCGCTGACGGTGCGCTTCACCCTGGATCACGCCGACTCCACCTTCCTTGCGGCCCTGAGCATGGGCTTTGCCTCGATCTACCCGGCCGAATACGCCGACAAGCTGCTCAAGGCCGGTACACCCGAGAAGCTCAACAGCCAACCGATCGGCACCGGGCCGTTCATTTTCAGCCGTTTCCAGAAAGATGCCGTGGTTCGCTACAAGGCCAACCTGGACTACTTTGGCGGCAAACCGGCTGTGGATAACTTGATCTTCGCCATTACCCCCGACGCCAATGTGCGCTTGCAGAAACTGCGCCGCGATGAGTGCCAGATCGCCCTGTCTCCCAAGCCGTTGGATGTGGGCGAGGCAGAGAAAGATCCTACGCTCAAGGTAGAAAAGACCGCCGCGTTCATGACCGCATTCGTGGCCATCAACAGCCAGCATCCACCATTGGACAAGCCCGAAGTGCGTCAGGCGATCAACCTGGCATTCGACAAGGCCAGCTACCTCAAGGCCGTGTTTGAAGGCACTGCCGAAGCTGCCAATGGCCCTTACCCACCCAACACCTGGAGCTACGCCAAGGATCTGCCGGGTTATCCACAGGACCTCGCCAAGGCCAAGGCCCTGCTGGATCGCGCCGGGCTCAAGGACGGCTTCAAGACCACAATCTGGACCCGCCCCACCGGCAGCCTGCTCAACCCCAATCCGAACCTGGGCGCGCAATTGCTACAAGCCGACCTGGCCAAGGTCGGCATCCAGGCCGAGATCCGCGTGATCGAATGGGGCGAGTTGATTCGCCGCGCCAAGGCGGGTGAGCACGATCTGCTGTTCATGGGGTGGGCCGGCGACAACGGCGACCCGGATAACTTCCTGACGCCGCAGTTCTCCTGCGCAGCGGTGAAATCCGGCACCAACTTCGCTCGCTACTGCGACCCGGCGCTGGACAAGCTGATCAGCGCGGGCAAGACCACCAGCGAGCAAGGGGTGCGCAGCAAGCTGTATCAACAGGCCCAAGCGCAGATCCAGCAGCAGGCACTGTGGCTGCCGCTGGCGCACCCAACGGCGTTCGCCCTGGCGCGCAAGAGTGTCGAGGGTTACCAGGTGAGCCCGTTCGGGCGCCAGGATTTCTCGAAAGTCAGCGTCAAGCCCTGAGGTACAAGCTGCAAGCCCACTTGAGGCTTGCAGCTTGAAACGTGCGGCGGCGTTCTCTACATCCACCCATGTTCAGCCATCGACAATGGGTCGCCATCCCCTACGATAATGTGATCCAGCAACCGCACGTCCACCACTTCCAGGGCCTTCTGAAGGGTCTTGGTCAATGTTCGATCAGCCGCGCTGGGCTCCGCACTTCCGGAAGGATGGTTGTGGCACAGGATCAACGCTGCAGCGTTGTACGCCAGCGCGCGCTTGACCACTTGCCGAGGGTAAACCACCGTAGCATCGATGGTGCCTTGGAACAGGGCCTCGAAACCCAACACTCGGTGCTTTGAATCAAGAAACAGGCATCCAAAGATCTCGTGGGGCTCATGGCGCAGCAGCGCCTTGAGATAGCTGCGCACAGCCAGCGGGCTTTCGAGCACCGACTCACTGCGCAGCCGCTCGGCCATATGGCGGCGGGCCATTTCCAACACCGCCTGCAACTGGGCAAATTTTGCTGGCCCCAGGCCCGCTTGCTGGCTGAACAACGTCTGGCTGGCCTCCAGCAGCGGGCGCAAGCCACCAAATTGCGCCAACAGGCTTCGCGCCAGGTCCACCGCGCTTTTCCCGGGGACACCGGTGCGCAAGAAAATCGCCAATAGTTCAGCGTCTGACAAACTCGCCGCCCCCCACGCCAAAAGCTTCTCCCGCGGCCGCTCTGTCGCCGGCCAATCTCGAATACTCATCCCACCTCCCTGTGCATGTGCGCCGCTGTTGCCCAGCGGGCGCTGTGTTATCGTAGGCCCTCTTTTTTGCGTGCGATTTCACCTGGGGAGGGGAGATCGCAGGCGTCACTGAACTGGCTTCACTGAACTGGAAAGGCAAACCAATGCAGCGTCTGTATCGGAAACGCATCGTTCTCGGCGTCGGCGGCGGCATTGCCGCCTACAAGAGCGCAGAACTGGTTCGCAGGCTCCTGGACCAAGGCGCCGAAGTGCGCGTGGTCATGACCCGTGGCGGCAGCGAGTTCATCACGCCGCTGACCATGCAAGCCTTGTCCGGCCACCCGGTTCACCTGGACCTGCTGGACCCGGCGGCCGAAGCCGCCATGGGCCATATCGAACTGGCCAAATGGGCCGACCTGGTGCTGATCGCCCCGGCCACCGCCGACCTGATCGCCCGATTGGCCCAAGGTATCGCCGACGACCTGCTGACCACCCTGGTACTGGCCACCGACGCCACCGTTGCCATCGCCCCGGCCATGAACCAGGCCATGTGGCGCGACCCGGCCACCCAGGCCAACACCCAGCTCCTGCAAAGCCGTGGCCTCAAGGTGTTCGGCCCGGCCTCCGGCAGCCAGGCCTGTGGCGATGTCGGCATGGGCCGCATGCTCGAAGCCACCGACCTGGCGCTGTGCGCCGCCGAGTGCTTCCAGCACCTGGCCCTGACCGGCAAACACGTGCTGATCACCGCCGGCCCAACCCAGGAAAACATCGACCCGGTGCGCTACATCACCAACCATAGCTCAGGGAAAATGGGCTTTGCGCTGGCCGAAGCCGCGGTCGAAGCGGGTGCTCGTGTCACCCTGATCACCGGCCCGGTGCATTTGCCGACACCAGACCGCGTCACCCGAATCGACGTAGTCAGCGCCCGGGACATGCTCGCGGCCTGTGAAGCGGCGATTCCCTGCGACCTGTTTATCGCCTCGGCAGCAGTTGCAGACTACCGCCCGGAAGTCGTCGCCCCGCAAAAGCTCAAGAAAGACCCTACAAGCGGCGACGGCCTGCTCCTGCAAATGGTGCGCAACCCGGACATCCTGGCCACCATCGCCACCCGGCCGGATCGCCCGTTCAGTGTCGGCTTCGCCGCCGAAACCGAGCACCTGCTGGACTACGCCGCGCGCAAACTGAAAGACAAAAACCTCGACCTGATCGTTGCCAATGATGTCGCCAACCCGAGCATCGGCTTCAACAGTGAGGAAAACGCCTGCAGCGTGATCGACCGCGACCTGCACGCCACCCTTTTCGCCCAGACCAGCAAGGGCAAAATTGCCCGCCAACTGATCTCTTTTATCGCCCAACGGCTGAACCAGGTTTAATTTCCATGCACGCTTTGCAAGCCAAGATCCTCGACCCCCGCATCGGCACCGAATTCCCACTGCCGGCCTACGCCACCCCAGGTTCCGCTGGCCTGGACCTGCGCGCCATGCTCAAGCAAGACACCGTGCTTGAGCCGGGCCAGACCGTCCTGATCCCTACCGGCCTGTCGATCTACGTCGGCGACCCTGGCCTGGCGGCACTGATCCTGCCGCGCTCTGGCCTGGGCCACAAACACGGCATCGTGCTGGGCAACCTGGTGGGCCTGATCGACTCGGATTACCAAGGCGAACTGATGGTGTCCTGCTGGAACCGCGGCCAGACCGCATTCAACATCGCGGTCGGCGAACGCATCGCCCAGCTCGTTCTTGTGCCAGTGGTACAGGCGCACTTCGAACTGGTGCAGGAGTTCGACGAAACCCAACGCGGCGCAGGCGGTTTTGGGCATTCGGGCAGCCACTGACTAAGCTGAACCTGGCCGGACGCTTTCGTCCGGTCAGAGGCCACCGCATGGCTTTTCAGGATGAAGAATGCGCGGAATTTATCAGCGAGATTTCCCTAGCGAAATCAATGCATTACGCAGAGCAAAGCGAGGCATCCAAACGCCGATGGCACTTTTGCACCACGAACTCTCTGCCGAAAACACCGTCATACCCTTCAGTTTGAGCCTGCCGGCCAGCCACATTACAGCCAGCCTTGCCCCCTTCAGATGGAGTTTCCCCCCGCGATGAGTACCGCAGCCCGAGTAGCCCCGACATTCCCCGACAGCATCTTTCGCGCCTATGACATTCGTGGCGTGGTGCCCAAGACCCTGACCGCCGAAACCGCCTACTGGATCGGCCGCGCCATCGGTGCCCAGAGCCTGGCCCAGGATGAGCCCAACGTCTCGGTCGGCCGTGACGGACGCCTCTCCGGTCCCGAGCTGGTGGAGCAACTGATCCAGGGCCTGGCCGACAGCGGCTGCCATGTCAGCGACGTCGGCCTGGTGCCAACGCCCGCGCTGTACTACGCCGCCAACGTGCTGGCCGGCAAATCCGGGGTGATGCTCACCGGCAGCCACAACCCGTCGGACTACAACGGCTTCAAGATCGTCATCGCCGGCGATACCCTGGCCAACGAACAGATCCAGGCCCTGCACGAGCGCCTGAAGACTAACAACCTGACCAGCGGCAAAGGCAGCATTACCAAGGTCGACATCCTGCAGCGCTACTCCGACGAGATCACTCGCGACGTCAAGCTCGCACGCCGCCTCAAAGTGGTGGTGGACTGCGGCAACGGCGCGGCCGGCGTGATCGCCCCGCAATTGCTTGAGGCCCTGAACTGCGAAGTGATCCCGCTGTTCTGCGACGTCGATGGCAACTTCCCCAACCACCACCCGGACCCGGGCAAGCCTGAAAACCTGGTAGACCTGATCGCCAAGGTCAAGGAAACCGGCGCCGACGTCGGCCTGGCCTTCGACGGTGACGGCGATCGCGTAGGCGTTGTGACAGAAACCGGCGACATCGTATTCCCCGACCGCCTGCTGATGCTGTTCGCCCGCGACGTCGTGGCACGCAATCCCAACGCCGAAATCATTTTCGACGTGAAGTGCACTCGCCGCCTTACGCCATTGATCAAGGAATACGGCGGTCGCCCGCTAATGTGGAAGACCGGTCATTCGTTGATCAAAAAGAAAATGAAGGAAACCGGCGCCCTGTTGGCCGGTGAAATGAGCGGCCACGTGTTCTTCAAGGAGCGCTGGTTCGGTTTTGACGATGGCATTTACAGCGCCGCTCGTCTGCTGGAGATCCTCAGCAAGGAAAAATCCACCTGCGATTCGCTGTTCCAGACCTTCCCGAATGATATTTCTACGCCAGAGATCAATATCCATGTGACCGAGGAGAGCAAATTCAGCATCATTGACGCACTGCACGATGCGCAATGGGGTGAAGGCGCCAACCTGACCACCATTGATGGTGTGCGAGTCGATTACGCCAAAGGCTGGGGCCTGGTTCGCGCGTCCAACACCACACCGGTGCTGGTCCTGCGTTTCGAGGCGGATACCGAGGCTGAGTTGCAGCGCATCAAGGACGTGTTCCACGCCCAGTTGAAACGTGTTGCCCCTGATCTCCAATTACCGTTCTGATTTTTTACACCGGAGCCCTGAATGACCCTCGAACGCGAAGCCGCTGCCAACACCGCCAAGGTCCTGTCCGAAGCGTTGCCTTACATTCGACGCTATGTCGGCAAGACGCTGGTGATCAAGTACGGCGGCAATGCCATGGAAAGCGACGAGCTGAAGACCGGCTTCGCCCGCGATATCGTGCTGATGAAAGCCGTGGGGATCAACCCGGTGGTGGTGCACGGCGGCGGCCCGCAAATCGGCGACCTGCTCAAGCGCTTGTCGATCGAGAGTCACTTCATCGATGGCATGCGCGTCACTGACGCGCAAACCATGGACGTGGTGGAGATGGTCCTCGGCGGCCAGGTGAACAAAGACATCGTGAACCTGATCAACCGCCACGGCGGCAGCGCCATTGGCCTGACCGGCAAGGACGCGGAACTGATCCGTGCGAAAAAACTGACCGTGACCCGTCAGACGCCGGAAATGACCCAGCCGGAAATCATCGACATCGGCCAGGTGGGCGAAGTGATCGGCATCAACACCGACCTGCTGAACCTGCTGGTCAAGGGTGATTTCATCCCCGTGATCGCCCCAATCGGCGTGGGCGCCAACGGCGAGTCCTACAACATCAACGCCGACCTGGTGGCGGGCAAGGTGGCCGAGGCGCTGAAAGCTGAAAAGCTGATGCTGCTGACCAACATCGCCGGCCTGATGGACAAGGAAGGCAAGGTGTTGACCGGCTTGACCACTCAACAAGTGGACGAACTGATCGCCGACGGCACCATCTACGGCGGCATGCTGCCGAAGATCCGTTGCGCGCTGGAAGCGGTGCAAGGCGGTGTTGGCAGCTCGCTGATCCTGGATGGTCGTGTGCCGAATGCGATCCTGCTGGAAATCTTCACCGATACCGGTGTGGGCACGCTGATCAGCAACCGCAAGCGTCCTTAACCGCTGCAAACAAAATGTGGGAGGGGGCTTGCCCCCTCCCACATTTGCTTGCGCCTGCAATACGTCCGGTGTCAGACGCCGAATTGCTCGCGGTACGCACGCACCGCCGGCAAGTGCTGCTTTAACTGCGGGTCATCTTCCAGGAACTGCAACACCTGGTTCAACGACACGATGCTCACCACCGGAATGCCAAAGTCGCGCTCCACTTCCTGGATCGCCGACAACTCGCCGTTGCCGCGCTCCTGGCGGTTCAGCGCGATCAGCACGCCGGCAGCCTTGGCGCCGTCCTGGGAGGCGATGATCTGCATCACTTCACGGATCGCGGTGCCTGCGGTGATGACGTCGTCGATGATCAGCACGTCGCCAGTCAGCGGCGCGCCCACCAGGCTGCCGCCTTCGCCATGGGCCTTGGCTTCCTTGCGGTTGAAGCACCACGGCAGGTCCCGCCCGTGATGCTCAGCCAAAGCCACGGCCGTTGTAGCCGCCAGGGGTATACCCTTGTAGGCCGGGCCAAACAGCACGTCGAAGGAAATACCGCTTTCAACGATGGCTGCCGCGTAGAAACGACCCAACTGAGCCAGGGCCGAACCCGAGTTGAACAAGCCAGCATTGAAGAAGTACGGGCTGGTGCGCCCGGACTTGAGAGTGAACTCACCGAAGCGCAAAACGCCGCGATCGATGGCAAAACGAATGAAATCGCGTTGATACGCCTGCATGAAAAAAGCCTCAGATACCACGGATTTAGCTAATTAGGTAGACGGCGTGTATCATACACGCACGCGATTTTTGGGGCCATTTATGCGGATCATCAGTGTGAACGTTAATGGAATTCAGGCTGCAGTCGAGCGTGGTTTGCTCAGTTGGCTGCAAGCCCAGAATGCCGACGTCATCTGCCTGCAGGACACCCGCGCCTCCGCCTTTGAACTGGACGACCCAGCCTTCCAACTGGATGGCTACTTCCTTTATGCCTGCGATGCCGAAGTGCCCACCCAAGGTGGCGTGGCTTTGTATTCGCGGTTGCAACCCAAGGCGGTCATCAGCGGCCTCGGCTTCGAGACAGCCGACCGCTACGGGCGCTACCTGCAAGCCGATTTCGATAAGGTCAGCATCGCGACCTTGCTGCTTCCTTCGGGGCAGAACGGCGATGAAGACTTGAACCAGAAGTTCAAGCTAATGGACGACTTCGCCCGTTATCTGGATAAACAGCGGCGCAAACGTCGCGAGTACATTTATTGTGGCTCGCTGTACGTGGCGCAACAGAAGCTGGATATCAAGAACTGGCGCGACAGCCAGCAATCCCCGGGCTTCCTGGCGCCGGAACGGGCCTGGATGGACGAGATTGTCGGCAACATGGGTTATGTAGATGCCCTGCGCGAAGTCAGCCGCGAAGGCGACCAGTACAGCTGGTGGCCAGACAACGAACAGGCTGAGATGCTCAACCTGGGCTGGCGTTTCGACTACCAGTTGCTGACCCCTGGCCTGCGTCGGTTTGTTCGCAGCGCACGCTTGCCGCGCCAGCCGCGCTTCTCGCAGCATGCGCCGCTGATCGTGGACTACGACTGGACACTGACCATCTAAGGTCTTTCTCCAGGCACAAAAAACCGACATCGCTGTCGGTTTTTTGTGGGCGCTCATTATTTGATCACACGCCAGGTCAAGGGATAGCGATAGGCAACCCCCTTGTTGGCCTTGATGCTGGCGATGATCGTCAGCACCACCGTGGCAATCGCCAGGGCAAACATCAGGAAAAACCCGATCACCGCAAAGGCCAGCACGATGCATGTCAGCCAGGCGATAGCCACGGTGATCTGGAAATTCAAGGCTTCCTTGCCCTGATCATCAATGAACGGGTCCACTTCCTTCATCTGCCACAGCATCAGCGGCCCGACGACACTGCCAAAGGGGAACACAAACCCCAGAAACGCCGCGAGATGACACAACATCGCCCCCTGCCGCACTTCGTAGGAAGGCGTAGGTACCGGCATTTGGCTGTCATTCATGGCACTTCTCCTTGAGGCGGGCTCAGTCGGCCAGGGCGGCGTTCTGCAGTTCGAAGATTTCAGTCATGCCTTTTTGCGCCAGGGCCAGCATGGCGTTCAACTCGGCCGGCTGGAATGGCGCGCCTTCGGCGGTACCCTGCACTTCGATGAAGCCACCGGTGCTGGTCATCACCACGTTCAGGTCGGTCTCGGCAGCCGAGTCTTCCAGGTAGTCCAGGTCCAGCACTGGCTCGCCCTGGTACATGCCGACCGATACCGCAGCGATCATCTGCTTGAGCGGGTCACCGCCCTTCAGGCCGCCACGCTTCTTGATCACTTTGAGTGCGTCGACCAGGGCCACCATGGCGCCGGTGATGGAGGCAGTGCGGGTGCCACCATCGGCCTGGATCACGTCGCAGTCGACGTACAGGGTCACGTCGCCCAGCTTGGACATGTCCAGGGCTGCACGCAGGGAGCGACCGATCAGGCGCTGGATTTCCAGGGTGCGCCCGCCTTGCTTGCCACGGCTGGCTTCACGTTGGTTACGCTCGCCGGTAGCGCGCGGCAGCATGCCGTACTCGGCAGTCAACCAACCCTGGCCCTGGCCCTTGAGGAAACGCGGCACGCCGTTTTCGACGCTGACGGTGCAGATCACCTTGGTATCGCCAAACTCGACCAGTACGGATCCCTCGGCGTGTTTGGTGTAGTTGCGGGTGATGCGGATCGAGCGGAGCTGATCGGCAGCGCGACCACTTGGACGTTTCATAGGGGATACCTGTACGGAGGACGAAAAACTGCCGAGCATTATAGAGCCGCGAGCCGATTCGGGGCACTGCTAAAAAATCCGGTAACGAATGGGCAGCCTATCGCCCATTGGTTGGGCGCGCCCGGCCCACTGCGCTACAATCCTGCGCCTTCTTAACCATCAGCCCGTGTTTGCGGGGCTGCAACGCGAGGTACCTCCATGGTGCACAGCATGACCGCCTTCGCCCGCGTCGAAAAAGCCGGCGCCCAAGGCACCCTGAGCTGGGAACTGCGCTCGGTCAACAGCCGCTACCTGGAGCCGCACCTGCGCCTGCCGGAATCGTTCCGCGACCTCGAGGGCGCCGTACGTGAAGCGCTGCGCCAAGGCATTTCCCGCGGCAAGCTCGAATGCACCCTGCGCTTTACCGAAGAGACCACCGGCAAACCGCTGCAAGTGGATCGCGAGCGCGCCGCCCAACTGGTCGCCGCCGCCGAAACCATCGCCGGCCTGATCAAGCAACCCGCCGCGCTGAACCCCCTGGAAGTGCTGGCCTGGCCCGGCGTGCTGGTGGCCGACGCCACCGACCCGCAAGCCCTCAACGCCGAAGCCCTCGCCCTGTTCAACCAGGGCTTGAAGGAGCTCAAGGCCGGTCGCGAGCGAGAAGGCGCCGAACTCGCGCGCCTGATCAACGAGCGCCTGACCTCGATCGAAGAAGACGTTGTCACCCTGCGCGAGCTAGTGCCGCAGATGCTCGCCACCCAGCGCCAGAAGGTCCTCGACCGCTTCACCGATATGAAAGCCGACCTCGACCCCGTGCGCCTGGAACAGGAAATGGTCCTGCTGGCACAAAAGAGCGACGTCGCAGAAGAACTCGACCGCCTGAGCACCCACATTCTTGAGGTGCGGCGCGTGCTCAAGTCCGGTGGCGCCGCCGGTCGGCGCCTGGATTTCCTGATGCAGGAACTCAACCGCGAAGCCAATACACTGGGCTCCAAGGCATTTGACCCGCGCAGCACCACGGCTGCGGTCAACCTTAAAGTGTTGATCGAGCAGATGCGCGAACAAGTACAGAATATTGAGTAAGGCAACCTCCATGACCCATAGCACTGGCACCCTTTACATCATTTCCGCCCCTTCGGGCGCGGGCAAGAGCAGCCTGGTCAAGGCGCTGACCGACACCAACGATCAGATCCGCATCTCGGTCTCCCACACCACCCGCGCCATGCGTCCGGGCGAGATGAACGGCGTGCACTATCACTTCGTCGAGCGCACCGAGTTCGTCAAGATGATCGAGCACGGCGACTTCCTGGAGCGCGCCGAGGTGTTCGGCAACCTGTATGGCACCTCGCAAAGCCACCTGCAGCAGACCCTCGACGAAGGTCACGACCTGATCTTGGAAATCGACTGGCAGGGCGCCGAACAAGTGCGCAAGCTGATGCCCCAGGCACGCTCGATCTTCATCCTGCCGCCGTCGCTCGAAGCCTTGCACCAGCGCCTGACCAACCGTGGCCAGGACAGCGACGAGATCATCGAAGGCCGCATGCGTGAAGCCGTCAGCGAAATGAGCCACTACGTCGACTACGACTACCTGATCATCAATGACGATTTTTCCCACGCACTGGATGACCTGAAGGCGATTTTCCGCACCAATCAGCTCCAGCAAAAGCGTCAACAACAGCGTTTTGGCAAGTTACTGGCCGAATTGCTCGGCTGATTGCCCCTTCCCAAAACCGCTGCAAGGGCTTTACATTGGCGCTTGTAGCGGTTTTGCGAGGGCCTGCGAAAAATCAGCGCTTCCCTAAACGCTGGTGATTTTTTAAACTGTTTAGTCCGCTCGCCCAACCGGGCAGCGCGCATCTTGCATCCGCTCCGAGGAATATCATGGCCCGCGTAACCGTTGAAGACTGCCTAGACCACGTGGCAAACCGCTTTGAGCTGGTCATGCTCTCTACCAAGCGTGCCCGTCAACTGGCCACTGGCGGCAAAGAGCCCCTGGTCCAGTGGGAAAACGACAAGCCTACCGTTGTAGCCCTGCGTGAAATCGCTGAAGGCCTGATGAGCTACGAGTTCATCGCCAACGCTGAAATCGTTGAAGACGAACCGCTGTTTGCAGCGTTCGAGGACGAGTCCAACGAGGCCGTCTAAGCCTATGCCTGGTCGACGTAGCACGGCGCGGGGTCACAGCCTTCGGCAGGAGTTCACACTTTGCCGAGCATAGACGCCCTCGCCGATCGCTTATCGACCTACCTCGGCCCCGACCAGGTCAACCTGGTCCGCCGAGCGTATTTCTATGCCGAACAAGCCCACGACGGCCAACGCCGCCGTAGCGGTGAGGCGTATGTCACCCATCCTCTTGCGGTGGCGAATATTCTTGCCGACATGCACATGGACCATCAGAGCCTGATGGCCGCGATGCTGCATGACGTGATCGAAGACACCGGTATTGCCAAGGAAGCGCTCAGTGCGCAATTTGGCGAAACCGTGGCCGAACTGGTCGATGGGGTCAGCAAGCTGACCCAGATGAACTTCGAGACCAAGGCCGAAGCCCAGGCGGAAAACTTCCAGAAGATGGCCATGGCGATGGCCCGCGATATCCGGGTAATCCTGGTCAAGCTGGCCGACCGGCTGCACAACATGCGCACGCTGGAAGTGCTGTCCGGCGAAAAACGTCGGCGCATCGCCAAGGAAACCCTGGAAATCTACGCACCCATCGCCAACCGGCTGGGCATGCACGCCATTCGTATCGAGTTCGAAGACCTCGGCTTCAAGGCCATGCACCCGATGCGCTCGGCGCGCATCTACCAGGCGGTCAAGCGCGCCCGGGGCAACCGCAAGGAAATCGTCAACAAGATCGAAGAGTCGCTGAGCCACTGCCTGGCGATCGACGAGATCGAGGGCGAGGTCAGCGGCCGGCAGAAACACATCTACGGCATCTACAAGAAGATGCGCGGCAAGCGTCGGGCCTTCAACGAGATCATGGACGTGTACGCGTTCCGGATCATCGTCGACAAGGTCGACACCTGCTACCGCGTGCTGGGCGCTGTACATAATTTGTACAAACCGCTGCCAGGGCGCTTCAAGGACTACATCGCGATTCCCAAGGCCAACGGCTATCAGTCGCTGCATACCACGCTGTTCGGCATGCACGGCGTGCCGATCGAGATCCAGATCCGCACCCGCGAAATGGAAGAGATGGCCAACAACGGCATCGCCGCCCACTGGTTGTACAAGTCCAGTGGCGACGAGCAGCCAAAAGGCACCCACGCCCGCGCCCGCCAGTGGGTCAAAGGCGTGCTGGAAATGCAACAACGTGCCGGCAACTCCCTGGAATTCATCGAAAGCGTGAAGATCGACCTGTTCCCGGACGAGGTCTACGTGTTCACGCCCAAGGGCCGGATCATGGAGCTGCCCAAAGGCTCCACGGCGGTCGACTTCGCCTACGCGGTGCACACCGATGTGGGCAACAGCTGCATTGCCTGCCGCATCAACCGGCGCCTGGCCCCGCTGTCGGAACCGCTGCAAAGCGGCTCTACAGTGGAGATCGTCAGCGCACCGGGCGCACGCCCGAACCCGGCATGGCTGAACTTCGTGGTCACCGGCAAGGCGCGCACGCACATCCGCCATGCGCTGAAACTGCAGCGCCGTTCCGAGTCCATCAGCCTGGGCGAACGCCTGCTAAACAAGGTGCTCAACGGTTTCGACAGCGCCCTGGACAAGATCCCGCAGGAGCGCGTGCAAGCGATGCTCCACGAGTATCGCCAGGAAACCGTCGAGGACCTGCTGGAAGATATCGGCCTGGGCAACCGCATGGCCTACGTCGTCGCCCGCCGCCTGCTCGGCGAAGGCGAACAGCTGCCAAGCCCCGAAGGCCCGCTGGCGATTCGCGGCACCGAGGGCCTGGTGCTCAGCTACGCCAAGTGCTGCACGCCGATCCCGGGCGACCCGATTGTCGGCCACCTGTCCGCAGGCAAAGGCATGGTCGTGCACCTGGACAACTGCCGCAACATCACCGAGATCCGCCACAACCCGGAAAAATGCATCCAGCTCTCGTGGGCCAAGGATGTCACCGGCGAATTCAACGTCGAGTTGCGTGTGGAGCTGGAACACCAGCGCGGCCTGATCGCCCTGCTGGCCAGCAGCGTCAACGCGGCCGACGGCAATATCGAAAAAATCAGCATGGACGAACGCGATGGTCGCATCAGCGTGGTCCAACTGGTGGTCAGCGTGCACGACCGCGTGCACCTGGCCCGCGTGATCAAGAAGCTGCGCGCCTTGACCGGGGTCATCCGCATCACCCGTATGCGTGCTTAACCCAACTCTTACAAGGAGTCACAAATGACCAAGACTGTTATCACCAGCGACAAGGCCCCGGCCGCCATCGGTACTTACTCCCAGGCGATCAAGGCGGGTAACACTGTCTACATGTCCGGCCAGATCCCGCTGGACCCAAAGACCATGGAACTGGTGGAAGGCTTCGAAGCGCAGACCGTACAGGTCTTCGAGAACCTCAAGTCCGTGGCCGAAGCTGCTGGCGGTTCGTTCAAGGACATCGTCAAGCTGAACATCTTCCTCACCGACCTGAGCCACTTCGCCAAGGTCAACGAGATCATGGGCAAATACTTCGAACAGCCTTACCCAGCCCGCGCCGCGATCGGCGTTGCCGCCCTGCCGAAGGGTGCACAGGTTGAGATGGACGCGATTCTGGTCATCGAGTAAAAACACCCGGCGCAGCTCCCCACAGGCTGCGCCGACTTCGTTTTAAAAGGATTTCATGATGCGCAAAGCGCTTGTAGCCACTTCGTTGCTCGCCCTGTTGCTCGGCGGCTGCGCCAGCAACCCGGCCGACCTGGATGTGAGCGGCACCTGGATCAACCAGGTCGCCATCGACGCGGCAGCCAAGGGCGGCCCTTTGCGTGAAGCGCTGCAAAGCTTTGGCCCAAACCTGGAGTGGGAGGTCAACTCCAAGGCAGCACAGGCGCGCTACTACAATGGTTTTGAAGTTGCCGAAGGCAAGTTGCTGGGCGAGCAATCCGGCGCCTGGAGCGTGGACTTCTACGGCAGCTCCGCCACCGAACTCAAGCGCAAAGGCACACAACTGCTGCAAGTGGCCAACGACAATGAGCCCGAACAGCTGTTTGCCCGCGCCAAAGACCCAGCCCCGGAAGGCGCGCCACTGGGCGCGAATTTCGAACGCGCGCTGTACGCGGCGTACATGGGCGGCGACTGGAAGATCACCGACGGCTTCGGCAACGGCGCCACCGTGCAGTTCCAGCCTGACGGCAAGGTCGCAGGCTTACCGGGCGTCGATCGTTACTCCCTGTGCCTGGCAGGTGACTGCGCGTCCATGAGTGGCGGCTACGACAGCATCTGGCTGCAACTCAACGGCGTGGGCAACCCGTGGATCTTTGCCCGAAAAGGCGAGCAACTGGAAATCTTCCAGGCGATCAACACCGCACAGACCGATGAGGTGCCCTCGTTTACGCCGGGGCCGCGTCAGTGGCTGCTGGAAAAACAGTGATACGAAACAAAGGAGCCCAAGGGCTCCTTTTTCTTTAGCCTGCGCCATGGTTTTTTACCCTCAGAGAGCATTCCATGCGCACGTTGCTTACCCTCGGTTTTTTGTTGCTTGGCGGTTGCACCCCCGCGCCGCCAGATACGGATATCAGTGGCCTGTGGATCAACCAGGCACTCATTGACGCCGCTGCCTCAGGTCAACCGCTGAACACCAGCGGCTGGAATCTGGAATGGAACATCGACACTCATACTGGCAAGGCCCAGGTGAGCAACGGCTTTGAAATAGGTGAAGGCCAGCTCTCACAAACATCCTCCAACACCTGGACCGTCGACTATGACGGCTACAGCACGGATGAGTTGCGCCTCGACAACAAACAGCTGATACAAATGAGCACGGAGTATGTCGCCCAGCAAGTCTTCAGCCGCCCGACCGATACCGGCAAAACCGGGGACCGGCCCAGCAACACATTCAGAAGAGCCCTGAACTCAGCCTATCTGGGAGGGCAATGGCGCATCATCGAAGGCCCAGGTATCGGCACAATGGTCGTGTTTACCGCAGACGGCCAGGTTTCCGGGCTAGCAGATACAGACGGATACGAACTGTGCCTGGACGGTGACTGCGCCTCCCAGGGCGCGGGCAATGACACTGTCTACCTGAGCCAGGGTGACAGGGGCGACGCCTGGATTTTCGTGCGCACCGGTAAGCAAATGGAGATTCTCCGGGCGATCAACCTCTCGAACCCCGATGAAATTCCTGAACTGACCCCAGGCGCACGGCAGTGGCTGCTGGAAAAACAGTGAAAAAAGGAGCCTCTGGGCTAAGAGGTAAAAGGGCAAAAAACTCACCTGTGACGAGGGAGCTTGCTCCCTCGCCACAGGTACAGTGTTCGCCCTTAACTGACCGGCATTAGCCTCTCGACCTCTCTCCCATCAGCGCTTGCCCTCAAGGATCGCGGCATACCCTTCCCGATAACTTGGGTACCTCGGCGACCAGCCCAACGCCTTGATGCGTTTGTTGCTGCATTGCTTGCTGCCCGCGCGCCGCACGCTGGCGTCCTCTGACCATTGCGTGACACCCAGGTACTCACGCAACCAAGCCACTACCTCGGCCAATGGCGCTGGCGCGTCGTCGACGCCGATGTAGACCTTGTCCAGCGCCCCACCCTGCTCCACATGGCGCAACAAAAATGCGAGCAAACCGGCCGCGTCATCGGCGTGGATGCGGTTGCCATATAAAGGTGGATCAATGGCTACACGGTAACCCTGGCGTACCTGAGTCAGCAGCCATTCGCGTCCGGGGCCGTAAATACCGGTCAACCGTACAATGCTCGCAGGAATGCCACTATTGAGGGCTACCTGCTCGGCTTCGAGCATCACTTGCCCGGAATAGCCTTTGGCCTGCGTATCAGAGGTCTCGTCGACCCACTCGCCACCCTGCTGCCCGTATACGCTGCTGCTGGATACAAACAGCAAATGCTTGGGCGCCTGGCCGTAATCCTGCAACCACTCCAGCACATGCTGCAAACCGTGAACGTAGGCGGCGCGATAGCCAGCTTCATCGTGATCGGTCGCGGCAGCGCAATACACCAGGTAATCCACCCCGCCGATGGGCCAAGTGTCGGGGCAATCTTTGTTGAACAGGTCGCCAGCAATGCCGATCACGCCGTCGGGCAGGCGCGAAATATCGCGACGCAAGCCATGAACCTCCCATCCCGAGGCCAGCAATTGGCTAGCCAGCCGACTACCCACATCACCGCATCCGGCAATCACAACAGAAGGCACAGACATCACAAAACTCCGCTCTTAAAGGCCTAGATTAGCCCTCACACATGACCGTCGGCCAGAAAAAGGGCAAATAAAGTTACTGTATTACTTCTGTTAACAAGAATTACTTGCAATAATAACGGCCCATTTGTCCTCGACCCACTGGGTCTGGAAGGACGCTCACTCCATTTTTTCCTCTCAGGTCCGGCCAGCATGACACGTAATACAACCCCCGCTTCGCCAACCAAGCTTCACGGCCCATCCCGCGCCTGGCGCGCGATTGCTGCGATGCTGTTCAGCGTGCTGCTGGCGCCGACCGCTGCATTCGCCGACGCCACCGCCCCAGCCACGCCGCCGGCCGCCGAGCACAATGCTGCTGCCCCGGCCGCGCCCGCCGCTGCGCCAGTCGCCACGGACCCAACGCTGGCTGCCGACCCTGGCGCCGCCGATGAAACCGGCGTAGTCCTGGAAGAAGACAACACCCTGGGCATGGCCCACGATCTGTCGCCGTGGGGCATGTACCAGAATGCTGACGTCGTGGTGAAAGCCGTGATGATCGGCCTGGCCATTGCCTCGATCATCACCTGGACCATCTGGATCGCCAAGGGCTTCGAACTGCTGGGCGCCAAGCGTCGCCTGCGCACTGAAATCGTGCACCTGAAAAAGGCCACCACCCTCAAGGAAGCGAGCGAAAGCGCAACCAAGAAGGGCACCCTGGCCAACACCCTGGTCCATGACGCACTGGAAGAAATGCGCCTGTCGGCCAACACCCGCGAAAAAGAAGGCATCAAGGAACGTGTTGCCTTCCGCCTGGAGCGCCTGGTTGCAGCGTGCGGTCGCAACATGAGCAGCGGCACCGGCGTACTCGCCACCATCGGTTCCACCGCACCGTTTGTCGGTCTGTTCGGTACCGTGTGGGGCATCATGAACAGCTTTATCGGTATCGCCAAAACCCAGACCACCAACCTCGCCGTCGTTGCCCCAGGCATCGCAGAAGCGCTGCTGGCAACCGCCTTGGGCCTGGTTGCGGCAATTCCTGCGGTAGTGATCTACAACGTCTTCGCCCGTTCGATTGCCGGCTACAAAGCCCAGGTATCCGACGCGTCGGCAGAAGTCCTGCTGCTGGTCAGCCGCGACCTCGATCACCTGCCTACCGAGCGCAGCTCGCAACCGCACATGGTGAAAGTGGGGTAATCGGCCATGGGCCTGCATTTGAACCAAGGCGACGACGAGCTCGTCGAGAACCACGAAATCAACGTCACGCCGTTTATCGACGTGATGCTGGTGCTGCTGATCATCTTCATGGTGGCCGCACCGCTGGCCACCGTAGACATCAAGGTCGACCTGCCCGCATCCAGCGCAAAACCGGCGCCGCGGCCGGAGAAGCCGGTGTTCCTCAGCGTCAAGGCGGACCAGCGTCTGTTCCTGGGTGAAGAAGAAGTCAAAGCCGAAACCCTGGGGCAGGTGCTCGACGCCAAGACCCAAGGCAAGAAAGACACGACGATCTTCTTCCAGGCCGACAAGGGCGTGGACTACGGCGACCTGATGAGCGTGATGGATGCCCTGCGGGCAGCCGGCTACCTCAAGGTAGGCCTGGTCGGACTTGAGACGGCAGCCAAGAAATGATCACGACGCGCCACAAACTGACGCGTTATGGCACCAGCCTTGCCGTCGTGCTGGGCGTGCATGCCGTCGCGATTGCCATCGCGCTCCATTGGTCCGCGCCGCATACCGTGCAGTTGCCACCGGCCGCCATGGTCATTGACCTGGCGCCGATGCCAGCACCGCCGCCGCCGGCACCGCCCAAGGTGATCACGCCGCCACAACCGCCTGCGCCGGTGGAAGAACTGCCCCTGCCGAAACTGGCCGAGGCACCCAAGCCAACGATCCAGGTGCCCAAGCCGGTCAAGCCCAAGCCCAAGCCACAACCGCCCAAGCCGGTGGAGAAAAAGATCGAGCCGCCCAAGGAGAAGCCTTCCGAGGACCCTCCGAGCGATGCTCCACCGACCAACGCGCCCGCTGAAAAATCGGCCCAGCCGGTTCCAGGCCCGTCACCGCAGCAAATCGCGGCCAAGGCATCCTGGGAAGGTACCCTGCTGGCGCACTTGCAGAAGTACAAGAAGTACCCGCCAGGCGCCCAGGCGCGTGGCAAGGAAGGCTTGAACCGCCTGCGCTTCGTGGTCGATGCCGAAGGCAACGTGCTGTCCTACGAGTTGGTGGGCCGTTCCGGCAACGCCGACCTGGACCGCGCCACACTGGACATGATCCGTCGTGCCCAGCCGCTGCCCAAGCCACCGGCCGACATGGTGAAAAGCGGCAGCATCGAGATCGTTGCACCGTTCGTGTACAACATCGAGAAGCGTCGCCGCTAAAGGCATGCGTTGGGCAATGTGGGAGAGGGCTTGCCCCCTCCCACATTTGATGGTGCACAGCTCAAATCCCCCCTAACTCCCCGCTCAATCCCCAATAAGATTCTGATAACGTGCGTCTATCGATTGCAGCCGGTATGCTTGGCCCGCAACCTCATGGACGCCCGCTATGACTCTTACAGAATTGCGCTACATCGTTACCCTCGCCCAAGAGCAGCACTTTGGCCACGCGGCCGAGCGTTGCCACGTCAGCCAGCCGACACTCTCGGTGGGCGTGAAAAAGCTTGAAGACGAACTCGGTGTGCTGATTTTCGAGCGCAGCAAAAGCGCCGTGCGCCTCACCCCGGTGGGCGAAGGCATTGTGGCCCAGGCTCAAAAGGTGCTGGAGCAAGCACAAAGCATTCGCGAGCTGGCCCAGGCTGGCAAGAACCAGCTGACCGCACCGCTGAAAGTCGGCGCCATCTATACCGTCGGCCCGTACCTGTTCCCACACCTGATCCCGCAACTGCACCGCGTCGCGCCGCAGATGCCGCTGTATATCGAAGAAAACTTCACTCACGTGCTGCGCGACAAGCTGCGCAACGGCGAGTTGGACGCGATCATCATCGCCCTGCCGTTCAACGAAGCCGACGTGCTCACCCTGCAACTCTACGATGAGCCGTTCCAGGTGCTGATGCCGGCCTCCCACCCGTGGACCCAGAAAACCACCATCGACGCCGGCCTGCTCAACGACAAGAGCCTGCTGTTGCTGGGCGAGGGCCACTGTTTCCGCGACCAGGTACTCGAAGCCTGCCCGACCCTGACCAAAGGCAACGACGGCGCCAAGCACACCACCGTCGAATCCAGCTCCCTGGAAACCATTCGCCACATGGTCGCCTCCGGCCTGGGCATCTCGATCCTGCCGTTGTCGGCGGTGGACAGCCATCACTACGCCCCCGGCGTGATCGAAGTGCGCCCACTCACGCCACCCGTGCCATTCCGTACCGTGGCCATCGCCTGGCGCGCCAGCTTTCCACGGCCCAAGGCAATTGAGATCCTCGCCGACTCGATCCGCCTGTGCTCGGTGGCCAAGCCGCCCGCTGTTGCGAGCTGATCAACCGTATGACTGAGCTGTCGCAGGTGTCGGTGACGGCACTCAAGGGTGTCGGTGAAGCCATGGCCGAGAAACTCGCCAAGGTTGGCCTGGAAAACCTCCAGGACGTGCTGTTCCACCTGCCCCTGCGTTATCAGGACCGCACCCGCGTAGTGCCCATCGGCCATCTACGTCCTGGGCAGGACGCCGTGGTCGAAGGCACCGTCAGCGGCGCCGACGTGGTGATGGGCAAGCGCCGCAGCCTGGTGGTGCGCTTGCAGGATGGCACCGGTGGGCTGAGCCTGCGCTTCTACCATTTCAGCAATGCACAAAAGGACGGCCTCAAGCGCGGCACCCGCGTGCGCTGCTATGGCGAAGCACGGCCCGGCGCCTCGGGCCTGGAGATCTACCACCCGGAATACCGCGCAATTACCGGCGACGAACCGCCACCGGTGGACACCACACTCACGCCGATCTACCCGCTCACCGAAGGCCTGACCCAACAACGCCTGCGCCAGTTGTGCATGCAGACGCTGACGATGCTCGGCCCGAAAAGCCTGCCCGACTGGCTCCCCCTGGAACTGGCCCGCGACTACCAACTGGCGCCGCTGGACGATGCGATTCGCTATCTGCATAACCCGCCCGCCGACGCCGATGTCGACGAACTGGCCTTGGGTCATCACTGGGCCCAACACCGCCTGGCCTTCGAAGAACTGCTGACCCACCAACTGTCCCAGCAACGCCTGCGCGAGAGCATGCGCTCCCTGCGCGCCCCCGCGATGCCCAAGGCCACGCGTCTGCCTGCGCAGTACCTGGCCAACCTCGGCTTTGCGCCGACCGGGGCCCAGCAACGCGTAGGCAATGAAATAGCCTACGACCTCAGCCAGAAAGAACCCATGCTCCGGCTGATCCAGGGCGACGTAGGCGCGGGCAAGACCGTGGTTGCCGCCCTCGCCGCCTTGCAGGCACTGGAAGCCGGTTACCAGGTGGCGCTGATGGCGCCCACCGAGATTCTGGCTGAGCAGCACTTCATCACCTTCAAGCGCTGGCTCGAACCCTTGGGCCTGGAAGTCGCGTGGCTGGCCGGCAAGCTCAAGGGCAAGAACCGCGCAGCGTCCCTGGAACAGATCGCCGGCGGCGCACCGATGGTGGTGGGCACCCATGCGCTGTTCCAGGACGAAGTGCAGTTCAAGAACCTGGCGCTGGTGATCATCGACGAACAGCACCGCTTCGGCGTGCAACAGCGCCTGGCCCTGCGCCAGAAAGGTGTGGGCGGGCGCATGAACCCACACCAGTTGATCATGACCGCCACCCCGATCCCACGCACCCTGGCGATGAGCGCCTACGCCGACCTCGACACCTCGATCCTCGACGAACTGCCGCCCGGCCGGACCCCGGTCAACACCGTGCTGGTCACCGACACACGGCGCGTCGAAGTGATCGAGCGCGTACGCGGGGCCTGCGCCGAAGGGCGCCAGGCCTACTGGGTATGCACGCTGATCGAAGAGTCTGAAGAACTCACCTGCCAGGCCGCCGAGACCACCTATGAAGACCTCACCAGCGCCCTCGGCGAACTCAAGGTCGGGCTGATCCACGGGCGCATGAAGCCCGCCGAAAAAGCCGCCGTCATGGCCGAATTCAAGGCCGGCAACCTGCAACTGCTGGTGGCCACCACCGTGATCGAAGTCGGCGTGGACGTGCCCAACGCCAGCCTGATGATCATCGAGAACCCCGAGCGCCTGGGCCTGGCGCAGCTGCACCAACTGCGCGGCCGCGTGGGCCGGGGCAGCGCCGCCAGCCATTGCGTACTGCTGTATCACCCACCGCTGTCGCAGATCGGCCGCCAGCGCCTGGGTATCATGCGCGAGACCAACGACGGGTTTGTCATCGCCGAGAAAGACCTCGAACTGCGCGGCCCCGGCGAAATGCTCGGCACCCGCCAGACCGGCCTGCTGCAGTTCAAGGTCGCCGACCTGATGCGCGATGCCGACCTGTTGCCCGCCGTGCGCGATGCGGCGCAAGCCCTGCTGGAGCGCTGGCCGGATCACGTCAGCCCGCTGCTCGATCGCTGGCTGCGCCATGGGCAGCAATACGGCCAAGTGTGACGCTTGACTCACTTAAGCGACCTACAGGTGTACCAAGCTGGTTATACTCCGATGACTGTAAGAAATTGGATCAGGCCATGTCAGAAGTTGCCCTCGCCACAGCCCCGCTGACCGCTCCACCGGTTATTCGGGCGCTGCTCGCAAAGCTCGCCATCCCCTACACGGAAGTCGCAGAACAACCGGGCCTGAATCCTGCGCGAAAGGTGCAGGCCGTGCTGCTGGAAGATGCGGTGGGCGCACTGATGGTGCTGTTCCCGCAAAACCAACTGCTCGACCTCAACCGCCTTGCCGAACTCACCGGTCGCCGCCTCATCGCCGTGTCGCCGGATCGCGTCCGGCGCATGCTGGACAAGCATGACCTGAGCCTGCTGCCAGGCCTGCCCGCGCTCACCAGTTCGCCATGCCTGTACGAGGGCAGCCTGCTCGACGAGCCTAACCTGCTGGTGCATTCGGGCGAAGCCGGGTTGCTGCTGGAGATCGCCAGCGACGCTTTCAAGACCATGCTCACCAAGGCCAGCGCCGCGCACTTCGGCGAGCCGCTGAGCAACATCCGCCCGAACCTCGACCGGCCCAATGATGACCGCGAGGAAATCACCCAGGCCATGCAGGCGTTCACCGCCCGCCGCATCCAGCAGCGCCTGGAAGCGACCATCGAGATTCCACCGCTGGCCGACACCGCGCAGAAGATCATCAAACTGCGTGTCGACCCCAACGCCACCATCGATGACATCACCGGTGTGGTCGAAACCGACCCGGCCCTGGCGGCCCAAGTGGTGAGCTGGGCGGCATCGCCGTACTACGCCTCACCGGGTAAAATCCGCTCAGTGGAAGACGCAATAGTGCGCGTGCTGGGTTTTGATCTGGTGATCAACCTGGCGCTGGGCCTGGCCTTGGGCAAGACCTTGAGCCTGCCCAAGGACCACCCGCACCAAGCCACGCCGTACTGGCACCAGTCGATCTACACCGCCGCCGTGATCGAAGGCCTGACCCGCGCCATGCCCCGCGCACAGCGCCCCGAAGCTGGCCTGACCTACCTGGCCGGCTTGCTGCACAACTTCGGCTATCTGCTGCTGGCCCACGTGTTCCCGCCGCACTTCTCGCTGATCTGCCGCCACCTGGAGGTCAACCCGCACCTGTGCCACAGCTACGTGGAACAGCACCTGCTGGGCATCAGCCGTGAACAGATCGGCGCCTGGCTGATGCGCTACTGGGACATGCCCGACGAACTGTCCACCGCCCTGCGCTTTCAGCACGACCCGACCTACGACGGCCAATACGCCGAATACCCGAACCTGGTGTGTTTGGCCGTGCGCCTGCTGCGTAGCCGCGGGATTGGCTCCGGGCCGGATGAAACCATCCCGGACGAACTGCTTGAGCGCTTGGGTTTGAGCCGCGACAAGGCTGAGGAAGTCGTCGGTAAAGTGCTGGACGCCGAAGTGCTGTTGCGTGAGCTGGCTTCTCAGTTCAGCCAGGGCTGACGCGCACTCTAAGGATGACGGGGCTTGTCGCGGTGAGCGGGCTTGCCCCGCGCCGGACTGCGTAGCAGACCCAAAACCAGCTCACTCGGTGTATCTGGAAAAACTGGGTGGCGCTGACAGGGCCGCTTCGCAGCCCAGCGCGGGGCAAGCCCGCTCACCACAAAAAAACGCGCTCACCACACAGTTATGTGTAAGCCTTTGAGCGTTGTGTAGATACCGACGCCCCGATGGCCATGGGTATCTACATAACGTCCAATGAAACAGGCTGTCGTGGTGAGCGGGCTTGCCCCGCGCTGGGCTGCGTAGCGGCCCCAAAACCAGCTCACTCGGTGTATCTGGAAAAACTGGGTGGCGCTGACGGGGCCGCTTCGCAGCCCAGCGCGGGGCAAGCCCGCTCACTACAGGGCCAGGTGCTCTGTCAGGCCGACTTCTTTTTCTTCGGTTTCAAATACTTGGTCAACCCCTGGAACCAGATCACCAGCGCCGGGTTGCCCTTGATCTGGATCGACTTGTCCTGAATCCCCGTCATGAACGCCAGCTGCTTGTTCTTCGCCTGCATCGTGGCGAAGCCGTAGGCGGCATCTTTGAAGGCAATGGCAAACGCCGGCGCAGGGTGAACCCCTGAGCGGCTGGTGATGCGCTGGTCTTTAACGATGAAGTGACGGGCAACCTTGCCGTCGAGGGTCTGCAACTGGAACGCCAGGTCTTTGTCACCCAACTGTTGCTGGAAGGCAGGATTGGTGCGGCTGGCTTTGCCCATCATCAGGCCCAGCACCCACAGCAGAAGACGAAATTTCATGCACACGGCCTCGGTGTAATTATTGAGTGGCCGCAGCAGTTTAACGATTTGCAAAAAGAACGCTACCGATCTTGCGCATTAGCGGAAGATCGGCTGGCGTTTGACGCTTATAGCAGCATGTTACTTAAACGTTAGGGCAAGGTACCGGCGCCCAGTCGGCCAGGTTTGGATCGCGGCAGGTGCCTTCGATCTGAGCCTTGCCGGCGCTGGCGACCTTCTTGCTTTCATCTTGCTTGGTCTGGGCGGTCTGGAAGGTTTTCTCGGTGGAAACCGCTTCGGTCGGTACGGTTGGCAGCGGTGGCTTCTTCGGCGGCTTGGTACCTGTGCCCTTCTTCTTGTTGGACGGTGTCACGACAGGCGTTGCATCGGCCTGAGCCACGGTGACCACGTCGGCACGCTGTACACCAACTTGTTGCAGGTCTTTCTCGTACGCCTGGGTGTAATTGTTCAGGTCTTCAGCGGCCTTGCCGTTGACCGCGACGATCAGGTCATTGGACTCCTTCAAGCCCGAGACGATTTCCGCCAGGCGCTTGCGGCCTTCGGTGTCGTTGACGGTCTTGGCCTTGCGGTCCGAGACCAGCTTGGTGAATGCGCTCTGGTAGCACTGTTGCGACGCTTTGGCGTACGCGGTGCTGCGGTCGATATCGGAAGCGCTTTTGTTCACATCGGCGGCGTAGGAGGCGATGCGTTGGTTGTCATCGGCGACTTGCTTCTGACGCTCGGTGTAGTAGCCCGCCGCGCCGCCGGCCAGGGCACCACCCGCTGCGCCGATCGCGGCGTTACGGCCGCGCTTTTCCTTGTCGCCGGTCAGGGCGCCCAGCAGGGCACCGCCGGCCGCGCCGATGGCCGCACCGGTGACAACCGACTTGGTCATGTTCGAATCGGTGGCACGCAGGTGCTGCACCGGCTCGTAGCAGTTGGGGTAGTACTCGACCTTGGTGCTGGACGCGACCTTGGAGGCCGGCGACGTCGCGCAACCTGTCAGCACGGTGCTGAAGCCGGCGGCAATCAGCAACAGATGACGCTTGGAAACCGCCTTACGGGAAAAAAGCATAAGTTGTGTTCTCTTCTAAGTTTGACTTGCCCAGCACGGCAACCGCCGCCTGAGTCCCTTCCAAGCTCGCCGCACAACCAACGGTCAAGACCGCTGACCGCTCGCTGCGAGCAATTCCTTCAAGATCGTCGCCGGGTCGGCCCGCTGTTGTTTGCGGTAGTTGCCGACATGGCGGACGAACAGTGTCGCGCGCGTCACCAGGCTCTTGCCGAGCACGGGCTTGCGATCCAACTCTTCCTTGATCCGTTGAAACTGCGCCTGGATCACCGCATCGGTGTAGCGCGTGCCGGTCGCCAGGTTGTCGATATAAATCGCCACCGCGCCGTCGAGGGCGCTGCGGCCGTTGGCAATGGCCATATCAAACAACTGCGCGCTCGCCTGGTCCTTGTTGTCCAGGGACTGTTGGCGGCTCTTCTGCAGGTTGGCCAGGCGGATGTTGTAGTTGCTGATGGTCTCGGCCACCAACGCGGCCGACTGGATCAGGTTGCCCGCCGCTTCTTCGCGTTGCTGGGCGATCAGCGAGACATTGCGCTTGAGCTCTTCGTTGACCAGCCCCAATTCGGCTTGCAGCTTGGGATCGACGCTGGCGGCGATGATGCTGTCCAGGCGCTTGGTTGGGTCCTGAGCGTCATCGATGGCGTCCGTCAGCGACGCCAGGCGCCCTTCCTTTTGCCACTGCGCAAACAGCTCCTTGTAGCGCGAACGCGGCGCCGACAGCGCGCCAATCGCCACACGAAAACCGGTGGTTTCGTTGCTTTGCTCGGTGCCGTCGGCGGCGAACAGCGGATATTCGCGGCGCATGCCGGTGAACAGCGTGCCCTCGCCTTCCAGGTAGTTGCCGCCCTTGACCACAAAGCCGCCATAGGTGCCCTGGCGACGCCCGGCGTGCACCAGTTGGAAGGACTCCTGAACCATCTCTGCCGCGTTGCCGATCACATCGAACATACCGATCGGGTTGGGCAATTTGGTGCCGATGGGCATCAGCCGCGCCGCCTGCCCGGTGCCACCGGCGACCTGGTTGAACACCGCGTAATCACCCAGCGGGCCGTCGCTTTCGCTGCCTTCGACACGGCGCGGGAACAGCCGCCCTTCCAGATCCTGACGGCTCACCGCTTGGCCACCGCGCGCGGCGAACTCCCATTCCACTTCGGTGGGCAGGCGCACAAAACCCAGGCCGCCGTCTTCTGCCGACGAACCGCGGCCGCTGACCGGCAACAACTCCCGGTGGTATTTCATCAGCCAGGCGCTGTACACCGCCGAAAACCGCTCGGCCTCAAACCGCGACAGTTTTACCTTGGGCAAACGCCCGGCCATGCCGGTCGGCGCATCGCAGGCCGGCGCCGCTTCACCGCTGGCCAGGGACTGCGCCTGAGCCATCACCTGGGCATATTGACGCGCGGTCACTTCGTACTTGCCGATGAAGTACAACATCGGTTTGAGTGGGGTCTTGGCATCGGTCCTGGGCATCAAGGGCGCGATGACTTTGCTCCAGTCTTTCGGCAAATCCTTGAGGGTGAACTGGCCGTTGATGAAGTCGCGGCGGTAGCCGGAAATAAACGACTGCTGGTAACCGGCCTCGCCTTCGGCGAAGGGGTAGCCGAGGCTGATTTCGCGGTCGTCCAGGGTGCCCTGCGCCAGCACGTAGGCGTAGCGGAACACCATGTTGCCCTCGCACGGCAGCGGCAGGCTCACGTCATCCGGCAACGGTTTGGGGTTGTCCAGCTTGTCGCTGGCTTCATCGGCCCAGGCCATTGAAGCCAGGCTCAGCGCCACAGCGGCGCCCAATAACTTATACATCTCTGATTCCTTCAGAAGCCTGGATACGCGCCACTCGCCAACCACCGCAGGCCGCCGCCACGGCACTGACGCCGAGGACGGCAACCAGGGCCAGGCCGTAGTGACGCGCCAACAGATGACTGGCGTACTCGCCCGGCACCTGCACAAATAATTTGTTCAACGCTGACTCGGCCAGGCCATACAGCCCGGCACTGAGCACGGCGGCAAACCCTGCGCTGTACAGCGCCTGCACCACCACAAACAGCAACAGCGCGCCGGTAGAAAAGCCCAACAGGCGCAACACCGACAATTCTCGACGCTTGCGCGCCACCGCGGCCAACGCCCCGGCGAAGATCGCCGCAAACGCACCCGCCAACGCCAGCCCGGCGATCACCCAGAATACGATCGACAGGTTGCGGCTCAACGACTGCACCTGGGCGATGGTGTTCGCCTGGGTGGCTACCAACAGATTCTGCCCGGCAAAAAATATCCGCAGGGGTTCTACGTCGGTGAGGTTGCGCGCATACAAACGAAACGCCGGGTACACCCGCTGCTCACTCACCGTCACTTCATCGCCCGCCCAACCCAATGCCGGTACGGCGCGACCATCGCGATAATCTTCCGCCGCTTCCAACAAGCCCAGGTCAGCGAACAGCCCGTCGCGGGCGAAAGCTTGCAGCGCCAGCACCCCAACCACCTGCACCCGAGTGCGCTGCTCCTCGACACGTCCCGCGACTTGGCGGGCGAAGCGGGCTTCCAACAAGTCCCCAGGCCGCGCTGCCAGCTTCTCGGCAGCGGTGTGGCTCAGCACGATCTGGTCCAGGCCGTGTGGCAGCGCCAGAGCGCCCAACAACGGATCACCCGGCGCCGTCGGCAGCATCTCCAAGGTCAACGTACCCACCTGCGCCGTCGCCGCAATCTGCCGCGTGCGTGGCACGGCAAACGCCACATCGCTGCGCTGGCCAAGCTGCTCGATAAATCCGCTGCTGAATCGACCACCGCCCAGCGGAATAATTTCACGGGTGGCGGGGTCGGTCTGCAAACGTTCGGTCAAACTGCTAACCAGTCCAAATTTCAGGCCGAATAACACCAGCAACGGCGCGATCACCGCCACCAGTGCCAGCACCGAGCACGCCGACAGCCACGCATCGTTGCGGTAATCCTGCCAGGCCAAAGAAGCGATCAAGGGGATGCGCATCAGCACGCTTCCCCAAGGGTGGCGGTGACGCCGCCGTCGGCAGCGCGGCGGCAACTGATACGCCGCACCTGCAAGCCACTGGCGCGGGCCAGGGGTTCATCGTGGGTGGCGATCACGCACGCAGCATGGTGCTCACGAGCCTGGGCCAGCAGGGCGTGCATCACACGCTCGGCGTTCAAGGGGTCGAGGGACGCGGTGGGTTCATCCGCCAGCACCAGTTGCGGCGCGTGGGCCAAAGCCCGGGCGCAACTCACACGCTGGCGCTGGCCCACCGACAGGGCCGAGGGCTTCTTCGCCAACTGGTCGCTGATTTCCAGCTGTTCGGCCAGGCGCGCCACGCTACCGTCATCTCTCAAACCCAGCAGTTGCCGGGACAAGGCGATATTGCTGCGCACATCGAGAAAACCCAGCAGGCCGCCGGTTTGCAGCACATAGCCCAGATGCTGGCTGCGCAATGCGGCCAGGGCCGATTGCTGATCGGCACGCCACAGCCCGCTAATGTCCTGCTGATTGAATTCAAAGCAGCCCACCTGATCCGGCGCCAAGACCAACGCCAGCAGATCCAGCAAGGTGCTTTTGCCGCAACCGCTGGGCCCGACAATCGCCAACTGCTCCCCGGCACGCAGGTGCAGTGCCGGGATCACCAGGCTATAGCGCTGGCTCCCGACGCCCCGGCTCTTGTGCACCGCGCTCAGGTTCAGCATTACGGCAGCGTCGACAACGGCACGCGGTACAACGCATCGCCCGGTTCGGCATCACCGAAACGGACCCAGTTGGCCAGGTCATTGTGGAAGGTTTCGTAGAGGCGGATCTTCGAATCCAGCTCGTCGATAAAGTCTTCCTGCTCGGCCACGCTCAACGACAACCACAAATCCTGGGTCATGTTCAGCGACTTGCTGCGGTACGGCAGGCCTTCCAGGTATTCGCCGAGGATGCCGCCATCGGCCAGGTTGCCGCCCTTGCGCAGGGCTTGCGGGTCGCGGCTCATGTAGGCAGAGGCGCTGGCGATTTCCTGGAAGAAGTCCTTGGGCGACGTCTGGGTCTTGCGCGCCGCGTCGACGATCAGTTTCAGCGACTGCTGCAAGTCGTTGAGCTGCAGCTTGGTCAGCATCACGCACACCTGGAACGCTGGCAGCGCCGGGTTGGTCAGGTCGCGGTCGGCGGTCCAGGCACTCACCAGTTGCGGCGCCTGGCTCGCGGTTTTACGGCCGAGGAAGTCCATGTGCATGGCGTAACCGACGGCGGCAGATTTGTCCGCCAGGGTCGGCGCCGCACCGAGCAGCGGCACCGGCTGCGGGGTGTTGCTGCGCACTTGGTGCACCAGGTTGGCGAACACGCTGCCGATCTCGTCGACACGCTCACCCAGCTTGCGCACATCGCCACCGGGCACCGGTGTGTACAGGTCGCCGATCTGCGGGTTGGCGTCGGCGGTGAGGATGCGGTACTGGCTCTCGGCGCCGGCGTGGGTTTTCTTGCCGGCGTCGCTGCGCAGGTGCAGGGCGTAGATCTTGATCTGCTTGCCCAGCGCGGCCTGGCGCACTTCGGCTTCGTTCATCTGGGTAGCGGCGAACGGGTCGTTCTTGCGCAGCGCGCCCGCATCGGTGACCAGCAGGATGATGCGCCCGCCATAGCCCGACCAGTCCATGCCGTCCACCGCCTGCATCACCCCGGCAAACGCGTCTTCGTTGAACGAATGGCTCGACACGGTGGAGGCTTTGACTTGGCGCGCCATGTCGAGGAAACGTTGCGGATCGCGGCCTTGGTCAAGGCTGATCAAGGTCTTGGCCACGTATTCCAGGCCGGGGGTTTTCTTGATGCTGCTGCGAAAACCGACCATGCCGAAGCTGACGCTATCGAGCTCACCGCGTGCGCCAATGCGGGTTTGCAACTCGTGCACCACGTCGCGGATCTGGTCGATATACGGCTGCATCGACACCGTGGTATCCACCACCAGCACCACGGCGGTACGGAACGCATCAGCGTTGGCGTTGATCACGGGCGCGGCGGGCTTGGCGACGGCGCTGCTGCCAGGGTCGATGGAGGCGACATTGAGCAACTGCACCGGTTGGCCGTTTTCGTCGAAGCTCTCTTTTGAATCGAAGATCGGCAACAGGTAGAACTGGTTCTGCGGCACGGCGCTGGCGGTCGGCTCCAGGGCGAGGATTTGCCCGTTGTCTTCACGGTTTTTCTGCGCCTTGGCCAATGCGCCTTTGGCGGCGGCCGGGTCGGCGAGCAGCTTTTCCACTTCGCCGGACTGGCGCAGGAACATCACCGGCGCCCGGCCCGAACGCTCGGTGAACTTGAGCACCAGGCTCTGCTTCCAGTCGCTGACCTGGGCGGCCGGCAGCCAACCGTCGCTGCGCCCGTCGGTGGCGGTGCCGACGCGCACCCACGGTTGGCCGTCGACGTCCTTGCGTTGGTACACATAGAGCACCGAGAACGCCGGCAAGGCTTTGCCTGGCGCACCGCCGGCCTCATCCGAAAGCTTCGCGCCGGGCTTGCTGAGGACGCGCTGGAACAGGGTCTTCTTGCCCGCCATCAACAGCGGACGCTGACCGCCATCCGCCTCGACCACTGCCGCTGCAGGTGTTGCTGGTGTTGCGTGTGTCGCAGCGGGCACCACGGCGGCCGGTGGCTTGGCGGGCTCATCATCGCCACTCAGCCACCAATAGGACGCGCCGCCAATCGCCAGGGCAACCGCCACAGCCACCGCTGCCAGCGCCAACACCGGCCCGCGACGCTGCTCGCTGTGCTGCGCCGGCGGCACCACTGGCTGGCGCACCGGTTCGGGTTTGGCGGTGGGGATTTCGATGGACTCCGGCGTGATGCCGCCCAGGTCGAAGCTGAGGGGAATCGGCCGCACCAGCGTGGCTTGCGGCGACTCCATCGGCAATTGATCCAGCGCCAGCAGCAACGCCGCCGCATCCGGGAACCGCTCGGCCGGGTCCTTCGCCAGCAGCTTGCGCAACACGCCCTGATAACGGCCGTGATGCACTGGCAATTCCGGCAACGGTTCGGTCAGGTGCGCCAGGGCGGTGGAGAGTGCGTCGGTGCCGCTGTACGGCAGCTTGCCGACCAGGATTTCATACAGCACCACGCCCAGCGCATACAGGTCGGCGCGGCCATCGATCTCCTGGCCCCGCGCTTGTTCCGGGCTCATGTAGCTCGGCGTGCCCACGGCAAAACCGGCCTGGGTGAACTGCGTACGGTCATCCAGGGACTTGGCGATGCCGAAGTCCGACAACACCGCCGTGCCGTCGGCGCGGAACAGGATGTTGGCCGGCTTGACGTCGCGGTGCACCAAGCCTTGAGCATGGGCATACCCCAGCGCCGAGGCGATCTGGCGGATCAGCGTCACGCCCTGCTCCGGCGTCATACCGGCGGCAATGCGCTCTTTGAGCGTGCCGTTGGGCAGGAACTCCATCGCCATGTAATACAGCTCACCGACATTGCCGATGTCATGGATGGTCACGGTGTGCGGGTGCGAAAGCCGCGCCAGGGTCTTGCCCTCGCGCAGAAAGCGCTCGCAGAAGCTCGGGTCGGCCGCCAGCGCCGCCGCCATCACCTTCAACGCCACCTTGCGTTCCAGCGAGCGCTGGGTCGCCAGGTACACGCTGGCCATTGCGCCTTCGCCGATCTCGCCTTCGATGTCGTAGCCAGGAATCACGATATTCATGCCGATACCTTCACAACGATGGCGGTGATGTTGTCCGGCGCGCCGCGATTGAGCCCCAGGTGCACCAGGCTGCGCACGATTTCATCCGGCGCGTCGTGGCTGAGCACGTCGCGGATTTCATGGTCTTCGACGGTCTTGTTCAGGCCATCGCTGCACAACAGGTAGCTGTCGCCGGGGGCAATCAACAGGTCGACCACCGCCACTTCAAGCTGGGCTTCCACGCCGACGGCGCGGGTGACGATATTGGCGCGCGGGTGCACGCGGGCATCGGCTTCGCTGAGCAGGCCGCTGTCTTGCAGGTCTTGCACGTAGCTGTGGTCGCGGGAAATACCTTCGAGCACGCCGTCGCGCAGGCGGTACAGGCGACTGTCACCGGCCCACAGGCATACGCCGCGCAGGCCGCGTGCCGCCAGCACCACCACGGTGCTGCCCATCATGGTCACGCCCCGGTTGGCGGTTTCTTCGCGCACGGCGGCGTTGATGCGGATCAGGTCATTGCGCAGGGCCGCCGAGTATTCGTCGAGGGAACGGCCCAGCGGCACATTGCGCAGGCTGTCGACGATCAGGCTACTGACGTAATCCCCCGCCGCATGCCCGCCCATGCCATCGGCCACCACCCACAGGCGGTTTTCCGGCAGGTCCAGGCACGCATCTTCGTTGACCTGGCGCACCATGCCCACATGGCTTTTGCTCGCGGATTTGTACGTCGCGCCCATCTACACCACACCTTCTTGTCCGAGCAAAAACTGCGCAAAATCGCCGGTGGCGGGCAAGCCCTGACACCGCAATAAACCTGGGGAAATACGTTCCGAGCCGCGACCCCACCACAGGCTTGCGCCTTCGCAGGCCTGTTCGGCGAGGGCAGCCATGCGCCCATGAGGCAGCGTGGCGGCGACCCGTTGCAGCCCGGCGAAACGGCTGTCGACCGCACGCGGCTCGGTCGTCGGCAAGCCAAGCTGGTCGAGGCGGTCGTTGAAGCTTTCAAAGGTCGCGCCGCTGTCCAGGGTGCTGAGCAACAACTCTTCGGCCTGCTCGAACCACGCGTCCGGCCCACCCACCAACGAAGCAGGGTTGGTGTCGTGATCAAGCAACGCCACCACCGCCAGCGGGAAATAGCGCCCGACCCGGTCAATGCTCGGCATCACCACGCCCGCCGCCACCTCCGGCCCGCACACACCCGGCGCCAGCACGAAGCGCCACAGCGGGCTGACCAGGTACACGTTGAGCCAATCACCGCCCAGGCTGTTCTGGCTGGCGAGCAAACCTGCCGCCAGCCAGCTGTCCCACGGGCCGACAAAGCTCTGGGGCAAGGCGCGGCTGACAAAGTCCCCGCGGCTGGCCAACTTGCCGTAGAAACCCAGCACCGTCATAGCCGCTCCGGCAGGCTGAAGCCAGTGAGCACGCGGCTCTTGAACGGGTTGAAGGCACTGTTGGCGCGCAACTCGTAGGCGATGCTCGCGCCGTCGACCCGCAGGCGCAGGTTGAAACGGTCCGGCGAGTTGCCGGCGGTTAGGTCCGATTGCTCCAGCAGGCGGAACCACGCCCACGGACCGTCCAGGGTCACGCCCGAACGGCCGCTGGCCGCCGGCGGCATGATCGAGATCCGCACCACCCCAATGCTGCCAGGGTTCGGCCATTGCATTGCTACCGGGCGGCTTGGGCCGTGGTCGTAGCTCAATTGCTGGCCGTCGAGGTCGAGCAGGAACTGGGTGATGGTCGGGTCCATCGACACCGGCTTGAGCTCGAAACGCACGATGGGCTGGGTGCCCCCCGACCGGAAGAACGCATCACGAATCGTCGCGGCGCGCTGGAAGGTTTGCAGCACACCCGGCGCGATCCCCAGCTTCTGCGCGGCGCCCGGCTGCCAGCGCCAGGTCTGCGCAGACGTGTCCACGTAGGGCTGCAGGTATTTGCGGAAGTAGTTATCCATCACCCCGCCCACACCAAAGAACTGGCCGAAGTCATCCAGCGTCGCGTCCCGCGCACTGCCTGGCGACATCGGGTAACGCCCCGCCAATGACTGGCGATACACGTTGACTACTTCGCTGACCCAGGCCGCGTTCAGTTGGTTACGCACCCCGCCCATCATGCTGTTGGTGGTGGAGTTGACCACCGACTTGACCATGCCCTGCACCAGCGGCGGTTGGCGTTCGGCATTCAGGCTGACCCGCGTGGCCGCAGCCGCCGCCTGGTTTTTTGCCTCACCGAGCAACGCATCGCCACTGGCGCCGACCATGGCACTGACCTGCACATACAGCGCATTCATGTCCGACAACAGGCCATCGATGGCCGCCGGCTCGCCTTCATTCTTGCTGACGATGCTGTTGAGTTCGGCAAAGTGCGCAGTCACCGGATCATCCGCCGCCTGCGGTGCATTGGCGGTCGGTTGCTCCTGGCCGAGCAGGCTGCCCAGGCGCTCTTTGAGCTTGTCGACACCGCCTTCAACCGGTACGCCTTTGGCAGCCAGTTGACGCTCTTCGGCTTGCAGGTCCGTTTCCTTTGCCACCGCCACCAGCAGCTTCTTCAGCGGCGAGCTTGGCCCGGAAATCACCCGCAGCACGTCGGCCGCCTGAGCCACGCTGGTGATCGGCACAAAGTCGATGTCCGCCAGCAACGCATCCCACTGGCGCTGGTAGTCCTGGAAGTACAGGCGACGCACGTCGGCGGCCAGGCTCACCACGTTCTGCTGATCGGCCTGTTCATGGCCGAGCACCCATTGCTCCTCGGCGAGGGTGCCGGTCTGGTTCAGGCTGCTCAGCAGGAATGCCTGGCGATAGCCCTTGGCGGTAAAAAACCCACTCAACGGCTCGCCCAACGGCTTGCCGCTCTTGCGGCTGAACACCAGCGCGGCATCACGGCCAGCGGCTTCGTTGAGGCGAAAGTCCGGGATGCCTTCGGGCAGTTTCTGGCGCTTGACCCGGTCGTAGACACGCTGGGCCACCGGCAGCTGCTGCAACTGGCGACGCAGATCGTCGATCAAGCGCGGGTCCAGGCGTGCGTTCGGTGGGTGACGATCGAACAGCGCCTGCAAGTGCCCGCTCAACGCCTGGCGCTGCTCGGCCGGCAGGTCGCGCGGCAGGTTGCGGTCCCAGTCGAGGGCGATCCAGGCCTTGATGAAGTCCGGGTCGTAATGCTCGCTGTCGGCCAGCATCAGGTAGGCCTTGAGGCCTTCGTAGAGGAAGTCCGAGTTGCCGCCGCCGTGCAGTTGCTCTTCGATGCGCGTCACCAGGCGCGGCGCGAACACCGCGATCAGCAGCTTGCGGTACACGCTGGCGGATTCGGCTTCGAGCATGTCGCCCTGGTACAAACCCAGGCCTTCGGACCAACTCGGCGAATCGCCGGCGAGGTGCTTCACTGCGTTGAGCAACGGCAGTACGGCGAGCACTTCACGCTGCGCCGGGCTCAGGTTCTGCACGGTCTGGCCCAGGGGTGCGACCTTCTGGTCGACCTGGTCGATATACGCCTGGTTGGCGCGATAACTCACCCACCACAGGCCACTGACCACCACCACCAACGCCACCGTGGCCGCGAGCACACCGCGTGCAATCCACTTGCGCCGACGCTCGACCTTGGGGCTCACCCCCACCAGGCCACGCTCGGCAAACGCCACGGCGGTGAAGAGTTTTTCGATGAAGTAACTGCGCCCGGTGCCGCTCTGGCGTGCCAGGTGCTGGCGGTCCAGGTTCATGCTCTGGGCCATGGCGCCGATCAGGCGATCGATCGGGCTGCCTTCCTGGGTACCGCTGGTGAAATACACACCGCGCAGCAACACGCGCTCTTCAAAGGCGTTGGGTTTGAACACGCCTTCGAGGAAGCTTTGCAGGCAATCTTTCAACGCGCCGAACTGCTGCGCGAAGCCGTAGATCAGGTCGCGCCGCGCCGGGTCGCGTTCCTGTTGCAGACGCTCCACCAGACGCTCATTGAGGCGTTGCTCCAGGCCTGCGAATTCACTTTGCAGATGGGCCAGCGGGCTGTCGCTGTGCTTGCCGTCGTCCAGGGCAAAGGTCATGCCCCACACCTGGGCGCGGTCTTCCTTGCTCAGGTTGTCGAAGAACTCCATAAAGCCCGGCACCAGGTCAAGCTTGGTCAGCATCAGGTAGATCGGGAAACGCACGCCCAGTTGGGTGTACAGCTCCTGGATACGCAGGCGAATCGCAGCCGCATGGGCAGCGCGCTCGGCGTCGGTGCCGAGCAGCAGATCCGAGAGGCTGATGGCGATAAACGCACCGTCGATGGGGCGGCGTGAACGCTGCTTTTTCAGCAGGTCGAGGAAGCCCAGCCATGCGGCCTTGTCTACCGTGGAGTTGCTGTCCTGAGTGGTGTAGCGGCCAGCGGTGTCGAGCAATACGGCTTGATCGGTGAACCACCAATCGCAATTGCGCGTACCGCCGACGCCACGCACCGCCCCGGCGCCCAACTGCGCGGCCAATGGAAAGTGCAGGCCGGAATTGACCAGCGCGGTGGTCTTGCCCGAACCCGGCGGGCCGATGATCACGTACCACGGCAGCTCGTAGAGATTGCGTCGCTCGTCACCGCCGAGCTTGGCTTTTTTCAGCAGTGCCAGGGCTTCGTCCATGCGCTGGCGCAGGGTCGACAACTCTTCGGCGGTGGCAACGCTGTTGGGGTCGGCCGGGGTTTCAGCGGCCAGGCTGCGCATCACTTCGGCGGCCTGACGGCGCGCCTGGATGATGCGGAATACGCGGTAGGCGATCCACACCGCGAACACCAGGATGATCAGCGCCCAACGGCGCCCTTGCGGCACCAGTACGTCGAGCAACGGCCCGACAAACCAGATGATCAGGCTCAGGGCGATCAAACCCAGCACCGGGATCACCCAGCGAATCATGAAACTGAAAAACGCCTTCACTCGACGCCCTCCGCCAATACGGTGATTTCAACCCGACGATTGCGGGCGCGGCCTTCGGCTGTGCTGTTGGTGGCCAACGGCTCGGTGTCGCTTCGGCCCTCGGCACTGAAGCGATCCGCCTGGCCGGTCTTGGCCGCGAGGATCTCCAGCACCGACTTGGCCCGTGCTTCAGACAGCGCCCAGTTGGACGGGAAGCGCAGCGTGGCAATCGGGCGATTGTCGCTGTGCCCGGTGACGCGCACCTGGCCCTTCACTTTGCGGATGGCATCGGCGATGCGCAGCATCAGCGGCTGGAAGTCATCGACAATGCTGGAGCTGGCCGAGGCGAACAGTTCATCGCCACGAATGGTCACTACCGAACGGTCGACCTTATCTTCCACGGCCACGCGACCGGCCTTGATATCTTCAGCCAGGAAACCGGCCAGGCGCGGCCGCTCGATGACTTTGGGCTGCGCCACCGGACGGTCGATGGCCTGCACCGGGATCTCGCCCAGGGCATGAATATTCTTGAACACCGGCTCTGCCTGCGACGCCAGCAGCATGCGCAAGGTGAACAGCAACGCCAGCAGCAGCGCCAGGCCGATGGCCACAGCGATCCACGGCGGCATGAATTGCGCCAGTCGATCCCGCGCCACGGTCACGCCACGCCAGTGCGGCGACAGCTCGCGTTCATGCTCGCCACGGGCACTGCGAATCGCCGCGGCGGTGCGCTCGCGCAAGGCTTCCAACTGGCTGCGACCGTCGTTCATCACGCGGTAGCGCCCTTCGAAACCCAGGCACATGCACAGGTACAACAGTTCCAGCAGGTACAGGCGTTCGCGTGGGCTTTGCAGGCAGTGGTCGAGCAACTGGAAGACTTTTTCGCCGCCCCAGGCTTCGTTGTGCACGGTGATCAGCAGGCTTTGCTTACCCCAGTCGCTGGTGCTGCCCCACGGCGTGCTCAACACGGCTTCATCAAGGGCGGTGCACAGCGCGTAACGCGCCAGCAGCACTTCGTTGCGCGCCACACCGGCGGCTTCGGCGCGCTCTTCGAACTGGCGCAGGTAGGCCAGCAATTGCGCACGCAGGCTGGCCGGCGCCGGGTGGGCGATGGTGTTGCGCAGGCGCGTCAGCAAGGCCAGCAGCGGGCCGGCGGCGCTTTCCAGGGGGTTGAGGCCCTGGCTTTTGCCGGTGAGCATCGGTGCGGCCGGCATCGACAGCGGGGCTGGCTCTGCACGCACAGGTTCCGGCGCACGGCCACCTGGGCGCGGCATGAACTGGGTGCGGTCGTCATCATTGGGATGCATCGCGGATTATCCTCGGATCGCCCAGAAGGCCAGGTTCAAGCCCGGGAACTGCCCGGCGATATGGAAGGCAAAACCACCGGAGTTGCTCAGTTGTTGCCAGTGCTCGCTGCCCCGATCCAACTCGTAATAGGTGCTGCCCGCGTGGTACGGCAGTTGGCGCGGCGCCACCGGCAACGGGACCAGGCCAATGCCCGGCAGTTGCAGGTTGACCATGTCGCGGATGTGCTCCACCGCGCCCACCTTGCTCTGCTGGCCGAAGCGGCCGCGCAGGGTTTCGCCGGGCACATCGGCGCGCACCACCAGGATGAAACTGGCGTTGTCGAGCAGGGTTTTGTCCGCCAGCATCGCCACGTGGATGCCGTAGGCTTTTTCCACAATCGGGATCGGCGTGGCCTTGCTGTCGATCAGCATCGACAACGCCTCACGCAGCGCCGCCATCACCGGGGCGTAGCTCAGGGCCAGGTCGTCGTGCTGGTACTGCGGGTATTCCTGGGGGCGACGGCCCGCGGTGGAAAAGGTCGAGAACTCGCCGGCCAGGCTCACCAGTTCGCTGAAGAAACGCTCTGGGTGCAGCGGGCTCAATTGGCTGAAATGCTGGATCAGCGGCTGGGCGCGGTTGACCAGTTGCAGCAGCATGAAGTCGGCAATCTCCGAGGCACCACCGGCGCCCGAGGCAACCACGCGGCCAGCCAGGGCTTCGCCGCGCTGGTGCAACAGGCCCAGCAGCTCACTGCGAAATGCGCTCAGCGGTTTGCTCGCGGCCACGTCCAATACCGGCGGGATGTAGCTGTCGTCGAGCACCAGGGCGCGGTCGGCGCGTTTTTCCTTGATGCGCACCAGGCCGATGGCGGCGTAGTCGCTGATGCCGTCCTGGGCGGTCAATAGGCGCAACGCACGGGAACCCACGGCCACTGGCGCACGGTTTTCGAACGGGGCGTTGTCGTCGCGCACTTCGCGCACCTGGCTTACGTAGCGCGCAGCTTCCAGGGCTTCGCCTTCGTCCACCGTGTCTCGCGCACCGGCGCGCTTGAGCGGCAAGGCCAGGTACACCAGGCCGTCACGCAGGTTGTCGTCGATGTTCAGCGGGCTCGGCGCCAGGTCGTCCTGGGGAATGTTGAACGGCGTACCGTCGGGCAGCAGGCCGCGTGCCGAGACGATGGCCAGCTTGCCCTGGGCCAGCAAGCCCTGGTCGATCAGCAACTCGGAAAACCCCCAGGCGCCGGCAGACAACGGGCGGCTGCGGGCGTCGATCAGGTTTTCCAGGTAACGGTCATGCTGCTGGAAGTGCTGCGTTCCAATGAACATGCCTTCCGACCAGACCACGCGATTGTTCCAGGACATGGGGGCTCCGATTGCTTCTTATTGGGCAGGGCTGGATGGGGTAACCACGACGTCGGCGCGCACGGCGCGCACATCGAGGCTGATCTGGTATTCGGTGTATTGGCGCGCGGGTACGTTGATCACCGTGCGCCATTGCGCGCGATCCAACTCGCGATAGCCGACCAACAGGCCGATCTGGCGCGTGGACGGGTCGAGGTCGCGCTGAATGCTCAGTTGCTGGCCGGGCTGCACCATCACTTCATCCTGGTCCAGCAAGTCCAGGCCGAGGGTGGATTGCGCACGGTCCGCCAGGGCGAAGTAATCGGAGCGGGCGAAGGTGGCGGCGTTTTTCAATTCGAAAATGCGCACCCGCACCGGGGCGGCCTGGCCGCTGGCACCGGGGTTGAGCCCGGAGATCGCGTGGAAGTGCAACTCGACGGCGGCGGTGTCCACTGGCTCCTCGGCCGCCGCTTCGGGTTTGACCGCGTCGTTGGCACACGCCGTCAGCAGCAGCGCGGAGGCGACTGCGAGTAAAAACCTGGGAATCATCCTGCGTCCTCAATGACGTACTTAGCTATCCGTTGATCCATTGTTGCGGCGTGGCGTTAGCGACGCTGTCGTGCGCTGTGTTCTTCGTAGGCTCGGCTGAATTCGCGGCCGAACAGGTCCTGGAAGTCTTCCTGGGCCTCGCGGGAAATATTGCCGTAGAGCTCGGTGAACTGCTGCCAGTACTGGGCCTGGCGCGAGCCGTTGAAAATGCTCGATAGCCCGCCGGGCTTGCCCATGCGCTCTTCCAACTGCGCCGGCTCGAAGCGCGTGAGCAGGTGTTTGATGGCCGCTTCCACCCCGGCCATCACCGCCAGTTGGTGGGCGCGCAGGTCGTCGAAACTGTCCCGCACGGCAACGTCCGGCGCCATAAACGCTTGGTTGCCATGGCGAAGCAAAAGCAGGAGCGCCTCGTCGGCATTCGGGGCGAATTTCAACGGATTGTTTTCAGCGGGCTGGATCATCGTCTGCTGCATGCGGAACTCGCCCTTGAGGCTGGCACGGGCGCGCAGCACGTCGATCAGGCCTTCGACCATCAGCCGGTAGCTGCGGCCGATGTTTTCCATCTGGGCTTGGGCCTGCGCGTTGTCCAGGCGCAGTTGGTCAAGGCCGGCGCCCCGCAGGAAAGCCTGCAACAGGTCAGGCTGCGGTTGCGTGTCGGCCACGGGGAGCACGGGCTCGACCACAGGTGGCGGCTGGATAACGGGAGCAGGTGGCGGCGGCGATGGCGGCGCGGCGCTGAACACGGGCGCCGGCGTGTCGCCGAACAGGTCCCAGTCCTCAGGAATCAGCGAGCCCGACACCACGGGCGCTTCGACCGCGGGCACGGCCACCGGCGTCGGCGGGCGGAAGTCGTGCTGCTGGGAGGGCACATGGTCTGGCACGGTGGGCGGCGGCACGGCGGTAGGGCTGAGAAAGTCGAACAGGTCCGGCAGAGTGTCCATCGACGAAGCCCCCTGGAACTGCGGCGCGATCACCGGGCTCGCCACCGGCGCGCTCACCACGGCCCCCATCAAGGCCTCAAAACTGTTCGGCGAATCACCGGTAAACGACTGGCTGTCGACGGCCTGCACGTTGAAGTCGATACGCGCCTGAATCTCGTAATCGCCGATGCGGATCAGCTCGCCATCTTGCAACAGCTCGCTATTACCCCGGCGCATGCGAATACCGGCGCTGACCAACTCCACACCGTTTGTACTGTTATCGGTTAGATAATAACGGCCATCTTTGTATTGAATAACGCAGTGTTTCGAAGACACCAGCCGCTCAGGATCAGGCAATACCCAGTCATTATCCGAACTGCGGCCGATCGCCATCGAGCCCTGGTTCATGGACTTTTCGGCGCATTGCCCTGGGGTGATCTTGTGATAACTAGTGATAGTCAAACACAGCGACATCTTGCCTCCTTGCTGATACTTCGCGCGCGGGCGATTCACGGGACAGTGATTCCCGAGAGCCCCCATCAGGTCGTGCATCCGACCGTCTACAACCTGCTGATGCCAGCATGATCGCTGATCTTAACTGGGCTCTATGACAAAAATCCTGTCCTGGTGCGTCGTTCGACCCACCAGTCGCGCAGGTTGTTAAGCACCGCACATCTGTCACAGAGGGCGAATAGCTTACCTTGACAAGCCCTAACTACTACACCAAAAATGCACAACTTCTTGAACACCAGTGATGGCACATTAGTGGCGTCACGCTTATATGACCAAGAAAACATGCAAAGTTCATTACGCAACTAATGCATGAATTGCCCGCCATCTAACGGGCTGATAGGGAGATCAATTTCAGTGGATGTGCCGTTGCTGCTCGCCGCCGTTTGCGCGACTTCGCCCTGTGGCGAAGACATGGAATATGACGCGCAATTTCTCCAACTGGAGCGTGATGCCAAGGGCCAGCCCGAGCGCAGCATGGGTGATTCCATCCTGCCCGCTGAACCGCCGGACTGGCGCAGCATCCAGCAACAAAGCCTCGACTTGCTGCAGCGCAGCAAAGACCTGCGCATCACCCACTTTCTGCTGCAAAGCGCCCTCGCCCTCCAAGGCGTGGCCGGGCTGGCCGACGCGCTCACGCTGATCAACGCACTGCTGCGCGAGTACTGGGCCGAGCTGCACCCGCGCCTGGATGCCGACGACGATAACGACCCCACCGTGCGCATCAACGCACTGTCTGGCCTGACCAGCGACGCGACGATCCGCCTGCTGCGCGAGAGCATCCTCACGCGCTCGCGCACCTTCGGCCCCGTGAGCCTGCGCGCCGCGCTGAACGCCAGCGGCTTGATGAGTTTCCCCGATGAGCAACTCGGCGCGCAGCAGTTGAACGCTGCATTCCTCGACAGCGACCCCGAGCAACTGCAAGCCACCCGCGACGCCTTGAGCGCCGCGCGCGCAGCCTGCGAAGCCATCGAGCAGCAGGTCAGCGACCAGGTCGGTTCCGCCCAGGGCGTGGACCTGAGCCTCTTGAAGCAGCCGCTCAAGCAGGCGTTGCAAGTGCTCAACCAAGCGGTTCCAGACACCCAAGGCAGCAGCGAACCCGAGGCCGTCAGTGACGACAGTGCCCCCTCGGTCGAGTATGCCGCTGCCCCCGCCTTAGCGCGCCCGGTCGGCGACATCGCCAACCGCGACGACGTGCTGCGCAGCCTCGACAAGATCCTTGCGTATTACACCCGGCACGAGCCTTCGAGCCCACTGCCGGTGCTGTTGAACCGGGCGAAGAACCTGGTGCATGCCGACTTCGCGGCGATCGTGCGCAACCTGATTCCCGATGGCATGTCCCAATTTGAAAACCTGCGTGGCCCGGACGGCGAGTAAGTCGCCAGGCCTTGCAGTAACAACACCGTCGCTCAAGCGACCAGGAGCAGCAACGTGGCGAAGCAAAGTTCTCAGAAATTCATCGCGCGCAACCGCGCGCCTCGGGTGCAGATCGAGTACGACGTCGAGCTCTACGGCGCCGAGAAAAAGGTCCAGCTGCCCTTCGTGATGGGTGTGATGGCCGACCTCGCCGGCAAACCTGCCGAGCCTCTGGCGCCAGTGGCTGATCGCAAGTTCCTTGAAGTGGACGTCGACAACTTCGACTCGCGCCTCAAGGCCATGCAGCCGCGCGTAGCGTTCCACGTACCGAACGAGCTGACCGGCGAAGGCAACCTGAGCCTGGACATCACGTTCGAAAGCATGGACGACTTCAGCCCGGCCGCCGTGGCCCGCAAGGTCGACTCGCTGAACCAACTGCTCGAAGCCCGCACCCAGCTGGCCAACCTGCTGACCTACATGGACGGCAAGACCGGCGCTGAAGAAATCATCATGAAGGCGATCAAGGACCCGGCACTGCTTCAGGCACTTGCCAGCGCGCCCAAGCCTGCAGGGGACCAGTAATCATGACCGACAATACCGCCCGCGAAGGCAGCCAGATCCTGGGTGCCACCGAAGAAGCCAGCGAGTTCGCCAACCTGCTGCTGCAAGAGTTCAAGCCCAAGACCGAGCGTGCCCGCGAAGCCGTGGAAACCGCCGTGCGCACCTTGGCTGAACAAGCCCTGGCCCAGACTGACCTGGTGTCCAATGACGCGATCAAGTCGATTGAATCGATCATCGCCGCCATCGACGCCAAGCTCACCGCCCAGGTCAACCAGATCATCCATCACCAGGATTTCCAACAACTGGAAAGCGCCTGGCGTGGCCTGCACTACCTGGTCAACAACACCGAGAGCGATGAGCAACTGAAGATTCGCGTGCTCAACATCTCCAAGCCGGACCTGCACAAGACCCTGAAGAAATTCAAGGGCACCGCGTGGGACCAGAGCCCGATCTTCAAGAAGATGTACGAAGAAGAATACGGCCAGTTCGGCGGCGAACCTTATGGTTGCCTGGTCGGCGACTACTACTTCGACCAGTCGCCTCCGGACGTCGAGCTGCTGGGCGAGCTGTCGAAAGTCTGCGCCGCCATGCACGCCCCGTTCATCGCTGCGGCCTCGCCGACCGTGATGGGCATGGGCTCGTGGCAAGAACTGTCGAACCCGCGCGACCTGACCAAGATCTTCACCACCCCGGAATACGCCGGCTGGCGCTCGCTGCGTGAATCGGAAGACTCGCGCTACATCGGCCTGACCATGCCGCGCTTCCTGGCGCGCCTGCCGTACGGCGCCAAGACCGACCCGGTGGAAGCCTTCGCCTTCGAAGAAAACACCGACGGCGCCGACAGCTCCAAGTACACCTGGGCCAACGCCGCGTACGCGATGGCGGTGAACATCAACCGTTCGTTCAAACACTACGGCTGGTGCTCGCGCATCCGTGGCGTGGAGTCCGGCGGTGAAGTGGAAAATCTGCCAGCCCACACGTTCCCTACCGATGACGGTGGCGTGGACATGAAGTGCCCGACCGAAATCGCCATCAGCGACCGCCGTGAAGCGGAGCTGGCGAAGAACGGTTTCATGCCGCTGCTGCACAAGAAGAACACCGACTTCGCCGCGTTCATCGGCGCCCAGTCGTTGCAGAAACCGGCCGAATACGACGACCCGGACGCCACCGCCAACGCCAACCTGGCTGCGCGCCTGCCGTACCTGTTCGCCACCTGCCGTTTCGCGCACTACTTAAAGTGCATCGTGCGCGACAAGATCGGTTCCTTCAAAGAGAAGGACGAGATGCAGCGCTGGTTGCAGGACTGGATCCTCAACTACGTCGACGGCGACCCGGCGCACTCCACCGAAACCACCAAGGCCCAGCACCCATTGGCTGCCGCCGAAGTGATCGTGGAAGACGTCGAAGGCAACCCGGGGTACTACAACTCCAAGTTCTACCTGCGCCCGCACTATCAGCTTGAAGGGCTGACCGTGTCGCTGCGCCTGGTATCGAAGCTGCCTTCGGCGAAAAGCGCCTAACCCACGGATGAGCGGGCTCTGCTGTGGGAGGGGGCTTGCCCCCGATAGCATCACTGGGGTGTGACTGACACACCGCGGTGCCTGCATCGGGGGCAAGCCCCCTCCCACACAAAAGCACTGCCCATTTGGAGTCACTCAAATTCAGTGGCACGCGCCACACAGGGAGAAAACATGGCTGTTGATATTTTCATCAAGATCGGCGACATCAAGGGCGAGTCCATGGACAAGGCCCACAAGGACGAAATCGACGTGCTGAACTGGAGCTGGGGCATGGCCCAGTCCGGCAACATGCATGTTGGCGGCGGCGGCGGTGCGGGCAAGGTGAATATCCAGGACCTGTCGCTGACCAAGTACGTCGACAAGGCCTCGCCGAACCTGATGATGCACTGCGCCAGCGGCAAGCACATCGACAAGGTCAAGCTGACCGTGCGCAAGGCCGGTGGTGAAAGCCAGGTCGAGTACATGGTGATCAACCTGGAAGAAGTGCTGGTCACGTCCCTGAGCACCGGCGGTTCGGGCTCCGATGACCGCCTGACCGAGAACGTCACCCTGAACTTCGCCCAAGTGATGGTCGACTACCAGCCGCAAAAAGCCGACGGCACCAAAGACGGCGGCGCAATCAAGTTTGGCTGGAACATCCGTTCCAACACCAAGCGCTGATAGCTTCGGCGGCCGCGGCACCCCGCCGCGGCCCCAGGCATTTTGTCCCTCTCGCAACCCGTCCGTGGAGCTGCTTTGGTGGTAACTGAAATCGCTTCCCGCGACCGTCTGCAGCCGTCCTTGCTGGACCGGCTGACCGACGACGATCCAACCAATCCCAAGGAAAGCGCCGACAAACGCGTGCTGTCCCTGACCCAATTGAAAGCCTCGGTGCTGCGCGACCTGGCGTGGTTGCTCAACACCACGTCGTTGCTCGATGCCGATGCCACGCTGCACACACAGGCCGGCACCTCGGTGGTCAATTACGGCCTGCCGGCGCTGGCGGGCAACAGTGTTTCCAGTGTCGACATCAAGGCCCTGGAAGCCCTGATCTACCAGGCCATCGCCACCTTTGAACCACGCATTTTGCGCCACACCCTGCGCGTCAAAGCCCGGGTCGGCCACGGCGAGATGAACCACAACGCCCTGAGTTTCGAGATCGAAGGTGACCTGTGGGCGCAGCCGGTGCCGTTGCGCCTGTTGCTGCAAACCGACCTGGACCTTGAGTCCGGGCATGTGCGCGTGGTGAACGCCGACCAGCGGAGACGCCCATGAACCCGCGCCTGCTGGAGCTGTACAACCAGGAACTGCACCACGTGCGCGAAAGCGCCGCCGAGTTCGCCAAGGAATACCCGAAGATCGCCAGTCGGCTGACGTTGTCCGGCATGGACTGCGCCGACCCTTACGTCGAACGCTTGCTCGAAGGCTTTGCCTACCTCACGGCCCGCGTGCAGCTCAAACTCGACGCCGAGTACCCGACCTTCACCCACAACCTGCTGGAAATCGCCTACCCGCATTACCTGGCGCCCACGCCGTCGATGACCGTGGTGCAATTGCAGACGGACCCCGACGAAGGCTCCCTGGCCAGCGGTTTCCCGCTGCCCCGCGACACCGTACTGCGCGCAGCCCTGGGCCGCGAAACCCAGACCTGCTGCGAGTACCGCACCGCGCACCCGGTGACGTTGTGGCCGTTGCAGGTGAGCAACGCCGAATACTTCGGCAACCCTGCCGCCGTGCTCGGCCGCCTGGCCGCCAGCGAGCCCAAGGCCAAGGCCGGCTTGCGCCTGACCCTGCGCACCGGCGCCGAATTGCCGTTCAACAGCCTCGATCTGGACAGCCTGCCGCTGTACCTCAGCGGCGCCGATGAGCAACCGTTCCGCCTTTACGAGCAACTGCTGGGCAACGCCTGCGCGGTGTTCGCACGCAAGCCCGGTGGCGATTGGGTCGAGCGCTTGCCCCAGGACGCACTGCGCTCCCGCGGTTTTGACGACGCCGACGCGGCCATGCCGGTGGTAGCGCGGGCGTTCCAGGGCTATCGGCTGTTGCAGGAATACTTCGCCCTGCCCCATCGCTTCCTGTTCGTCGAATTCGCCGAGCTGAGCCGTGCGGTCAAACGCTGCGACGGCCAGGAACTGGAGCTGATCGTACTGTTCGACCGCCACGAACCGAGCCTGGAAGGCAGTGTCGGCGCGGCGCAGTTCCTGCCGTTCTGCACGCCGGCGATCAACCTGTTCCCCAAGCGCGTGGACCGTATCCACTTGTCCGACCGGGTCAACGAGCACCATGTGATCGCCGACCGCACACGGCCGATGGATTTCGAGATTCACTCGCTCAGCGGCATCACCGGCCACGGCACCGGGCCAGAGCAGCCGTTCTTGCCGTTCTACGCGGTGCGTGACCCGTCCCGTTATGGCCGTGATCAGGCCTACTACACGGTGCGTCGCGAGCCCCGCGTATTGTCCAGCGACCAACGTCGCAACGGCCCGCGTTCCACCTATGTGGGCAGCGAAACCTTCGTCAGCCTGGTGGACAGCCGCCAGGCGCCCTACGGCCACGACTTGCGCCAACTGGGCGTGACGGCGCTGTGCACCAACCGCGATTTGCCGCTGTTCATGAGCGTGGGCAATGGCAAGACCGACTTCACCCTGGCCGACAGCGCCCCAGTGCTGGCCGTGCGCTGCGTCGCCGGCCCAAGCCGCCCGCGCGCCAGCCATGCCCATGACGCCAAGGCCTGGCGCCTGATCAGCCAGTTGTCGCTCAACTACCTGTCTTTGAGCGAGCAAGGCCAGGGCGCCGGTGCGTTGCGCGAACTGCTGCGCCTGTACGGCGACAGCAACGATGCGGCGCTGCAATTGCAGATCGAAGGCCTGCGCGAGGTCAGCAGCAAAGCCGTGACCCGACGCCTGCCGATGCCCGGCCCGATTGTGTTTGGCCGTGGCCTTGAGATCACATTGGAATTCGATGAAAACGCGTTTCGCGGCACCGGCGTGTTCCTGCTCGGTGCGGTACTGGAGCGCTTCCTGGCACGCTATGTGTCGATCAACAGCTTTACCGAAACGGTGATCCGTACCACCGAACGCGGCGAGATCATGCGATGGAAAGCCAAGCCCGGGCGGCGCCCGACCCTGTGAGTACCCTGGATGCGATGCATCAGGAGCCCTGGGAATATGACTTCTTCCAGGCATTGCGGCGTATCGAGTGCGAATCGCCCGAGCTGCCGCGCCTGGGCCATTCCTTGCGTCTGGCAGATGACCCGCTGCGTCTGGGGCAACAGGCCGATTGCACCTTCGCCCCGGCCACGTTGGCCTCGGTCGACCCCGGCGGCGACGGCAAGCCGGCGCGGCTGGAGCAGTTCTTTTTCGGTCTGGGCGGCCCCAACGGCCCATTGCCGCTGCACATCACCGAGTACGTGCGCGAGCGCCAGCGCAACAATGCCGACAGCACCAGCAAGCAGTTCCTGGATGTGTTCCATCACCGTCTGCTCAGCCTGTTTTACCGCGCCTGGGCCGAAGCCCGGCCGACGGTCAGCCATGACCGCCCGGACGATGATTACTGGTCCGCACGCCTCGCCGCCTTGAGCGGCCGCGGCATGCCGAGCCTGCTCAACCAAGGGCTGATTCCCGACACCGCGAAGCTGCATTACAGCGGCCACTTGTCGGCGCAGACCCGTTATCCAGACGGCTTGAAGGCAATCCTCAGCGAATATTTCGGCCTGCCGGTGGAGATTGAGGAATACGTCGGCCAATGGCTGGAACTGCCCGAGCGCAGCCGCGTGGGGGTCAGCGCCAACCGGTTGGGCGTGGACTTCTGCCTGGGCAGCCATGTGTGGGACCGCCAGCATAAATTCCGTATCCGCCTGGGCCCGCTCACGCTGGATGACTACATGGGCATGCTGCCCGGTCATCAGCCGTTCAACGAGCTGGTGGCCTGGGTCGCCGAGTACCTGGGCCATGAATTGGACTGGGATCTGAACCTGGTTTTGCAACAACCCGAAGTCCCGGCGCTGCAACTCAACGGCCAGTTCCGCCTGGGCTTCAACACCTGGCTCGGCCGCCCTGCGGTTGATGCCAACGACCTAATCCTGGCCCGGCATTACGCCGATCACGCCACCACCTCAAGGAATCCAGAGCATGGGTGAAATCAGTCGCGCCGCGTTGTTCGGCAAACTCAACAACGTGGCCTACAAGGCCATCGAAGCCGCCACGGTGTTCTGTAAATTGCGCGGTAACCCCTATGTGGAACTGGCCCACTGGTTTCACCAGTTGCTGCAACTGCAGGACTCGGACCTGCACCGCATCATCCGCCAGTTCAACGTGGAGCCGGCACGCCTGGCCCGTGACCTGACCGAAGCCCTGGACCGCCTGCCACGCGGCTCGACGTCGATCACCGACCTGTCGTCCCATGTTGAGGAAGCCGTAGAACGCGGCTGGGTCTACGGCAGCCTGATGTTCGGCGAAAGCCAAGTGCGTACCGGCTACCTGGTGCTGGGCATCCTCAAGACCCCGAGCCTGCGCCATGCATTGCTGGGTTTGTCGTCGGAGTTCGACAAGATCAAGGCCGAAGCCCTGAGCGAGCGTTTTGACGAGTACGTCGGCGACTCACCGGAAAATGCCCTGAGCGCCAGCGACGGTTTCAACGCCGGTGTTCCAGGCGAAGCCAGCGGCGCTATGGCGCCGAGCGCGATGGGCAAGCAAGAAGCCCTCAAGCGTTTCACCGTGGACCTGACCGAACAGGCGCGCAGCGGCAAGCTCGACCCGATCGTCGGCCGCGATGAAGAGATTCGCCAGTTGGTCGACATCCTCATGCGTCGACGCCAGAACAACCCGATCCTCACCGGTGAAGCCGGGGTGGGCAAGACTGCCGTGGTCGAAGGCTTCGCCCTGCGCATCGTCGCCGGTGACGTACCGCCGGCACTGAAAGACGTGGAACTGCGCAGTCTCGACGTGGGCCTGCTGCAAGCCGGCGCCAGCATGAAAGGCGAGTTTGAACAGCGCCTGCGCCAGGTCATCGAAGACGTGCAAGCCTCGCCCAAACCGATCATCCTGTTTATCGACGAAGCCCACACGCTGGTGGGTGCCGGTGGCGCCGCCGGGACCGGTGATGCGGCCAACCTGCTCAAACCTGCCCTCGCCCGAGGCACCTTGCGTACCGTGGCCGCCACCACCTGGGCCGAGTACAAGAAACACATCGAGAAAGATCCGGCCCTGACCCGTCGTTTCCAAGTGGTGCAAGTCGCCGAGCCATCAGAAGACAAAGCCCTGCTGATGATGCGCGGCGTGGCCTCGACCATGGAAAAACACCACCAGGTGCAGATCCTCGATGAAGCGCTGGAAGCGTCGGTGAAGCTGTCTCACCGCTACATTCCGGCACGCCAGTTGCCGGATAAATCCGTGAGCCTGCTGGACACCGCCTGCGCCCGCGTCGCTATCAGCCTGCACGCCGTGCCGGCCGAAGTGGACGACAGCCGCCGCCGCATCGAAGCCCTGGAAACCGAGCTGCAAATCATCGCCCGCGAGCATGCCATCGGCATCGACATCGGTGCGCGCCAGAGCAACAGCGAAGCCTTGCTGAGTACCGAGCGTGAGCGCCTGGCGACCTTGGAAAGCCGTTGGGCCGAAGAGAAAACCCTGGTGGACGAGTTGCTCGCCACCCGCGCAACCCTGCGCGAGAAAGCCGGCGTGGTGGACAGTGGCAACGATGAATTGCGCGCGTTGCTGGTCGATCTGCAACAGCGCCTGACCGCGCTGCAAGGCGAAACCCCGTTGATCCTGCCGACCGTGGATTACCAGGCCGTGGCTTCGGTGGTCGCTGACTGGACCGGCATTCCAGTGGGCCGCATGGCGCGCAACGAGCTGGAAACCGTACTCAACCTCGACCAGCACCTGAAAAAACGCATCATCGGCCAGGACCACGCCTTGCAGATGATCGCCAAGCGCATCCAGACCTCCCGCGCCGGCCTCGACAACCCGAGCAAGCCGATTGGCGTGTTCATGCTCGCCGGCACCTCCGGCGTGGGCAAGACCGAAACCGCGCTGGCCCTGGCCGAAGCCATGTACGGCGGTGAGCAGAACGTGATCACCATCAACATGAGCGAGTTCCAGGAAGCTCACACGGTGTCCACACTCAAGGGCGCGCCACCGGGCTATATCGGCTACGGCGAAGGCGGCGTATTGACCGAAGCGGTACGGCGCAAACCCTACAGCGTGGTGCTGCTGGACGAGGTGGAAAAAGCCCACCCGGACGTGCACGAGATCTTCTTCCAGGTGTTCGACAAGGGCGTGATGGAAGACGGCGAAGGCCGAGTCATCGACTTCAAGAACACCCTGATCCTGCTGACCACCAACGCCGGCACCGAGCTGATTTCCCAGGTCTGCAAAGACCCGGCGAACATCCCCGAGCCGGAAGAAATCGCCAAGGCCCTGCGCCAGCCGCTGCTGGAGATTTTCCCGCCGGCGCTGCTCGGCCGTCTGGTGACGATTCCGTACTACCCGCTGAGCGACACGATGCTCAAGGCGATCACCCGCCTGCAACTGGGCCGCATCAAGAAGCGTGTGGAGAGCACCCACAAAGTCGCCTTCGACTACGACGACGCGGTGGTGGACTTGATCGTTTCGCGCTGCACCGAAACCGAAAGCGGCGGGCGCATGATCGACACCATCCTCACCAACAGTTTGCTGCCGGACATGAGCCGCGAGTTCCTCACGCGCATGCTCGAAGGCAAGGCGTTGGCGGGGGTGCGGATCAGTAGTCGGGATAATGAATTGCACTACGACTTCAGCGACGCCGAATAACGACTGTTGAAATGCAATGCAAATGTGGGGGGGGGCAAGCCCCCTCCCACATTTGAACTCAGTTTCTTCAGTTATTTAGTCATTTTCGAGACGCCCGATGCTATTCAACCAAGCCTCACGCCTGGCCAAGATCACCAGCCCCCTCGGGCCGGATGTGCTGCTGCTCAATGAAATGGGCGGCGGCGAAGAGCTGGGGCGGCTGTTCAACTATGAGCTGCAACTGACGTCCCTGGACGCCAACATCGACCTCAACCAGTTGCTGGGCAAGCCGATGAGCGTCGGCGTGCAACTGGCGGACGGTGGCGAGCGGCACTTCCACGGCATCGTCGCGCGTTGCAGCCAGAACATCGACCAGGGCCAGTTCGCCAGTTACCAAGTGACGCTGCGCCCGTGGTTCTGGCTGCTGACCCGCACCTCGGACTGCCGGATTTTCCAGAACCTGAGCATCCCGCAGATCATCAAGCAGGTGTTTCGCGACCTGGGGTTTTCCGACTTCGAAGACGCCCTGAGCCGGCCGTACCGCGAGTGGGAATACTGCGTGCAGTACCGCGAGACCAGCTTCGAGTTCGTCAGCCGCCTGATGGAACAGGAAGGCATCTACTACTTTTTCCGCCATGAACAGGACCGCCACGTGCTGGTACTGGCCGACGCCTATGGCGCCCACACCACGGTGCCGGGCTATGCGTCGATCCCGTATTACCCCAAGGACGAACAACAGCGCGAACGCGACCACATGCACAACTGGCACCTGGCGCAGGAAGTGCAGCCGGGCTCGCTGGAGCTCAACGACTACGACTTCCAGCGCCCCAGCGCCAGCATCGACGTGCGCTCGGCGATGCCGCGCCCGCACACTGCCGGCGACTACCCGCTGTACGACTACCCCGGCACTTATGTGCAAAGCGCCGACGGCGAACACTACGCGCGCACCCGCATCGAAGCCCTGCAAACCCTGCATGAGCAGATCGAGTTCAACGGCAATGCCCGCGGCCTCGGCTCGGGCCACCTGTTCAGCCTCACCGGCTTCAGCCGCCAGGACCAGAACCGCGAATACCTGATCGTCGGCTGTCGCTACCTCATCGTCCAGGAAAGCCTGGAAAGCGGCGGTGGCTCAGGCTCTGCGCAGTTCGAAAGCAGCCTGACCTGCATCGACGCCCAACAAAGCTTTCGCCCGCTGGCCAACACCCATCGCCCCATCGTCAAAGGCCCGCAGACCGCGCTGGTGGTCGGCCCCAAAGGCGAGGAAATCTGGACCGACCAGTTCGGTCGCGTGAAGGTGCACTTTTACTGGGACCGTCACGACCAATCCAACGAAAACAGCTCGTGCTGGATTCGCGTGTCGCAATCCTGGGCCGGCAAGAACTGGGGCTCGATGCAGATCCCCCGGATCGGTCAGGAAGTGATTGTGAGCTTTCTGGAAGGCGACCCCGACCGGCCGATCATCACCGGGCGGGTGTACAACGCCGAGCAGACCGTGCCTTACGACCTGCCGGAAAACGCGACCCAGAGCGGCATGAAGAGTCGTTCGAGCAAGGGCGGCACACCGGCCAACTTCAATGAAATCCGCATGGAGGACAAGAAGGGGTTGGAGCAGTTGTATATCCATGCCGAGCGCAATCAGGACATTGTGGTGGAGGTCGATGAGAGCCATTCGGTGGGGCATGACCGCAACAAGAGCATTGGGCATGACGAGGTAGTGACGATTGGCAACGACCGCGTGCGTGCGGTCAAGCATGACGACATGCTTATGGTGGGGTTCAGCAAAACCGACGCCATCAGCAAGAGCTATCTAATTGAAGTGGGCGAAAACTTGCGCCTGGTTTGCGGCAAAAGTGTGCTGGAGCTCAACGCCAGCGGCCAGATCAATCTCACGGGTGTGCAGATCAATGTGTATTCCGAGGGCAGCTCCGAGATCAACACCGGCGGCAATCTGCATTTGAACATTGGGGGAAAAGGCGGTACCACACCCATGGGCCAAGGGGTCAAGGGTGAAATCGACGCGGCCGTCAATTCCATGTTTCCCAAGCCGCCTTCCGGCCAATAACGAGATTCCGTTTCATGACCTATCAACTCAATGAACTGCAATTCACGCTGCCCAGCGATGACGTTCAAGATGCTTCCATCAATATCCTGAAATTCGCCGCTCTGGGTACGTCGTTGATCGTCAGCCGTAGCCTTTTAGGTGATGGTGAGACGCTGCAAAGCAACTTCGAAGAGCAACTGGCGAAGCTGGAGAAACAGGTACAGGACCTGCGCTACCAACCGGCCAAGGCACTTCGTGTAGGCGCGGCGCAGGATATAGACGCCATCGAAGTGCATAACCAGTTCAGCAAGGGCACCGAACACATCCATCAATACCAATTGGCGCTTGTAATACCTGGCACTCGGCAGATGCTTGCCCTGAGTTACGTCAAAGCCCAACCCTTGGGCGATGCTGAAAACGCCCATTGGGCAACTATCAAAAGCACCTTGCAGCTGAACCCCAAGCCTTGAAGTCCCTAATCCATGTCTGACGCTCTCTGGGCGGCACGTCTCGGCGACGGCCTGCTGCACACCTCGGCGATGGCCGACATCCTGGGCGGCGTGCTGGAAATTGCGGCCAACGTTGCTATTACAGCGGTTGCCACTGCTGCAATTGTGGCCGCCACCGGTATTACGGTCGTAACCGGTGGGCTAGGCTGCTTTGTGCTGGGCGCCGTAGTGGGCATCATCGTCGGCATTGGCATGAGCAAGACGGGGGCAGACAAGGGGCTGACAAAAGTCTGTGACTGGATAGGCAACGCGTTATTTCCGCCGGTGGTGATGGCAACCATCGCCACCGGCTCCCACAACACGTTCACCAACGGCATACCCTCTGCACGTGCCGCAGGTGCTATCGGCCCAGTCAGTTCGCAACCCGCCGAAGGCGGTAGCCCCGAAGAAGCCAGCTACCTTGACATGGCCAAGGGTTTCTTCTCGCAGATGTGGCGACCCACAGTGGCGGTTCCTGCTCCCGGTGCAGTACCCAAACCACTGGATATCGTGATCTGCACCAAGCATCCGCCAATGCCGCCGCAGTTCATTGCCGAAGGCTCCAGCAAGGTCACGATCAACGGTCAGCCGGCCGCCCGCAGCGGCGACCGCAGCACGTGCGACGCGTCGATTGTCGAGTCGGGGATGATCTCGAGCAACGTGCGTATTGGCGGAAGCCCCGTGGTGGTACGCGAGATCCGCAGTGGCAAGACACCCGGTGTCGGGCTGGCGGTAACCGCACTGTTGATGCTGCGTGGCGGCGGCTCCAAGTTTTTCAGCAAGCTGCCGTGCATGGTCGTTGGTGGACTGGTGTCGTGGGGCACCAGCCAAGTGACCAATGCCATTACCTCTGCAGTAGCAGGCTCGCCCAACCCGGTACACAGCTCCACCGGCGCGAAAATTCTTGATGGGGAAGACGATCTGGACTTCGCCCTGCCCGGCCTGCTCCCTATCGAGTGGCAGCGCTACTACAGCAGCCGGGACGAGCGTCGCGACGGTCTGTTCGGTGCCAGCTGGAGCGTGATCTACGAGGTCTGCGTCGAGATTGGCGTACACCCCGAAGGTGGGGAACGGCTGGTCTATACCGATGAGCAAGCGCGACAGATCGACATGGGCGTCATCCCGCTGGGCGGTGCCGTATTCAGCGCAGGAGAAGGCTTGAGCGTACGGCGCAATACCAATGGCCAACTACTGATTGAAAGCGTTGATGGGCTCTATCGGCTATTCGAACCAACGCCAGGCACCGCCTCACGCCTGCGCCTTAGCCAATTGGGGGATCGCAACGACAACCGAATCTTCCTCGACTATGACATTCAGGGTCGGCTGAGCCACTTACGAGATACGTTCGACCATGTGCGTGTCGAACTTGTTTACAGCCAGCAATGGCCGGCGCGAGTGGAGCACATCGAGCGGCTATACCCCGATCACAGCCGGGGAACCCTTGTCAGTTACAGCTACGATTCTCGCGGCGACCTGGCCGAAGTACGCGATACCGACGCAAACGTGCAACGCCGCTTCGCCTATGACGACGGCCAGCGCATGGTCGAGCACCAACTGCCCGCCGGGCTGCGTTGTTACTACCAATGGGGCTGTGTGGACGGCAGCGAATGGCGCGTGGTGCGGCACTGGACCGACGAGGGCGACGAGTACCAGTTCGACTATGACCTGGCGGCCGGCGTGACACGCATTACTGATGGCTTGCAGCGTCTCAGCACACGCCGCTGGAACTCGCAGTACCAGATCACTGAGTACACCGACAACCTGGGAAAGACGTGGCAATTCGAATGGAATGAGGAGCGTCAGTTGCTCAGCGCGACTGACCCACAAGGCGGCAAATGGCAGTTCGGCTATGACGAGTCCGGCAACCTGTGCAGCACTCAGGATCCGTTGGGGCGTATCGAGTCGACGTTGTGGCTGGAGCATTGGTCGCTGCCGCTGGTGGAGACCGATGCGGCAGGCCACGCGTGGCAATATCAGTACGACCAGCGGGGCAATTGCGTCAGCGAAATCGACCCCTTGGGGCATGCCACACGTTATCGCTACGACGCCTTTGGTCAGGTGGTGGAAATCATCGATGCCACGGGGAAGAGCAAAACCCTGCGCTGGAATGAAACCGGGCAGTTAATCCAGCATATCGATTGTTCAGGGTATCCCACAGCGTTCGAGTACGACCGCCAGGGCCATTTGCAGGTGGTCGTCGACGCCTTGGGTGAACGGCAGCGTTATCGACACGACGGCCAAGGCCGGCTGTTGCAGACCGAAATGCCGGACGGTCGCACCGAACAGTACCTGCGCGACACCAGCGGTCTGTTGATCGGTTATACCGATGCAGCGGGTCAAACCACCCGCTACCAATACGGGCGCCGCGGGCAAGTGCGCCAACGAATAGATGCACACGGCCGGCAGATTGAGTTCCGCTACGACGCCTACGGGCACCTCCAAACCCTGACCAATGAAAATGGTGAGAGTTACCGCTTTACCTGGGACCCGTGCGACCGCCTCGTGGAGCAACAAGACCTCGACGGCAGCGCCCGACGTTATGCCTATGACCTTCTGGATAACGTAGCCGCCGTTGAGTACGTGCCCACCGGGCAGACACCTGAGCCTTCAAGTGTGCATCGCCTCGAACGAGATGCAGTGGGCCGCTTGCTGTTGAAACAAACCGATGATGGTCGCACCGAATACGCCTACGACCCGTTGGACCAACTCACCGCTGTCACCTTCATCGGCAATGACGAAACCACCCAGGCACTGGCCTTCGCCTACGACGCGCGCGGCCAGTTGCTCATCGAACAAAGCGCCGCCGGCAGCCTGAACTATCACTACGATGAACTCGGCAACCTGATCCAGACGCAGTTGCCCGACGGCCGCTGGCTCAACCGCCTTTACTACGGCAGCGGCCACCTGCACCAGATCAACCTCGACGGCCGCGTCATCTGCGACTTCGAACGCGACCGCCTGCACCGTGAAGTCCTGCGTACCCAAGGCCAGATCACCACACGCAGCGAATACGACCGCAGCGGCCGCCTGCGCTCACGGATACGCCGCCCCAATGGCCAGCCCACACAACTGCCGGCCGCCCAGCAAAAACACTTCGACTATGACCCGGCTGACAACCTGATCGGGCGCCTGGAGCGGGACCGCGACGCTGGACGGGACAATCGTCAGTTGCTGCACTACGACGCCACCGGTCGCATCATTGCCAGCCAGGACAACCTGCAAGGTCAGCGCGAAACCTTCGCCTACGATGCCGCCGCCAACCTGCTGGACGGCCCACAGGCCAGCGCTGGCCTGGTGGTGCATAACAAGCTGCTGACCTATCAGGACAAACGCTACCGCTACGACGGTTTTGGCCGAATGATCGAAAAGCGCAGTGCGCTACGCGGCGTACAACTGTTTGCCTACGACGCCGAGCATCGCCTGATCGAAGTCCGCAGCCAGAAAGACGGTCGCGAAACGGTCGTGAACATGACCTACGACCCGCTCGGCCGGCGCATCGCTAAAACCGAACATGACAGCAACGGCTACCCGTTGGGCGAGACCCGCTTTGAGTGGGAGGGGTTGCGCCTGCTGCAGGAGCACCGACATAGCCAGACCAGCCTCTATATTTATGAAGAAGACGGCTATGTACCGCTGGCTCGAGTGGACGGCACGGGCGAGCATCAACGTGTGCGCTACTACCACAACGACCTGAATGGATTGCCTGAGCAACTGACCGAAACTGATGGAAAGACCGTGTGGCAGGCGCGCTATCAGGTGTGGGGGAATACGGCCGAAGAGGTGCGCGAAGCGTACTTTATCGAAGAGCAGAATGTGCGGTTCCAGGGGCAGTATCTGGATCGGGAGATCGGGCTGCACTACAACACGTTTCGGTTTTATGATCCGGATGTGGGGCGGTTTACGACGCCGGATCCGATTGGGTTGGCGGGAGGCTATAACCTTTACCAATACGCGCCCAATACCTCAGGGTGGATTGATCCGCTTGGCCTGCTCAAAGAAGGCGAAGTAGCAGGTTACGGTGCAAAGGCCCACAAGAATGATGGACTGGAAGCACACGAGATTGTCCGCAATAAATTTCTGGAAGAGAAAGGTATCGCCAAAGGTCGGCGTTACAAAGGCAACCCGTCGATTGCCCTATCTCCCGAGCATCACGACATGGTGCATGCCGAGGAGAATCGTTTGCGGCGCGCTCGTGGGATGGGACCCAATCAGATGCTTAAGCGCGGAAAGCTGGAGATTCGCCTCATGTCCCAAGCCATACACAACTCACTGGTCAAAACCGGCATCATCACGCAACAACAAGCCAGGACGGCGAGGCGCTCTGCCGCGTCATTCGCCAAACGAAAAGGTTGTTTCTAAAGGATCACCGGCTATGGGTATCAATCAAATTATTTTCTCAGAGCAAGACCATAACCTTGGACAAATAGGTGGAGGTGCGTGGCTTACAGACCTTGAGCTGTGGCCTAAAGACCCGCAAACCGGTCAGCTTATGCTGCCGGTGATTACGATGAACTCAACGTTCTTGGACGTTCCATTCATACCCTCCGGGATGGCGCTTACGGTGTTCGTCTCCGTTGAGCGAACTGACGAAACGTATACACGATCGTCTGTACGAAAGTTGACGGTCCATCAACAAAGCGAGATGAAAAAACTTCAACTTGGCTATAGCCAAGTTCTGCTTCATGTACTGGCGGCTTCCGAACTAACACCCGCTACGTTGATTGCTCCAATTCCGCGAACGTACATTGCCCAGCAACCGTTCACTCCCGAACAAATGGAGGACGAATTGGAAGACGTGGACAGTGGCGCGGCTATCAGCAAGGTGCTTGGGCGCCCCGCATGGTTGCAAGACCCTTTGTATGAAAGCCCTCGCTACTATTTCTTGGCTCAACTAACCGACGCCGACATTGCAAAAATCAGCCCTAGTCACGAAGGAATATTCGGTGGAGGTATCGGCTATGTGTTTGCCGATAACCGAGCGAAAAAGTTGAAGGAAGGCAATCTGGGCGGCTATTTCCTAGTTCAATTCACCTGAGCACACCGGATATGAATAACGAGGAAATGAACAGGCTTATCTAACAACTTATTAATATAAATAAATCCACTCCCATCACTCGAAATCTTTAAGGCTGCCGAAGTTAAGGGTTTCCCGAAGGCTTCACGCGGCTAGTACAACAAAGCAATGAAAAACTACCTGCGTAAGGGATGCGGAAGATGAGCCTGATTAAAGTCGTTGATTTGATGGAGAATTCTGACTGCACGACAGCACCTTCCACTGGGTTGCCGAATAATCTCGTCCCCGATGACTTGGCCGATTTTTATAACCATTTCAGCAGCGCTGTTTTCTATCCAAGGGCACAGTACAGCTTCACGGTTCAGGCGCCAGAACTTGAACGTTCCGACTTTGTCGTTATGAACGAAGACTTGGAGGACCCAGACTCAGCTAACTGGTACGCGCTCGTTAAATGTGAGGACCAAATAATTTCAATTGACCTGAAACCCGGCCCGCAATTTGGCTACTGCTACCACTCGTTCTGGGACAGTTACCCGACCGCCGATGAGAGCACACTGATCGCAAAATCATTTACTGAGCTGATTGAGAAAATCATTAAATCGGGAGGTAAAAGCTTATTCTGGATACCAGGCCACACTTGATAGCGAGACCAGACTATATGCTCCGACGGCCGTTGGCTCAACCGCCCGTACTACGGCAGCGGCCACCTGCACCAGATCAGCCTCGACGGCCGCGTCATCTGCGACTTCGAACGCGACCGCCTGCACCGTGAAGTCCTGCGTACCCAAGGCCAGATCACCACGCGCAGCGAATATGACCGCAGCGGCCGCCTGCGCTCACGGATAGAGGTGTCAAACCTCAAAAACCAACTAAGAAATCCAAAGGTCCCGGAAGATGCTGAAGAAGATCACATGGCAAGAAGGCAAGATTCTAAGTTTAAAACTAAAAGATGACCTATACACGCTTGTCCAGATGCGTGAAAACTACTACCTGCAGTTTTTCGACTTGACAACTACTCAGGATACCTGGACAGGTGTAAACCTCGAAAAAGTTGACCCGCTATTTTTTATTTTCACGTCCACGAAGGCTTTGAAGGGCCTCGCCATAAGTGAGCCGTCATCGGATAAAGTCCGCATAGATATGCGCCCTCCCGAAAAAAAAATGCTGAGAGCTATTATTGGCGGTAATTACGGCGCGGATCTTATAGAACTGACTGATTCTTTTGAAACGCTTGATGCAATTACATTGAAAAGCAACTTAACGTTAACCGACGACCTGGACACCATTTATAAATATGAATTATCAGGCATGATCGGCGATCCAGAAAAGCTACAAAATCGTTTAATAAACTATTTTGAAAACAGAGTGAATTGGGACAAATCCAAAGAATTCTTATTCAAAGGCATCTCAGCGCCACACGCCAAAAAATCGAGTCCAGCCAAATGAAAAACAAAGAGTTACAGGACTTTCAAATACATCACCTCAATCTAGAGGGTGAAAAAAAACTTATCGCCAAGATAAAGAGGTTGCTCGAAGCTCTTATCAGTGAACTGCAACAACTTCCCAAAAATACAAATCAATCGACCCTCTTGGAAAACTTCAAAAAGTGCATACTTAACATTAATTATTTCGAGGATGAAATAGAAACTGTCGAACGCGAATCTATATTTGAACACATTTACGCCATAGGGAAAATTGTCGGCCTTGACCCAACGTCAGAGTACGCTGAGGAGTGGCGAGGCGATTGGTAAAGGATCAAATGGCTGAGGCAAAAATGGATGGATGCATTTCATTTTAATTAAAGTTACCCTCTTTATCTACAATGGATGCGGAAGATGAAAATTCTTGAATTGATAGAAAATTCTGATTGCACGACAGAACCATCCATTGGTTTGTCGAACCATCCCGTTCCTGATGACTTATCGTATTTTTATCAACATTACAGTAGCGCAGTTTTTTATCCACAGGCCCGGCACAATTTCACAGTTCAGCCACCAGCGCTAGAACGTTCAGACTTTGCTGTAATGAACGAAGACTTAAAAGATCCCGCCTCAGCTAATTGGTATGTGCTGGTTAAAGATGAAGATCAAATAATTTCAATCGACCTGACGCCGAGCCCGCGATTTGGGTATTGCTACGATTCGTTCTGGGACAGTTACCCGACGGCCGTTGGCTCACGGATACGCAGTCCCAATGCCCACGCCGTCTGTTACGGGAGCACCGACATAGCCAGACCAGCCTCTATATCTATGAAGAAGACGGCTATGTAACGCTAGCTCGAGTGGACGGCACGGGCGAGCATCAAAGCGTGCGCTACTACCACAACGACCTGAACGGATTGTCAATCAACACCCACAAAAAATGGGCACTCGACTGAATCGGTGTGCCCATTTCTTCTACCACCCCGCCCCCCTGTCGAGACGGTACTGCTTACGCGTTAACGGTATCTTTCAGCGACTTGCCCGGCTTGAACGCAACGGTATTGCTCGCTTTGATTTTCACTGGCTCGCCGGTTTGTGGATTTTTGCCGGTGCGGGCGCCGCGGTGGCGTTGCAGGAAGGTACCGAAGCCAACCAGGGTGACGCTGTCCTTGCGGTGCAGGGCGCCGGTGATTTCTTCGAGAACGGCGTTGAGGACGCGGTTGGCCTGTTCTTTGGTGAGATCCGCTTTTTCCGCGATGGCGGCTGCGAGTTCTGGTTTACGCATGTGTGAAGCCTCTTTGACGGTTTTTTGTTGTTATGTCCGTGCCGCTCTCTGACGGAACGGCGCCCAAAGCGCCGCAGGCTCTACTCTGCGGCAGACGGAAGTGAGGATGGCATGCCCTCGCACGCTCCGCCAGTCTTGCGGCGACCTTTCTAGGCTGAAAAACGTGCTTATTCCGACAGAACGACCAGCATTTACGCCAGCAACGGCGGAAGTTCTTTGTTGAGGGCGAGTTTTTCCATCACGGCCGTGCCGGTCAGCGCGTAGCCCAGCAGGCGACCGCTGGCGTCGCGGCACAGGGCCTTGATGTCGGCGCCCTGGCCCTCAACGCTCCACACGCCTTCGGTGCCCCGTGGTGGTGGCGAAACCACCAGCGGGCAGACCGGGGTTTTCACGGTGACGGGCATTGGGCCATAGCTGACGGCAGTGGCGTTACCGGCCAGGGTCTGGGCCAGGACGCGGGCGCAGGTCATCAGGGGCATGACGTACAACAAGTTCAAGCCGTCGACCTCAGCGCAGTCGCCCAAGGCGTAGATATTGGCGTGGGAGGTCTTGAGGTGGCGGTCCACCATGATCCCACGGTTGGTTTGCAAGCCGGCTGCGGCGGCCAGGTCGATGCGCGGGCGCAAACCGATGGCCGAGACCACCAGGTCGCAGGCGATCACTTCGCCGTCCGACAGGTGGGCTTGCAGGCCGTCAGCGGTACGTTGCAGGCGGTTGAGCACCGGGCCCAGGTGGAAACGCGCGCCCAGGCCTTCAAGCCCGGCCTGTACAGCGCCAGCGGCTGCCGGGTGCAGCAGGGTTGGCATGACTTGCTCACACGGCGCCACCAGGTCGATTTCATAGCCGCCGAGGATCAGGTCGTTGGCGAATTCACAGCCGATCAGGCCAGCGCCGAGCAGCAGCACCCGGTGTTTGCCGGCGGCGGCGGTGCGAAAGCGCGCGTAGTCTTCGAGATCGTTGATCGGGAAAATCAGTTCAGCCGCATCGCCCTCCACGGGCACCTGCACGGTTTGGGCGCCCCAGGCCAGGATCAGGTCGCGGTAAGCCACCGCTTCCTCGCCGATCCACAAGCGCTTGTGGCCCGGGTCGATGCCGCTGACCCGGGTGTGGGTGCGCACTTGGGCCTTGAGTTGCTCGGCCATGGCGCCCGGTTCAGCCATGCACAGGCCGTCGGCTTCCTTGTTCTTGCCAAAACCGGTGGAGAGCATGGGCTTGGAGTAGGAGCGCCCGTCATCTGCGGTGATCAGCAGCAAGGGGGTTTCGCTGTCGAGCTTGCGAAACTCCCGGGCTACGTTGTAACCGGCCAGCCCTGTGCCGATGATCACGACAGGTGCGTTCATTCCTTTCTCCTTGTAGTACGTTTCTTAAATTCGGGATTAAGCGATTTCGATCATTTCGAAATCCATTTTGCCCACGCCGCAATCCGGGCACAGCCAGTCTGCCGGGACGTCTTCCCAACGGGTGCCGGGCGCAATGCCATCATCAGGCCAGCCGTCTGCTTCGTTGTAGATAAGGCCACAGACGATACATTGCCACTTCTTCATTACTTGCTTCCTCAGGTTCAGGCGTCTTGGCCGACGGTCGATGGATCCAGCGTTGCCGCGCGGCTCAGGGCGTTTTGTACTGATCGGGGCCGGCAGATGCAAGCGCGATCGACGCAAGGTGCCGGTTCAACCCGGCAAAAGTCCAGGGTGCCATGATAAGCTCGCCGCCTCTTTTGCTGCCGATTACTGACTCTCCGTGCCGCACTCAATCGCCCTCCCCGCTGCTTGCCAATGGCTGATCCAGAGCCGTTTGAGCCCTATGCCTGCGCCCTTGACCCTCAATTGGCTGTTCGATGAAGGCTCGCTGACGCGGCGGCTGACATGGCTGTCCAACGACGGTTTCAGCGTGACGCCGTTGTTCGAAGGCTGGCAGCCGCTACGGGACGACGAGTGCGCAGCCCTGGACTTGGCCCCCGCCACGATCGGTTGGGTGCGCGAAGTGTATTTGCGTGGGCACGGCCAGCCGTGGGTGTTTGCCCGCAGCGTGGCGGCGCGCAGTGCCCTGCAGGGCGATGGCTTGCACATGGATGAGCTGGGCAGCCGCTCCCTGGGCGAGTTGCTGTTCTGCGATCAAGCCTTCACACGCCAGGCAATCGAAGTGTGCCATTACCCACGACAATGGCTGCCCACTGCCGATCAGGCGCAGGGGCTATGGGCACGCCGCTCGCGTTTTGATCGCGGATCGCTGAGCGTGCTGGTGGCAGAAATCTTCTTGCCGAGCTTTTGGCACGCGCTGCACGACCACCCGGAGAACCGCTGATGTACCAACGCCTGCTCAAATCCTTGAACCGCCTGAACCCCAGGGCCTGGGATTTCATTCAGTTGACGCGTATGGATAAGCCCATCGGCATCTACCTGCTGCTGTGGCCAACGCTGTGGGCGCTGTGGATTGCCGGCAAGGGTTCGCCGTCCCTCATCAATATCGTGGTTTTCGTGCTGGGTGTGGTGCTGACCCGAGCCGGCGGCTGCGTGATCAACGACTGGGCCGACCGCAAGGTCGACGGCCATGTGAAGCGCACCGAGCAGCGCCCGCTGGTAAGCGGCAAGATCAGGTCCAAAGAGGCGCTGGTGTTCTTTGCGGTGCTGATGGGCATCAGTTTCCTGCTGGTGCTGCTGACCAACGCCACCACGATCCTGTTGTCCCTGGGTGGGTTGGCGCTGGCGGCGAGCTACCCGTTCATGAAGCGCTACACCTATTACCCGCAGGTGGTGTTGGGCGCGGCGTTCTCCTGGGGGATGCCGATGGCGTTTACCGCCGAAACCGGCGATTTGCCTGCTGCGGCATGGCTGCTGTACATCGCCAACCTGCTGTGGACAGTGGGCTACGACACCTATTACGCGATGACCGACCGTGACGACGACTTGAAGATCGGCGTGAAGTCCACCGCGATCCTGTTTGGCGATGCGGACCGCGTGATCATCCTGACCCTGCAAAACCTGGCGCTGGTGTGCCTGCTGCTGGCGGGCTCGCGGTTCGAGCTGGGCGGCTGGTTCCACCTGGGCTTGCTGGCGGCGGCGGGCTGCTTTGCCTGGGAGTTCTGGTACACCCGCGACCGGGACCGCATGAAGTGCTTCAAGGCGTTTTTGCATAACCATTGGGCGGGGTTGGCGATTTTTGTGGGGATTGTCCTGGACTACGCGTTGCGCTGAGGTTTTGTGGCGCCTGTACCGACGCCATCGGGGGCAAGCCCCCTCCCACATTTTGATGTGTGAACACCGTAAAATGTGGGAGCGGGCTTGCCCGCGATGCTTTTAGCGGCGTAGCCGATTCAGGGCTTGATCACATGCCAAGCGCCACCCTTGCCATCCCCGGTCTTGTCCCCAGCCTTGTGGTCATCCTTGTAGGTGTAGACGGGCTTGCCTTTGTAGGCCCATTGGCTGGTCTGGTCATCACGGGTAATGACGGTCCAATCGCCCGTTTTTGTGTCTGTGGATTCAGCTTTCAGCGGCGGCCAATTGGTCGCACACTGGTCCTTGCACACCGACTTGCCATCGGCATCCTTATCGAAGGTGTAGAGCGTCATGCCCTTGTGATCCACCAACATGCCGCCTTCGGTCATCGCCGGCTCCGCCGCGAACGCCAGGGTCGGCAGCGTCAACGCCGCCGTTACCAGCAGGGCTTTCCAGGAAACAGTGCTGTCAGTCATCGGAACCTTCCTTTTGTGGTTGTCAGGATTCGGACCCAAAGCCTAGTCCAGAGTGCCCTCAATTGCCCGAGCGACTAAATTACTGTCACACGACTGCAATAATTCCGTTATCTAATGCGGCGCAAGACAGTTAAATGACAAGAGGATTTTTGAGCATGGTTGGCAGGAGCATTCTGATTGTTGACGACGAAGCGCCCATCCGCGAGATGATCGCCGTTGCGTTGGAAATGGCCGGCTACGACTGCCTGGAGGCGGAGAACTCCCAGCAGGCCCATGCCATTATCGTTGACCGCAAGCCGGACCTGATCCTGCTGGACTGGATGCTGCCCGGCACCTCCGGCATCGAACTGGCCCGCCGCCTCAAGCGTGATGAGCTGACGGGGGATATCCCGATCATCATGCTCACCGCCAAGGGCGAAGAGGACAACAAGATCCAGGGCCTGGAAGTCGGCGCCGACGACTACATCACCAAACCATTTTCCCCACGGGAACTGGTAGCACGTCTGAAAGCCGTACTGCGCCGCGCCGGCCCGACCGATGGCGAAGCGCCTATCGAGGTCGGCGGCCTGATCCTCGACCCGATCAGCCACCGCGTCACCATCGACGGCACACCGGCCGAGATGGGCCCTACCGAATACCGCCTGCTGCAATTTTTCATGACCCATCAGGAACGCGCCTACACCCGTGGCCAGTTGCTGGACCAGGTGTGGGGCGGCAACGTGTATGTGGAAGAACGCACCGTCGACGTACATATCCGTCGCCTGCGCAAAGCCTTGGGCGATGCCTACGAGAATCTGGTACAAACCGTGCGCGGTACCGGCTACCGGTTCTCCACCAAGGGCTGAGCCAGTCACTTTCCTCCCTTAACAGCTGACAAGGACGCATGTTTAAGTGAACCAGAACTGGCATGGCACCCTGATTCGCCACATGCTCCTGCTGATCACCGGTTGCCTGTTGGTCGGGCTGATCAGCGGCTATTACGGTTGGAGCCTGGCCATCGGCATCGGCCTGTACCTGGGCTGGACCCTCAAGCAGCTGTTGCGCCTGCATGAATGGCTGCGCCAGCACAAACCCGACGAAGCGCCACCTGACGGCTACGGCCTGTGGGGCGAGGTGTTCGACAGTATCTACCACCTGCAACGCCGCGACCAACGGGTGCGCGGGCGCCTGCAAGCGGTGATCGACCGGGTGCAGGAGTCCACCGCCGCGCTGAAGGACGCGGTGATCATGCTCGACAGCGACGGCAACCTGGAATGGTGGAACCGCGCCGCCGAGACCCTGCTGGGCCTCAAGACGCCCCAGGACAGCGGCCAGCCCGTGACCAACCTGGTACGCCACCCGCGCTTCAAGGAATACTTCGAGCAGGACAACTACGAAGAAGCCCTGGAAATCCCCTCGCCGACCAACGACCGCGTGCGCATCCAGCTGTACCTGACGCGCTACGGCAACAACGAGCACCTGATGCTGGTGCGCGACGTGACCCGCATCCACCAGCTGGAGCAGATGCGCAAAGACTTCGTCGCCAATGTCTCCCACGAACTGCGCACGCCGCTGACGGTGATCTGCGGGTACCTGGAGACGTTGCTGGACAACGTCGACGAGATCAACCCGCGCTGGAGCCGCGCCCTGCAACAGATGCAGCAGCAGGGTTCGCGCATGCAGACCCTGCTCAACGACCTGCTGTTGCTGGCCAAGCTTGAGGCCACCGATTACCCGTCGGACAACCATCCGGTGGCCGTGCAAGGCCTGTTGCAGACCATCAAGAATGACGCCCAGGCCCTGTCGGGCGAGCGTGGGCAGCAGATCAGCCTGGACGCCGACCCACAGGTGTTGCTCAAGGGCAGCGAGGGCGAATTGCGCAGCGCGTTCTCCAATCTGGTGTTCAACGCCGTGAAATACACCCAGGACAAGGGCACCATCCGCATCCGCTGGTGGGCCGACGAGCAAGGCGCGCACCTGAGCGTGCAGGACTCCGGCATCGGTATCGACGCCAAGCACCTGCCGCGCCTGACCGAGCGTTTCTACCGCGTCGACTCCAGCCGCAACTCCAACACCGGCGGCACCGGGCTGGGCCTGGCGATCGTCAAGCATGTGCTGCTGCGCCACCGTGCGCGCCTGGAAATCAGCAGCGTGCTGGGGCATGGCAGCACCTTTACCTGCCATTTTCCGCCGGGGCAGGTGACGCGTTCGCGGCTCGTCGGAAATGACGAATAATCCGAACACAACACAGCTGGAAATGTGGGAGGGGGCTTGCCCCCGACAGCGGTGGAGCAGTCATAGATCAGTTGACTGACACCCCGCCATCGGGGGCAAGCCCCCTCCCACAATGGATCTCCAGTGTTTTGGACAATGCATTCCACACCCCACCCGGCAGCAACCACTAGTCAAGCGCCCCGTCAGCCGCTACATTGGCCGACTTGCGCCTGCCTTTCAGGCCCACCTGTCACCCCTTATTGAACACACGGAACCTGCAAAACCCCATCATGGACCCTTCCCCAGGTATCACCTTCGCCACACTCTTCGCCGACTTCGGCATGATTCTTTTTGCTCTGATCCTGGTACTGCTCAACGGATTTTTCGTTGCGGCGGAGTTTGCCATGGTCAAGTTGCGCTCGACCCGGGTCGAAGCCATCGCCCACACCAATGGCTGGCGCGGACAGATCCTGCGCACCGTACACAACCAGCTCGATGCCTACCTGTCGGCCTGCCAGTTGGGTATCACCCTCGCCTCCCTGGGCCTGGGCTGGGTCGGTGAGCCGGCGTTTGCGCACATCCTGGAGCCGCTGTTGGGCGCAATGGGCGTCCAATCGCCGGAAGTGATCAAAGGCGTGTCGTTCTTTGCGGCGTTCTTCGTGATTTCCTACCTGCACATCGTGGTCGGTGAGCTGGCACCCAAGTCCTGGGCGATTCGCAAGCCCGAGTTGCTGTCGCTGTGGACGGCGGTGCCGCTGTACCTGTTCTACTGGGCGATGTACCCGGCGATCTACCTGCTCAACGCCAGCGCCAACGCGATCCTGCGTATCGCCGGCCAAGGCGAGCCTGGCCCGCACCATGAGCACCATTACAGCCGCGAAGAACTCAAGCTGATCCTGCACTCCAGCCGAGGCCAGGACCCGAGCGACCAAGGCATGCGCGTACTGGCCTCCGCCGTGGAAATGGGCGAGCTGGAAGTGGTGGACTGGGCCAACTCCCGGGAAGACCTGGTGACGCTTGAGTTCAACGCACCGCTCAAGGAAATCCTCGCGCTGTTCCGCCGCCACAAGTTCAGCCGCTACCCGGTGTACGACAGCGTCCGCCAGGAGTTCGTCGGCCTGCTGCACATCAAGGACTTGCTGCTGGAGCTGGCCGAACTCGACCATATCCCCGAGTCGTTCAACCTGGCCGAGCTGACACGCCCACTGGAGCGCGTGTCGCGGCACATGCCGCTGTCGCAGTTGCTGGAACAGTTCCGCAAGGGCGGCTCGCACTTCGCCGTGGTCGAAGAGGCCGACGGCAACATCATCGGCTACCTGACGATGGAAGACGTGCTGGAAGTGCTGGTCGGCGATATCCAGGACGAACACCGCAAGGCCGAGCGCGGCATCCTGGCCTACCAGCCGGGCAAGCTGCTGGTACGCGGCGATACGCCGCTGTTCAAGGTGGAGCGCCTGCTGGGCATCGACCTGGACCACATCGAAGCCGAAACCCTGGCCGGCCTGATCTACGAAACCCTGAAACGGGTGCCGGAAGAGGAAGAAGTGCTGGAAGTTGAAGGCCTGCGCATCATCATCAAGAAGATGAAAGGACCGAAGATCGTGCTGGCCAAGGTGTTGATGCTCGACTGAGCCTCACTTGCCCAACGCAAAGTTGGGCAAGGCGCCCACCGGCTGGTTGAACTCATACGGGATCGACACCAGCCCTGCCTCGGTGGCGCGCTGTACCACAAAGTGCAGGTGCGGCCCGCTGCTGTTGCCGGTATTGCCCGACAACGCCAGCGGGCTCCCCAGTGCCACACGCTGCCCCGCCCTCACACTGACCGACCCTTGCTTGAGATGCAGGTACACGCCCTGTGTGCCGTCATCATGCTGCACCCGCACAAAATTCCCCGACGCATCATTGCCGCGCCCGGCCTGGCTATTCTCGATTTTCACCACCACCCCACTGCGCGCCGCAATGATCGGCGTGCCTTCGGGCATGGCGATGTCCATCGCATAGCGACTCTTGGCGTCGGTGTGGCTGAAGCTGCCGTTGGGGCCTTGGGTCAGGCGGAACGGGCCGCCGCGCCAGGGTAAGGGGTAGCGGTAGGCTTGCGGTCGGTAGAGGGGTTTGGGCATGTCGAGCACCGGTCGTCTTACACGCTCGACTCGGCGCTCCTGCAGCTCAAACGCTTGAGCGCCCGGGGTGTGCCGGTCGCTGAAAAACACCACACCATTGGCGTCGGTGGATTTGTAGACGGTCATGGCCAAGGTCGAGGTAGTGACCGTGGCCAGCCCGCAGCACAGTAAAAGGCGAAGGAGCATGGTGTGAACCTTCCGAGATGACTGAGCGGCAGGTTAGCAAGTGTGGATGACAGCTCTATGCTGGCGCTTACGCACCCGGCACGAAATGCTTCTGCGCCGTGCCCCGTGCGATCAGGCGAGAGATGTAGTCGAGCTTCTGCGCATCCTGGTCGATAAACCGGAAGGTCAGTTGCAGCCAATCGCTGTCAGGCTTGGGCTCGAAGGCGACGATGGCGTGCAGGTAGCCGTTGAGGCGGGCCACTTCGGCGTTGTCGCCTTGCTCCAGGTCGAGCACGGCGCTTTCCAGTACCTGAGGCAGGACCTCAGTGCGACGCACCACCAGCAGCGCTTCCTTGATGCTCAGTGCCTTGATCACGCATTGCTGGGTACCGCTGGACAGGCGCAGTTGGCCCTGGCCACGCCCGGCAGCCGGTGTTGCAGCTGGGGCTTGCACCGGCGGGCTGTTGAGCAGGCCTTTGCTTGGCGCAGGCGCTGCAGCGGCAATCGGCGCCGAACGCACCGCTTCAGGCTTGCCGCCGGTCAGGGCGCTGAGGGAGTCGTTGCCGAAGGCGGAGTTCATCTTGGTCGGTGCACTGGCAACCAGCGCATCAAGACGGCCGACCTTGTGCAGGGCCTGTTTGACCTTGTTCAGCAGTTGCTCGTTGGTGAACGGCTTGCTGACGTAACCGGAAACGCCGGCCTGGATAGCCTGTACCACGTTCTCTTTGTCGCCACGGCTGGTCACCATGACAAACGGCATAGCCTTGAGGTGCGGTTGCTCACGGCACCAGGTCAACAGTTCCAGGCCGGACATCTCTGGCATTTCCCAGTCACACAGCACCAGGTCGAAGGTCTCGCGCATCAGGATGGCCTGGGCCTTTTTGCCGTTCACCGCATCTTCAAGCTTGATCCCGGGGAAGTAGTTGCGCAGGCACTTCTTCACCAGATCGCGGATAAACGAGGCGTCATCCACCACCAATACACTGACTTTACTCATCGACCCTTCATCCTATAAAAACTTCGGCACGCAGAACGCCTGACTGATGGCATTTTGCCAAAACTCGGTAGTCACAGCTGGACTTTATTTCTTCCGCTGCGCAAAAAATTCAGATGCCAGAAACGAAAACGCCCGACCAAAGGCCGGGCGTTAATTTCTCGGGCAACCTTACTTATCGTCAGGTTCGCCCGGAACATTAGGGATTTGATCGGCAGAACCTTCAACTTCGGCCTTCATGCGCTTGAGGCCCATGTGCCGTACGTCCGTGCCGCGCACCAGATAGATCACCAATTCCGAGATATTGCGTGCGTGATCGCCGATCCGCTCCAAGGAACGCAGCACCCAGATGATGCTCAAGACCCGCGAGATAGAGCGCGGGTCTTCCATCATGTAGGTGGCCAGTTCACGCAGGGCCGTCTTGTATTCGCGGTCGATGACCTTGTCGTACTGCGCCACCGACAACGCCAGGTCAGCGTCAAAACGCGCAAACGCATCGAGGGCATCGCGCACCATGTTGCGCACCTGGTCGCCGATGTGGCGCACTTCCACGTAGCCGCGCGGCGCTTCGCCTTCTTCGCACAGTTGGATGGCGCGGCGGGCAATCTTGGTGGCTTCGTCGCCGATGCGCTCCAGGTCGATCACCGACTTGGAGATGCTGATGATCAAACGCAGGTCCGAGGCCGCCGGCTGGCGACGGGCCAGAATGCGCAGGCATTCTTCGTCGATGTTGCGTTCCATCTGGTTGATCTGGTCATCGATCTCACGCACCTGCTGGGCCAGGCCCGAGTCGGCCTCGATCAGCGCGGTCACCGCGTCGTTGACTTGCTTCTCCACCAGCCCGCCCATCGCCAGGAGGTGGCTGCGCACCTCCTCAAGCTCGGCGTTGAACTGCGCGGAGATGTGATGGGTAAGGCCTTCTTTGCTAATCATGTTGGCGTCCTTGGAGCGTCCGGTAAGGTGCGGAGAACCGCAGCGTCAGTGCAATCAGAACCACAGCTTCCTAGCCATAGCGACCGGTGATGTAGTCTTCGGTCTGCTTCTTCGCCGGATTGGTGAACAGGGTATCGGTATCGCCGAATTCCACCAGTTTGCCCATGTACATGAACGCGGTGTAGTCCGACACCCGCGCCGCCTGTTGCATGTTGTGGGTCACGATAACGATGGTGAACTTGGACTTGAGCTCGTAGATCAGCTCTTCGACCTTCAGCGTCGAGATCGGGTCGAGTGCCGAGCACGGTTCGTCGAGCAGCAACACTTCCGGCTCCACCGCGATGGTGCGGGCAATCACCAGACGTTGCTGCTGGCCGCCGGACAAGCCAAGGGCCGACTCATGCAGGCGGTCCTTGACCTCATCCCACAGCGCCGCGCCTTTCAAGGCCCATTCCACGGCTTCATCGAGGATGCGCTTTTTGTTGATGCCTTGGATGCGCAGGCCATAGACCACGTTTTCGTAGATGGTCTTGGGGAACGGGTTGGGCTTCTGGAACACCATGCCGACCCGACGACGCAGCTCGGCCACGTCTTCGCCCTTGCGATAGATGTTGGTGCCGTAGAGGTTGATGGCACCGTCCACGCGGCAACCGTCGACCAGGTCGTTCATACGGTTGAAGGTACGCAGCAACGTGGACTTACCGCAGCCCGACGGGCCGATAAAGGCGGTTACACGCTGCTTCGGGATGTTCATGCTGACGTCGAACAACGCCTGCTTTTCACCGTAGTACAGGCTCAGGCCCGGTACTTCGATGGCCACGGTTTCTTCAGCCAGGCTCAGGCTCTGCTTGTCGCGACCCAGGGCCGACATGTTGATGCCGTGGGAATGGGTGTCGTGTTGCATGGGATGCTCCCTGTGCTACCAATTCGTTTCGTTGAACCGCCTGTGGCGGTCTACTCAAAAATCTGTGTGTAACGCGGTCCCACATTTGGTCCGCGTTCACTTCAATTAACTATCCAACGCTTTGTATTTCTCGCGCAGGTGGTTACGTATCCACACCGCCGACAGGTTGAGCGTGGCGATCACCATCACCAGCAGCAAGGCAGTGGCGTACACCAGTGGCCGTGCGGCTTCGACGTTGGGGCTCTGGAAGCCGACGTCATAGATGTGGAAGCCCAAGTGCATGATCTTCTGGTCCAGGTGCAGGTACGGGTAGTTGCCGTCCAGCGGCAGCGACGGGGCCAGTTTCACCACACCTACCAGCATCAGCGGCGCCACTTCACCGGCGGCGCGGGCCACGGCGAGGATCATGCCGGTCATCATGGCCGGGCTGGCCATCGGCAGCACGATCTTCCACAGCGTTTCCGCCTTGGTCGCGCCCAGCGCCAGGGAACCTTCACGCACCGTACGCGGAATCCGCGCCAGGCCTTCTTCGGTGGCCACGATCACCACCGGTACCGCCAGCAGCGCCAGGGTCAGCGAGGCCCACAGCAGGCCCGGCGTACCGAAGGTCGGTGCCGGCAGCGCTTCGGCGAAGAACAGCCGGTCAACCGAGCCACCCAGTACATACACGAAGAAGCCCAGGCCGAACACACCGTAGACAATGGCCGGTACGCCGGCCAGGTTGTTCACGGCGATACGGATGATGCGGGTCAGCGTGTTCTGCTTGGCGTATTCACGCAGGTACACCGCCGCCAGTACGCCGAACGGGGTCACGATCATCGCCATGATCAGGGTCATCATCACGGTGCCGAAGATGGCCGGGAAGATCCCGCCTTCGGTGTTGGCTTCCCGCGGGTCGTCGCTCAGGAATTCCCAGACCTTGCTGAAGTAGAAACCGATCTTGGTCAGCGTGCCCATAGCGTTCGGCTGGTAGGCGTGCACCACTTTGCCGATGCCGATTTCGATTTCCTTGCCGTTGCCATCACGAGCGGTCAGGGCATCGCGGTTGAACTGGGCGTGCAGGTCGGACAGGCGCGCTTCGATGTCCTGGTAACGCGCATTCAGCTCGGCGCGGTCGGCATCCATATCGGCCTGGGCGGCGGCATCGAGCTTGCCTTCCAGTTCCAGTTTGCGCCCGTGCAAGCGAATGCGTTCGAGGCCGGCGTTGATCGCGCCGATATCGGTTTTCTCCAGGCTCTTGAGCTGGGCGGCCAGCTTGTTCACGCGGTCAACGCGGGCCTGCAGCTGCGGCCACGCGGCCTCGCCTTCGGCGATGACCTTGCCATCCTGTTTGACGTTGACCAAGGTACCGTAGAAATTGCCCCACTCACGACGCTCGATGGCCATCAGGTTTTTCGGTGTGGTCTGGTCCTTCAACCACTCGCCGACGATCCAGGTGAAATCGTTGCCATTGAGGTCCCGGTTGCCGACCTTGATCAGCTCGCGGGTCATGAATTCCGGGCCTTCATCGGGCACCGGCAGGCCAGCACTTTTCAGGCGCTCGCGGGGCACTTCTTCTTTCTGCACCACTTCGCCGATGACGATATGGTTTGCCTGGCCCGGCACGGTGTAGTTGGCCTGGATCAGGTCAGCCGGCCAAAAGTGGCCCAGACCGCGCACCGCAATCACTGCCAGCAAACCAATGGTCATGATGACCGCGATGGACACCGCGCCACCGCTGATCCAGACGCCGGGAGCGCCGCTCTTGAACCATCCATTCAGGGAGTTCTGTTTCACAGACTTCTACCTTTCTTAAAGCGACGAGTATTTCTTGCGCAGACGCTGACGGATCAGCTCCGCGAGGGTGTTCATGACGAAGGTGAACAGCAACAGCACCAGCGCCGAGAGGAACAGCACGCGGTAGTGACTGCCGCCCACTTCCGACTCCGGCATCTCCACCGCGACGTTGGCCGCCAGCGTGCGCAGGCCTTCGAACAGGTTCATCTCCATCACCGGCGTGTTACCGGTGGCCATCAGTACGATCATGGTCTCGCCCACTGCACGGCCCATGCCGATCATCAGCGCCGAGAAGATGCCCGGGCTGGCGGTCAGGATCACCACGCGGGTCATGGTTTGCCACGGCGTGGCGCCCAGGGCCAGGGAGCCCAGGGTCAGGCCCCGCGGCACGCTGAACACGGCGTCTTCGGCGATGGAGTAGATGTTCGGGATCACCGCGAAGCCCATCGCCAGACCGACTACCAGGGCATTGCGCTGGTCGTAGGTGATGCCGAGGTCGTGGGAGATCCACATGCGCATGTCGCCGCCGAAGAACCAGGTTTCCAGGTACGGGCTCATGTACAGCGAGAGCCAGCCCACGAACAGGATCACCGGGATCAGGATCGCGCTTTCCCAGCCATCGGGAACGCGCAGGCGGATCGACTCTGGCAGGCGGCTGAACACAAAGCCCGCCACCAGGATGCCTATCGGCAGCAGCATCAACAGGCTGAAAATCCCCGGCAGATGCCCTTCCACATACGGCGCCAGGAACAGGCCGGCGAAGAAGCCGAGGATCACCGTCGGCATCGCTTCCATCAACTCGATCACCGGCTTGACCTTGCGGCGCAGGCTCGGGGCCATGAAGTAGGCGGTGTAGATCGCCGCGGCGACAGCCAGCGGTGCGGCCAGCAGCATGGCGTAGAACGCCGCCTTCAAGGTACCGAAGGTCAGCGGCGCCAGGCTCATCTTGGGTTCGAAGTCGGTATTGGCGGCAGTCGATTGCCAGACGTATTTAGGCTCGTCGTAGTTTTCGTACCAGACCTTGCTCCACAGTGCGCTCCAGGACACTTCCGGGTGCGGGTTGTCGAGCAGCAACGGTTGCAGCTTGCCGCCGGCTTCCACGATCACGCGGTTGGCCCGTGGCGACAGGCCGAACACGCCCTGGCCGTCGACCACCGGGTCCACCAGCAACGTGCGGTGGGCGGTGCTGTGGAACACGCCGAACTGGCCGGAAGCGTCGAGAGCAGTGAAGCCTTTACGGCGTTCTTCGGCGGTGATTTCAACGATCGGCGCAGTGCCCATTTGGAAGGTACGGATCTGCTTGAAGCGCTGTTCGCCATCCGGGTCACGGGCCATGAACCACTGGGCCAGGCCACCTTTGGAGTTACCGATGACCAGCGAGATACCGCCGACCAGTTGGGTGCTGGCGGTGATTTCGGCGTTGCCATCTTCCAACAGCTTGTATCGCCCGTTGAGGCTCTTGTCGCGCAGGCTGAACACATCGGCCAGGGCACGGCCGTTGATCACATACAGCCACTGCTGACGCGGGTCGATGAAGATCGCCTTCACCGGCTCGGTCATTTGCGGCAGCTCGACACGCTTCTGCTCGCTGGTGACTTCGCCGGTCATCATGTTTTCTTCGCGGCTCAGGGTCAGCACGTTCAAGCGCGAACCCGCCGAACCGGCCACCACCAGGGAAGTGTCTGTGGCGTTGAGGGCGACGTGCTCCAACGGGCGACCGGCATCGTCCAGCACGATCGGCGTTTCGCCGTAAGGGTATTCAATCGCAGGCGTGATGGTCTTCTTGCCGTCCGGGTAGGACACCTTATAGGTGTGGCGGAACACCAACGACTGGCCATTGGAAAAACCAAGGATCACCAGCGGGCTGCCCGGCTGGTCTTCACCAATAGAAGCAACGCTGGCCCCGGCAGGAAGCGGCAGGTCGACGCGCTTGAGCTCGGCGCCGGTTTGCACGTCAAAGAACAGCGCCTGGCCCTTGTCGGAAACCCGCATGGCGACCTGGTTCTGTTCTTCGAGGGAGATCATCAGCGGCTTGCCGGCGTCCTGGATCCAGGCGGGGGTCAGCGCGTCTTCCTTGGTCAGCGAGGCACCCTGGAACAACGGCGCGACGACGTAGGCGAGGAAGAAGAAGATCAGGGTAATCGCGCCCAGAACGGCAAGGCCGCCCACCAGCACGTACCAGCGGGTCAGGCGATCTTTGAGCGCGCGAATGCGGCGCTTGCGTTGCAGCTCAGGCGTATTGAAATCAATGCGCTTGGGGGGGGAAGTCGTCGTCATGGTGGAATTGGCCAGATCATTCATGCGCACACCCTAGCGATCCTGTATGACAGAAAGATGACAGTGCAGTGACGCAACAAATCCGCCGCGAAGCAGGGCTGGCAGCGGATTAAAAAATTAGGAAGGCAGGACCGGCGTGCCGGTCCTGCCAGGCAACTTAGTTGCCTTCTTTCAGACCCAGGTCAGCCAGGGCCTTGGCGGCAACTTTGGCTGGCAGTGGGATGTAGCCGTCTTTCACTACAACTTCCTGGCCCTGTTTGGACAGCACCAGTTTCACGAACTCAGCTTCCAGCGGCGCCAGAGGCTTGTTCGGGGCTTTGTTGACGTAAACGTAGAGGAAACGCGACAGCGGGTACTTGCCGTTCAGGGCGTTTTCTTCGGTGTCTTCGATGTAGTCAGTGCTGCCTTTCTTGGCCAAAGGCACAGTCTTCACGCTGGCGGTCTTGTAGCCGATGCCCGAGTAACCGATGCCGTTCAGCGAGGAGCTGATCGACTGCACGACCGAAGCCGAGCCTGGTTGTTCGTTCACGTTAGGCTTGTAGTCGCCTTTGCACAGGGCTTCTTCCTTGAAGTAGCCGTAGGTGCCGGATACCGAGTTACGACCGAACAGCTGCACTGGCTTGTTGGCCAGGTCGCCGGTCACGCCGAGTTCGCCCCAGGTCTTCACGTCAGCTTTGCCACCGCACAGACGCGTTGAGGAGAAGATCGCGTCGACTTGTTCCATGGTCAGGTGCTGGATTGGGTTGTCCTTGTGCACGAACACAGCCAGGGCATCCACGGCAACCGGGATAGCGGTTGGCTTGTAGCCGTACTTCTGCTCGAAGGCCGCCAGTTCGGTGTCCTTCATCTTGCGGCTCATCGGGCCCAGGTTGGAGGTGCCTTCAGTCAGCGCAGGTGGCGCAGTAGCGGAGCCGGCAGCTTGAATCTGGATGTTGACGTTCGGGTATTCCTTTTTGTAACCCTCGGCCCACAGGGTCATCAGGTTAGCCAGGGTATCGGAACCGACGCTGGACAAGTTGCCCGACACACCAGTGGTCTTAACGTAAGCCGGGATTGCCGGATCAACACCAGCGGCCACCGCGTTGGCGGTCGCAACGCCAGCAGCGACAAAAGTCATTGCCGCCATCAAACGTTTCAGTTTCATGCCTTGCTCCTAGCAGATAGGGATAGTTGGATCGGGGCCAAGTATCGGGAGGCCGTGTGAACACTCTATGTCTGCAATGTGACAGTTAGATGAAAGGCCACTATCGAATGAGAGGACAAAAGCTTGGAAATACGGGGGTTATGCGCACGTAACGCGACAGATCAGTAAAATACTGTAATCAATGAACGAACTCCTTTTCGGTGGCAAGGGAGCTTGATCCCTCGCCACACGGGCCGTGTTTTAACGCCCACGCTTCCAAAGATACCCACCCACCACCATCCCCATCACACACAGGGCAGCCACGTAGTAAGCCGGGCCCATCGCGCTTTCCTTCATCAACAGCGACACCGCCAGCGGCGTGAGGCCACCAAACACGGCGTAGGCCACGTTGTAGGAGAACGACAAGCCACTGAAGCGAACTACGGGTGGGAAGGCTTTGACCATCACGTACGGCACCACGCCGATGGTGCCGACGAACAGGCCGGTCAAGGCGTACAGCGGGAACAGCCAGTCCGGGTGAGCCATCAGGCTGTGGTAGAGGGTCCAGGATGTCGCCAGCAACAGCGCACAACCGGCCATCAGCACGCGACCCGCACCAAAGCGGTCGGCCAGGGCGCCGGAGGCGATGCAACCCAGGCTCAGGGTGACGATGGCCAGGCTGTTGGCTTGCAGCGCAACGGTTGGGCTGAAGTGGTAAACGGTTTGCAGCACCGTCGGGGTCATCAGGATGACCACTACTACGCCAGCCGACAGCAGCCAGGTCAGCAGCATCGACAGCACGATGGCGCCACGGTGGTCACGCAGTACCGCGCGCAACGGCAGTTCGGCGGCCAGGGTCTTGCGCTGCTGCATCTCGGCGAAGATCGGCGTTTCATGCAGCCAGCGACGCAGGTACACCGAGAGCAGGCCGAACACGCCACCGAGCAGGAACGGGATACGCCAGGCGTAATCCGAGACCTGCTCGGGGGTATAAGCCGTGTTGATCGCGGTGGCCACCAGCGAACCCAGCAGGATACCGGCGGTGAGGCCGCTGGTCAGGGTGCCGCAGGCGTAGCCGATATGGCGCGGCGGTACGTGTTCGGAGACGAACACCCAAGCGCCCGGTACTTCGCCGCCAATTGCCGCGCCCTGGATGACGCGCATCAGCAGCAGCAGGATCGGCGCCCACAGGCCGATCTGCGCGTAGGTTGGCAGCAGGCCCATGATCAAGGTCGGCACGGCCATCATGAAGATGCTCAGGGTGAACATTTTCTTGCGGCCCAGCAGGTCGCCGAAGTGCGCCATGATGATGCCGCCCAGCGGGCGGGCCAGGTAACCGGCGGCGAAGATGCCGAAGGTCTGCATCATGCGCAGCCATTCGGGCATATCGGCAGGGAAAAACAGTTTTCCGACCACGGTGGCGAAAAACACGAAAATGATGAAATCGTAAAACTCCAGCGCCCCGCCCAAGGCAGACAGCGACAGGGTTTTGTAGTCGTTGCGGGTCAGCGGGCGCGACGGTTGCGCACTGCTTGCGGGCACGGAGGACATGGCAAGGCTTCTCTTATAGTAATCAGCTTGATAAGGACGGCACGCCCGCGACTGGCGGCGGGTCTGGCAAGATAGCAAATCGCCTGAAAAAGCACAGCGCCAGGAGAACAGTTGTGCACAAAAGCCGCGATACAGCGTCTATTTACCGACCAAATGAGCGCCGGGAGGTCGTCGTGGCGCCAGGGTGTCGATATACTCGGCCCTTGCGAGCGTAAGACCCGCCGTCTTGAGGGGCTGCTGTGCCAAATCGCCGTTGGGTGCCATCCAGCCGCTTTGGCAGAGTTTCCCTTTAGTACGCCTTACGAGAAACGTGTCGAACGGAGTATGTTTGTGCTGAAACGTTTTTCCAACAGTCGGCTATCCACCTTGCTCCATCTATAAAAGCGTCACGGGTCAGAGGCCCCCCGGCATGATCGAACTCGAACAAGAAGATCCTATCCCGCAAGGCGATCTCGCCCTGCAAATCACCGCGCTCCCGCGTGAAACCAATGGTTTTGGCGATATCTTCGGCGGCTGGCTGGTCGCGCAGATGGACCTGGCCGGCACGGCAATGGCCAGCAAGGTTGCGGGCGGTCGCGTGGCCACCGTGGCGATTGATCGCATGGCGTTCCTGGTACCGGTGGCAGTGGGCGCGCAGTTGTCCTTCTATACCCAGGCCCTGGAAATCGGCCGCAGCTCGATCCAGATGATGGTCGAAGTATGGAGCGACGACCCGCTGTCCAGCGAATGGCGCAAGGTCACCGAGGCGGTGTTTGTGTTCGTCGCCATCGACGGCAGCGGCCGCACGCGTTCGGTTCCGTCGCGCGCGCGTTAAACCTCACCAGGTTTTGACGGTCAATTGCCCCATTGCCTGCCATAAAGAGTGCTGTGTATGCCTATGCCCCACGTTGAAAGCGTGAAGATCGACGAGCTGGACTGCTGGCGTATCCGCCACAACGGCGCAGAACTGATGGTCGCCCAGCAAGGCGCGCACATCTTCAGTTACCAGCGCCAGGACGAGCAGCCGCTGATCTGGCCTAATCCGTCAGCCGTATTCAAGCAAGGCAAAGGCATCCGCACTGGCGTACCGGTGTGCTGGCCGTGGTTCGGCGTGTTCGACCGCAACCCGCAGAGCGTGAAAGCCATGCGCCAGAGCGAGCAGCCAGCCGGCGCCCACGGTTTTGTGCGCACGGCACTCTGGGAACTGGCCGGGACCACGCTTGAAGGCGAAGCACTGCGCGTGGACCTGAGCTTGCCCGTGCCGCCGGGCGGCTTTCCAGGCTGGCCCCATCAGGTCGACCTGACGCTGAGCCTGCTGCTGGACGAGCAACTTCACATCCGCCTGACCAGCCATAACCGCGGCACCGACACCGTCACCCTGAGCCAGGCGCTGCACACCTACTTCGCCGTGAGCGACGTGCGCAACGTGCAGGTCGACGGCCTGGACGGCTCGGCGTACATCGACACCGCCGACGGCTGGAGCGAGAAGAAACAATCCGGCCTGCTGCACTTTCGCGCCGAGACCGACCGCATCTACCTCGATACGCCCGCGCAGTTGAGCATTGTCGACACAGGCTGGCAGCGTCGCATCCAGCTCACCAGCGAAGGCTCGAAATCGACCGTGATCTGGAACCCCTGGACCGAACGCGCCAAGGCCTTCGACGACATGGCCGCCGATGGCTGGCAGGGCATGCTGTGCATCGAGACGGCGAATGTGCTGGATGATGTGGTGGTACTCGCGCCGGGTGAAAGCCACACGCTAGGTGTAAAAATAGCGGGTGCAGCGCTGTAAACACCGATCAAAATGTGCCGTGCCTTATAAATCAGATTCCTTTACGACCCGCACCTTGCCTGCCTCCAGCGCATAGGCCGCGTCCGCCAGGTCGTTATTGACCTTTTCCACCTTCAGCGTGCCCGTGACCCACAACGGCGTGTAGATATCATCCAGCTTCAACCCCTTGGGATAACGCACCAGCACCAGTTGGTTAGGCGGCGGTGGCGGTACGTGAATGCACGCGCCTGGGTACGGCACCAGGAAGAACAGCGTGCTGCGGCCCTTGGCGTCGGTTTCCAACGGCACCGGGTAGCCGCCGATGCGGATGTCCTTGCCGTTCATGGCCGCCACGGTCTTGGTCGAATACATCACCGCCGGCAAGCCTTTGCTCTGCTTGAGGCCGCCCTTGTCGGTGAAGGTGCCTTGGGCTTCCGGGGAGTTGTGGTCGATTTCGGGCATGGCTTCGAGAGCCTTTTGGTCCGACAGTGGCATCAGGTCGAGCCAGTCGGTTTCCGGCAGTTCGCCGGCGTGCGCCAGGCCAGGGCCCAGCAAGAGGAGAATCAACAGAAGACGGCGCATGGAGAGGCTCGGCAAGTAACAAGTGCCGAGCATTCTAGCCCCCTGCGCCTGCGCAGCGCAGAGGACTTTGTCGGCGGATTACTTCTTTTTGATCAGGCCGTAGATCACCAGCAGGACGATCGCGCCGACCAGCGCGCCGAGAAAGCCTGCACCTTGGCCGGCCTGGTAGATGCCCAGCGCCTGACCACCGTAGGTCGCGGCCAGGGAGCCGGCGATACCCAGCAGGATGGTCATGATCCAGCCCATGCTGTCGTCGCCAGGCTTGAGGAAACGCGCGAGCAGACCGACGATCAGGCCGATAAAGATGGTTCCGATGATACCCATGGCATTTCCCTCTGATTGATGTGAGCTATGCCAAAGCCTAGACAGGCTTTGGCATCCTGCAATCAGAGAGACAACGGCCACCAATGGTTCCCGTCGGACGTGGCTTATTGCTCGGCGATCAGCGCTTCGACCTTGAGGATCTGCGCTTGCAGCGTCGCGCGGTCCTTGCAGCGCAGGTTGGCGTGGCCGACCTTGCGCCCGGCCTTGAAGGCCTTGCCGTAGTGATGCACGTGGCAATCGTCAATCGCCATCACACGCTCAACCGGCGGCACCACACCGATGAAGTTGAGCATGGCGCTCTCACCGACCTTGGCCGTGGAGCCCAACGGCAAGCCCGCTACCGCCCGCAGGTGGTTTTCGAACTGGCTGCACTCGGCGCCTTCGGTGGTCCAGTGCCCGGAGTTGTGCACGCGCGGGGCGATTTCGTTGGCCTTGAGGCCACCGTCGACTTCAAAGAACTCGAACGCCATCACGCCGACGTAATCCAGTTGCTTGAGCACGCGGCTGGAATAATCTTCGGCCAGGGCCTGCAACGGGTGGTCGGTGCTGGCCACGGACAGCTTGAGAATGCCGCTGTCGTGGGTGTTGTGCACCAACGGGTAGAAGCGGGTCTCGCCATCACGGGCACGCACGGCGATCAGCGAGACTTCGCCGGTGAACGGCACGAAGCCTTCCAGCAGGCAGGCGACGCTGCCCAGTTCGGCGAAGGTACCGACCACATCGGCCGCGGTGCGCAGGACTTTCTGGCCCTTGCCGTCGTAACCCAGGGTGCGGGTTTTCAACACCGCGGGCAGGCCGATGGAAGCAACGGCAGCATCCAGGTCCGCCTGGGACTGGATATCGGCGAAGGCCGGGGTTGGAATGCCCAGGTCCTTGAACATGCTCTTTTCAAACCAGCGGTCGCGTGCGATGCGCAGGGCTTCGGCACTCGGGTACACCGGCACGAACTGCGACAGGAACGCCACGGTTTCGGCGGGGACGCTTTCAAACTCGAAGGTCACCAGGTCGACTTCGTCGGCCAGTTGGCGCAGGTGGTCCGGGTCGCTGTAGTCAGCGCGCAGGTGCTCACCCAGGGCTGCGGCGCACGCGTCCGGCGCCGGATCCAGGAAAGCGAAGTTCATCCCCAGCGGAGTGCCCGCCAGGGCCAGCATGCGGCCCAGTTGGCCGCCACCGATTACACCGATTTTCATCGTCAACAACCTCAGGCGATACGTGGGTCTGGATTGTCCAGCACGCTGTCTGTCTGCTCAGCACGGAACGTTTTCAGCACCGCGTGGAACTGCGGGTGCTTGGCGCCCAGGATGCTGGCGGACAGCAGGGCTGCGTTGATCGCACCGGCCTTGCCGATTGCCAGGGTGGCCACCGGGATGCCGGCTGGCATCTGCACGATGGACAACAGCGAATCCACGCCCGAGAGCATTGCCGACTGCACCGGTACGCCCAGCACTGGCAGGTGGGTCTTGGCTGCACACATGCCCGGCAGGTGCGCTGCGCCGCCGGCACCGGCGATGATCACCTCGATGCCACGGGATTCTGCTTCATCGGCATACTGGAACAGCAAGTCCGGGGTGCGGTGGGCAGAGACCACTTTCACTTCATACGGAATGCCGAGTTTTTCCAGCATATCGGCGGTGTGGCTAAGGGTGGACCAATCGGACTTGGAGCCCATGATCACGCCAACCAATGCACTCATCGTCGTGCCTCTTCTCTCTGGGCGCCCGCAGGCGCGTCAAAAAACAACAAGCCACGCGGGAAATCCGGCGTGGCTTGTTGTACGAATTTAGGCCGGTTGGACCGGCCGAAGGCCGCGCAGTATACCGTAATAATCCAGATAAACAGCCCCTCGGATGACCATCTGTCTAGCGGCGCAAAGTGGCGGTTTTATTGACTTAAAAGTCAGCCCCACACACCGCAAAATACTGTGGGAGGGGGCTCAGGTGTTCTGCGCCGCGCCACCTTCCAATTTGCGCCACAACAACCGCACATTCGCCTTGCGTACCAACGCGCAGCGATACAGCCGAATCTCCAGCGGCACATGCCATTGCGGGCCGCCGCACACCACCAGTTCACCGCGCGCCAGTTCGGCGCGCACGCTCAGCTGTGGCACCCAGGCAATGCCCAGGCCTTCCAGGGCCATGCTCTTGAGGCTGTCGGCCATCGCGGTTTCGTACACGGTGGTAAAACGCAAGGCACGCTGGCGCAGCAACAGGTGCACCGAACGACCGAGGAATGCGCCGGCGCTGTAGGCCAGCAACGGCACACTGCCCTCGCCCTCCAGGTCGAACAGCGGGTTGCCGTCGGCATCGGCGGCGCACACCGGGAGCATTTCGGTGTTGCCCAGGTGCAGCGACGGGAAGATTTCGGCGTCCATCTGCATCGCCGCGTCCGGGTCGTAGAACGCCAGCATCAGGTCGCAGCCGCCTTCGCGCAGGGCGTGCACGGCGTCGCCGACGTTGGTGGCGACCAGGCGCGTGGCGATGTTCAAACCTTCGTTGCGCAATTGCGCGATCCAACGCGGGAAGAAGCCCAGCGCCAGGGAGTGGGCGGCGGCCACTTGCATGACTTCGCCCTGCCCGCCTTCCAGGTGATGCAAATGGCGCAGCACTTCACCGAGTTGCTCGACCACGGTGCGCGCCGTGACCAGGAACAGTTGCCCCGCCGCCGTCAGCTCAACCGGGGTGCGGGAGCGATTGACCAGGGTCAGGCCCAGCGCGGCCTCAAGGCTGCGGATACGCCGACTGAACGCCGGCTGGGTGACAAAGCGCCGCTCCGCCGCCTGGGAAAAGCTGCGCGTCGCCGCCAAGGCGCTGAAGTCTTCCAGCCATTTGCTCTCAAGGTTCATCACTGCCTCCCACGGGTACGCACCATTTTGGCACACACGCCCGCCATGATAGCCGGGTCACATCTGCATTATGCCGTTTATGCATAGGCCAGTGCTTAACAGCATTGGCCCAAATTTTCCTACAGGCCTAGCATTCGCGGTGTTCCGGCCTGTTCCGGGTCCCTATCGAGATGATTTCCGTCATGTCCTCCGCTGCATCATTCCGCACAGAAAAAGACCTGCTTGGCGTACTTGAAGTACCGGCTCAAGCGTATTACGGCATCCAGACCCTGCGAGCGGTGAATAACTTCCGCCTCTCGGGCGTTCCGATTTCGCATTACCCGAAATTGGTGGTCGGTCTGGCAATGGTCAAGCAAGCGGCCGCTGACGCCAACCGCGAGTTGGGCCAGCTCAGCGAAGCCAAGCACGCTGCCATCAGCGAAGCCTGTGCTCGTCTGATCCGCGGCGATTTCCACGAAGAGTTCGTGGTGGACATGATTCAAGGCGGCGCCGGCACTTCAACCAACATGAATGCCAACGAAGTCATCGCCAACATCGCGCTGGAGGCCATGGGTCACCAAAAGGGCGAATACCAGTACCTGCACCCCAACAACGACGTGAACATGGCGCAGTCGACCAACGACGCTTACCCGACCGCGATCCGCCTGGGTCTGCTGCTGGGCCATGACGCGCTGCTGGCCAGCCTCGACAGCCTGATCCAAGCCTTCGCCGCCAAAGGCGTCGAGTTCGGTCACGTGCTGAAAATGGGCCGCACCCAATTGCAAGACGCCGTGCCGATGACCCTCGGCCAGGAATTCCGCGCCTTCGCCACCACCCTGAGCGAAGACCTGGCCCGCCTGAAAACCCTGGCGCCGGAGCTGCTGACCGAAGTCAACCTAGGCGGCACCGCCATCGGCACCGGCATCAACGCCGACCCGCGTTACCAGGCCCTGGCCGTACAACGCCTGGCTACTATCAGCGGCCAGCCGCTGGTACCGGCTGCCGACCTGATCGAAGCCACCTCCGACATGGGCGCCTTCGTGCTGTTCTCCGGCATGCTCAAGCGTACCGCCGTGAAGCTGTCGAAGATCTGTAACGACCTGCGCCTGCTGTCCAGCGGCCCACGCACCGGCATCAACGAGATCAACCTGCCGGCGCGTCAGCCAGGCAGCTCGATCATGCCCGGCAAGGTCAACCCGGTGATCCCGGAAGCCGTGAACCAGGTCGCGTTCCAGGTCATCGGCAACGACCTGGCCCTGACCATGGCGGCCGAAGGCGGCCAGCTGCAACTGAACGTGATGGAGCCGCTGATCGCTTTCAAGATCTTCGACTCGATCCGTCTGCTGCAACGCGCCATGGACATGCTGCGCGAGCACTGCATCGTCGGCATCACCGCCAACGAAGCCCGTTGCCGCGAGCTGGTGGAGCACTCCATCGGCCTGGTCACTGCGCTGAACCCGTACATCGGCTATGAAAACGCCACCCGCATTGCGCGTATCGCCCTCGAAAGCGGCCGTGGCGTGCTGGAACTGGTGCGCGAAGAAGGCTTGCTCGACGACGCCATGCTCGACGACATCCTGCGCCCCGAAAACATGATCGCTCCACGTTTGGTCCCGTTGAAGGCCTAAGCGTTTGTTGCACCGCTCACCAGGTTGAGGGACTAGACACCTCTCACCTTTTGAGGGCCTGAAGGCTCGATCTTCAGGCCCTTTTTTTTGCCTCAAGGTTGTGAAATGAAGCCCATAAAAATTCCAATATCGCCCTGCAAACCCGCCTTGCCCGAATCAGCGGCGCTGAAACCTTTAATCGGCCCGTGCAGACGGATCATCTACTCCTAGGTATAGTGCCGCCCCTCTCGCGCTTGCGGCCGTCGGTAACGAGGCCCGGTACAGCGCGAAACCGCATGAATAACAACACCCGCAAAAGGATTGGGGTCGAACTGTCGCGCACTGCCTGGTGCGATGCGACGGCGTCGAACCGTCCTGCGTTTGCCATTAAAAAATCAGCGAGGAACACTCCATGCTCGAAGTCATCAACGACTTCCTCTCAGGGAAAGTACTGATCGTGCTCATTGTCGGGCTCGGCGGTTATTTCACGATTCGCTCGCGTTTCGTCCAGTTTCGCCACTTCTTCCATATGTTCGCGGTATTTCGCGACAGCCTCAAAAGCAGCTCCGATCAACTCAGCTCGTTCCAGGCGCTGATGCTCAGCCTGGCCGGCCGCGTGGGTGCCGGTAACATCGCCGGTGTCGGCATCGCCGTCACCCTCGGCGGCCCCGGTGCAGTGTTCTGGATGTGGGTCACCGCGTTGGTGGGCATGTCGTCGAGCTTTATCGAATGCTCCCTGGGCCAACTGTACAAACGCACCGATGCCGAAGGCACCTACCGTGGCGGCCCGGCCTACTACATCCAGCACGGCCTGCAAAAACGCTGGCTGGGGATGGTCATGGCGTTCCTGCTGCTGGTGACCTTCGGCTTCGCGTTCAACGGCCTGCAAGCCCACGCCGTGACCCACTCGCTGAACAACGCCTTTGGCCTCGACACCACCTACACCGGCCTCGCGCTGGCGGTGCTGCTGGGCCTGGTGTTCATCGGTGGGATCAAGCGCATCGCCTCGATCGCCGACCTGCTGGTGCCGGTCAAGACCCTGGTCTACATCGCCGTGACCCTGTATGTGATCGTGCTGCAATTCGACCACGTACCGGCCATGCTCGCGACCATCGTCAAGAGCGCCTTCGGCCTCGACCAAGCCTTCGGTGGCCTGGTGGGCAGCGCGATCATCATGGGTGTGAAACGCGGCGTGTTCGCCAACGAAGCCGGTTTGGGCAGTGCGCCTAACGTGGCGGCGGTGGCCTCCGTAGAACACCCGATCGCCCAAGGCGTGGTCCAGGCGTTCAGCGTGTTCCTCGATACCTTCGTGATCTGCACCTGCACCGCGCTGCTGATCCTGCTTTCCGGTTTCTACACCCCAGGTTTTGAAGGCGACGGTATTGCCCTGACCCAGAACTCCCTGGCCGCTGTGGTCGGTGACTGGGGCCGCATGTTTATCTCGGTGGCCCTGGCGTTGTTCGTGTTCACCTCGATCATGTACAACTACTACTTGGGCGAGAGCAACCTGCGCTTCCTGGTGGGCAACAACCGCAAGGTGCTGATCGGCTACCGCACGTTGGTGCTGGTGTTGATCTTCTGGGGCTCCATCGAGAACCTCGGCACCGTGTTCGCCTTTGCCGACATCACCATGACGATGCTGGCCTTCGTCAACCTGTTCGCCCTGGCGTTCCTGTTCAAGATCGCCATGCGCATCCTGAACGACTACGACAAGCAGCGCGCCGCAGGCATCAAGACCCCGGTGTTCGATTCCAGCCAGTTCCCCGACCTGGACCTGGACCGCAAGGCCTGGCCGGCCAACCCGGTGAAAACCGAAGCGGCCCCGGCGGCTGAACTGAGCGCTCAAGCGCAACGTTAATCGCAGCCAGATGACACGCCGCCCGGCCTTGGGCATGCTCTGGGCCCGGCGGCGTTTTTCGTTCAGGAGAGTCTTCGATGCAATCAGCTAACAACGTGATGGTGCTCTACACCGGCGGTACCATCGGCATGCAGGCCAGCGCCAATGGGCTGGCCCCCGCATCCGGTTTTGAAGCGCGCATGCGCGAACAGCTTGCCAGCCAGCCCGTGCCTGCGTGGCGCTTGCGGGAAATGGCGCCGCTGATCGACAGCGCCAACATGACACCTGCCTACTGGCAACGCCTGCGCACGGCCGTGGTTGACGCCGTGGACGAAGGCTACGACGCCGTGTTGATCCTGCACGGCACCGACACCCTGGCCTACAGCGCCGCCGCGATGAGCTTCCAACTGCTGGGCCTGCCCGCACCGGTGGTGTTTACCGGTTCCATGTTGCCTGCCGGCGTGCCGGACAGCGATGCCTGGGAAAACGTCAGCGGGGCGCTGGCCGCACTGGGCAATGGCCTGGCGCCGGGCGTGCAGTTGTATTTTCACGGCACGCTGTTGGCACCCACACGGTGCGCCAAAGTGCGCAGTTTCGGCCGACACCCGTTTGCCGCGCTGCAACGCCAGGGCGGCGCGGCCAAGGCCGAGGTCATTCCGGATGCCTTGCATTACCGCCACGCCAAAGCGCTGGCGAATGTCGCCGTGCTGCCACTGGTGCCCGGTATCACCGCGACGCAACTCGACAGTCTGATCGACAGCGGCATTCAAGCGTTGGTACTGGAGTGCTACGGCAGCGGGACCGGCCCAAGCGACAACCCCGACTTTCTCGCCAGCCTCAAGCGGGCAGAAGCGCTGGGCATCGTGGTGGTCGCAATCACCCAATGCCATGAAGGCGGTGTCGAGCTGGATGTCTACGAAGCCGGCAGCCGGTTGCGTGGCGTGGGCGTGTTATCCGGTGGCGGGATGACCCGCGAGGCCGTGTTCGGCAAGCTCAACGCATTGATCGGCGCGGGCCTGGACACTGCTCAAGTGCGCCGCTTGGTAGAACTGGACCTGTGCGCGGAGTTGAGTTGAGACTCCGTACCCCCGAGACATAAACACCCCTTTTCCTGGCTTGTCGGCCCCTAGCATGGAACCCCCCGAGACCGTATCTCGGGCCGTTTCCATCAACCGGCAAGACAGGGATGCCTCATGAGCACTTCTACGTCCACTCCAGCAGGCGGCAATAATGCCAACCTGGAGCTGATTACCCAGCTGTACGCGGGCCCTTCATTCAGGGACGCGGCCACCGCGCTGTTGCGTCAGTCGCTGCAGCAGCAATACCCAGCCCTGGGGATCGACCCCAGTATTACCCTGCTGGCGACGCCTGCCTGGGATGTCGTCAATGATCAAATCGTCGCCAGGCCCACCGAATATCACGCCCTCAGCGATATCCTGGTCAAGCAAGCGGTACTCGCCACGCCGACCCTGTGCATTGAGGGTGAACATTTCCTCACGCGCCATCCCGTCACCGAACCGGCGATTCATTTGCCCGTGCGTATCACCGACATCGCCAGAACCCTCAACACTCTGGCGCCGGTGCTGCTCAGCGCCTACCAGGAGCAGTTGGTCGCCTACTGGAACGCCAGCAACGGCAACGGGCCGCACTGGCATACGCTTTCCAGTACCTTGCGCAGTGCCTGGAACGTCGAGCCATCCGAGCAATGGGATGCTGTCGACTGCGCGATGGCCCGTAGGCTGTACTACGCCCCCGACCGCAGCATTCGCCAGGTCAACGACCCTTTCGACAGCAAAGCGTATCTGATCGATTTCGCTAGAGTTGACGGCGCCCACCCTGCGCAACTGGGCCCGACCATGATCGCGGCGCTGATCGGACAGGATCACGGCCGGACCCTCATCCTCACCTACTCCTTGCTCAATGGGCATGAAAAGTTCGCGTCGCTGGAGCAACTGGGCCAATCTCTGCCTGCGCACCTGGGAACATCCGCAGCCATCACCACGGTGCAATGGCGCCTGTTCGAGCCCAGTGGCAACTTCTTCGATCAACTGGCCTGCGCCATGATCGCGCAACAGGTCGAAGCCGTCGGCGCCATGACCTTTGAAGAACTCAGACAAGCAGACCCCAGCCAGATCAATCGCACCCTGAACACCACACAGGCCGCGGACAATGGCGCCATCACTCAAAACGGCCGCGACCTGAGCTGGTATCACCATTCACTCCCCGATTGGCTGAGCCTGGCGTCCACCACCGATCTGAACTTCTATGCACGCCACCTCAAGGACTTGGCCGCGCTTAACAGCCAGAACGCTGGGCAGCCTTGCCTGGAGGACATCCCGCCGATTCAGGAATACGCGCTTGAGCAGATCAAACAGCAGATGCTCCAAGACCATCCGGACGCTGAAAACCTGGCATTGGAAAAGCTCGTCATGCAGGTCCGCAGCGTCGTCACCTGGGGGACGTTTATCGTACCGGGGGTGACCGACACGGCCACCTTTACGCTGGCGGAACTGGCGCTGCAGAATCTGATTGCCGTGCCCATCGGCAAAAAGTCGATCCAACTGCGCAACGGCAAGAACCTGCCCGCATGGCTGGACGTCGACTATGTGGAATCGCTGATCAGCCAGGTCGATATCGGCAAGACTTACCCCGAACTGATCAAGCACAAGCTGCTGGATATCCGCGAAGAGGCTGCCCGGCGCAAGAACCTATACGCCCAGCAGTTGCGGATTCAATTACCGCTGATGGCCTTGCAGAGCAAAATCCGCCAGGAACACGCGATTGATGAGCGCGGCTATCGGTATGTCGCCGCGCTGATGGCGCCCGATGCGGCCGACCACTATGTCGATGGCCAAGCGATCGTAATGCGCCCGCTGGCGTTCGTCCCCCAGCGCCGAAAAAATGCGACCCAGGATGCAGTGGCCAACATGTATGTGATCGGCCCGCGAAACGTTACTGCCGGCCCCTGCCTGTTGTACCGCCCGCTGTTCGAGCCGCCGCTGGTCCAATATCGCTCGCCCGCCAACCTGATCTACGCCATTACCCAAGCCCCCGAACTGCGCGATACCGTGCTGGCTTGGCTACCTGATGCGGCCCACAGCGACTACGCCAACTACGTGTTCCCAGCGGATGTGCCGTCGCCTTGGGCTGTCGCCGACTTTCTGGTGGAGCCCGATAAGCTGCTCGCCCTGAGCGGCCCCATGACCCTGGGCGATCGGTCCCTCAGTGGTGACGTGCTTGGTGCCCTGTTCGATGCCAACACCCAGGCGCTGATAGAACTGGCGGATCGACAATCGGTGTCCAACGCCGAGAGACGCTGGGCGACCCTGAAGCAGGCAGGCTGGGTGCTTTTCAACGCCGTGCTGCCGTTTGCAAGTCGGGCGGTGAACACCGCCGCCTGGATCTGGCAGATCGTCGATCAATTACAGCAATTTGCCGAAGCCCAGGCGCTGGGCCAGAAACAGGCCGAATGGACTGCGCTGACCGATGTCTTGCTCAACCTGGGCATGGCGATCACCCTGCACATCGCCATGCGAAGCCAGCGACCGGTGCTGCCGGGCGAGACCAAATCACCGCCCGCCCTGCCTGCCGCAGAACCGATCGAGATCAAACAGCTGCCCACCTACGCAACCCATGACACGCCCCCAAACCAGCACTCATCGCTGTTTACCAGCGGCGCGATCAATCGCCTGCCTGAGGACCTGGCCACCGTGCTCGATAGCTTCAAGGTCGATAAACCCCCCACCATCGGCACTGCCATCAAAGACCAGGGCACCTATCAGCACCTCTATCGATCCCAGGGCAAATACTATGCCCCCATCGGTACGCGCTGGTTTGAGGTCGCGGTGCAGGCAGACGAACCCCTTGTCATTGTTGATCCAAAACAGCCTGAGCGTGTCGGGCCAGCGCTGATTCACAACGCCCAGGGCGATTGGTTCATTGATACCCGTCTACGCTTGCGCGGCGGCGGACCTAAACGCGCAATCAAGAAAGCCGACGATGCCGCGACACTAAAAGCAGCAGAGGTGCGCAGCAAACTGGAAGCGTTTGAAAACACTAAGAAGGCCGCTCAGCAAGAACTGCAAAGGGCTCACCTGGATATGACCCAGGCTCCCGAAACCTCGGCGAGCGCCAAACGCCAACACTATCTGGACAAGCTCAACAGCCAGCGCTCGGACTACGAAACGGCATTGCAACATCTGCAGACCCTGAATGTCTTCAGCCCGCTGACGGACTACCAACCCAGGGCACTGGCCTATGTGAAAGCCCAGCTGGACCTGTCCCAAGCCGGCATCCGGGAGGCCCAGACACGCTTCACCCCTCAATTGCGCACCGTGCTCGAACAGGTCGAACGACAGGCCCAGGCCCCTTTGGAACGGCATATCGAGGATGCCAGGCGCATGACCTCGTTGAACCAGGACATGATCACTCGCCTGGACTACGTGCAATCGCGCTTCGAGCAGCTCAAGTCCCTGGCACTGGACGGGTTGCGCCTGGTCCAGGAGCGCAGGAAGCAAATGCCCTCCTACACCAGCCACGACCTCAAGGCCCTGAACGTCACCCTGTCGCGTAACCTGTGCCTGACAGAAAGCTCGCTTGAGAGCACTCCCTCTGCCTGGACCGCCCTCGACCACATCATCAATACCGCCGACATCGCGATACAGACGTTGCGCGACACCCTGCAAGAACGCAGTGAGGCCCGCCTGGATGAACGCATTGAAGCCCTCGCCAGCCTGATCGAACAATTCTCGGTCATCGACGAGCGCCTGGACGACCTGCCCCAGGACTTCGCCAGCGCCATTATTCCCGAGCAGGTTGAACACTTGAGAAAGCAGATCAGCGACTTTTCCAACGCATCGCTGGCTCACCTGTCGCGATTGCATACCGAGCGCGACAGCCTCAGAAACAGACCGACACCGCCCCCTACGCCGCCAAGACCCAAGCGAAAATTCATCCACACGCGCTATAACGGCATGTTGATCGGTGAGCCCCGACTGACTGCCCTGGGGCTTGAAACCGACCTGGTGGACATCCGCTCGCCGCTGACCCAGCAAATCATTGCCACCTACCATGAAAAGGAACCGGGCGTGTGGGTGCAACGCATCACCGAATCCGAGCCCTCACCTGTTTCGCCCCCGATGCAGGCCTGTATCGACGACGGCCAGGCCTACCTTGATGGGCTGGCGTCGTTCCTCGAGCGCGCCGACCAACAGGCACAAAAAGCCGGGCGTACCCCCGTAGGCATCGAATACCTGCTGCATCAACACGCGCAATTGCTGGAGCTCGCCGAAAAGGCGATTGAACAAACGCTGGCCCGCGACCCGATTCCCGATCACCAACGGCGCACTGCAACCATCGTCAGCCGAAAGCTCAAGGAAGCGGTCATTCAGGTGTACAGGCGGGCCACCCAGCACATGGTGCAGATGACGAAACAGCAGCCACCGACCATGATCGGCGTGGAGTGGCTCAGGAACCGCAACGCGATCACCCTCAAAAAAGTCATCAACCGACGGCGAATAAAGGGCCCCAGGCCGGACTACCTGGACGAATACACCATCACCGAGCGCGGTACGCATAACCTGCTGTGGTACGCCCATTTCCATTATTCGGCCGCGTGGACCGCTCCCAAGGCCTTTCTGTCAGCACGCTTGAAAACGCCTGCCGAGCAGCGTCGAGGCTCGCAAGCCGACACGCTCAGCGGGCTGAACCAGCAGCAACGAACTGACTACTACCGCAGCGAGATCAACCTGGACCAAGCTCGCCGGGTATTTTTCAACGCCTGATCGGCGGCACGCTACTTGCTGCACTCCAGCAAACTCTGAAGGGATCCGCGCCATGCTGCACTCGCACCTGACTACCCTCAACGCAGTCTCGCTGGTGCTGGAGACCTTCAAAGAGCACGGCGTACCCAGCCACGTGTTACTGGCCGGCAGCGGTATCTGCGGGGCAGACCTCGACCGCGCCGATACGCGCATCACCACTAACCAGGAGATGCACGTGTGCACCAACGCCGTGGCGTTGCGCCAGGATATCGGCCTGGAACTGGGGCGCCGCATGCATGTGTCGTCCTACGGCATGCTCGGTTATGCGCTACTGACCAGTGCCACCTTCGGTGACGCTTTGCGCCTGGCACTGCGCTACCCGGCGCTGTTGGGAACACTGTTTGAGCTGAGCCTGGAAGACGACGGCCAACGGGTCTGGTTCACCGCCGGCGATTACCGGGAAAACCCGGCACTGACCGCATTCAATGTGGAGTTCTGCCTGGTGTCGCTAAGCGTGATCTGCGACGACCTGCTGGGCCATCGTCTGCCGCTGCTCGGCGCCCGTTTCGAACACTGCGCGCCCCACTACCGGGCGCGTTATGCCGAGCACTTCGCTTGCCCGCTGGCCTTTGAGGCCAGCGCCAATGCTTTCGCCTTTGACCGGGGCTGGCTGGACCAGCCGTTGCCGCTGGCCGACGCCATCACCCACCGTGCCATGGCCGAGCGTTGCCGCAAGCAAAACACCGAGTTCACCGGGCGCCAGGCTTGGCTCGGTCGGGTGCGCCTGTTACTGGCGGCGCAGTTGAACATCCCGCCCGGCATCGATGGCCTGGCCGACCAAATGAACTGCTCGCCGCGCACTTTGCGCCGGCACCTGCACGACCTCGGGTGCAGTTACCAGGAGCTGTTGGACGAACTGCGCTTCGAGCGGGCCAAGCAGTTGCTGGGGGAGGATGAACTGCCGATCTACCGCATTGCCGAACAACTGGGCTTCAGCGAAACCGCGAGTTTCAGGCACGCCTTCGTGCGCTGGAGCGGCGTGGCACCGAGTCAGTTTCGGCTGTGACGCCCTCTGCACACTTTAGGGGCGAATAACGGACACACTCTTTGGCCATATTTATCCCCTTTTGGCCGCTCCTGCCGTTCTCCAAACCGGCGCACACGGCAACACTGCAGGGCACCCCATCAGCCTGCGGAGAACAACAATGCTGACGATCTACTCGGACGATCATCATCTGCACCACGGCCGTTGCGAATTGATGGACGGGCAATTGATGCCCTGCTTCGAGATGCCTTCGCGCGCCGACCATGTGCTGCAACGCGTCAAAGACCGCGAACTGGGCCCGGTACACGCGCCCCAGGATTTCGGCCTGGCACCGCTGCAGCGTATCCACAGCCGCGACTACCTGGACTTCTTCAAAGGTGCCTGGGCACGCTGGACCGAGTTCGGCCAGGACGGTGACCTGCTGCCCTACACCTGGCCGGCCCGCACCCTGCGCCGGATCCTGCCCACCAGCCTGCACGGCCAATTGGGTTATTACAGCTTCGACGGCGGCGCACCGATCACCGCCGGTACCTGGCAAGCGGCCTATAGCGCGGCGCAGGTCGCGCTGACCGCGCAACAGGCGATCCAGCACGGCGCCCGGAGCGCCTTTGCCCTGTGTCGCCCACCGGGGCATCACGCCGCCAGCGACTTGATGGGCGGTTATTGCTACCTCAACAATGCCGCCATCGCCGCCCAGGCCTTTCTCGATCAGGGCCACTCAAAGGTCGCGATCCTCGATGTGGATTACCACCACGGCAACGGCACCCAGTCGATTTTCTACGCGCGCAGCGATGTGCTGTTCACCTCGATCCACGGCCATCCGGAGGCAGAATTCCCATTCTTTCTGGGGTATGCCGACGAGCACGGCGAAGGCGCTGGGGAAGGCTTCAACTTCAATTACCCGCTGCCGGCCGGTTCCGGCTGGGAAGGCTGGAGCGCAGCGCTTGAACAAGCCTGCACGCAGATTGAGCATTATGGCGCCGACATCATCGTCGTCTCCCTGGGGGTGGACACGTTCAAGGACGACCCCATCTCGCAATTCAAGCTCGACAGCCCGGACTACCTGGCGATGGGCGCGCGTATCGCCCGCCTGGGCAAGCCGACGCTGTTTGTGATGGAAGGCGGCTACGCCGTGCAAGAAATTGGCATCAATGCCGTCAACGTTCTCGAAGGTTTTGAGGGGTCAGCCGAATGAACATGCTCCAGTCACTTGTGCTTTGCGCCGCCGTGCTAAGCACCGCCGCCCATGCCGAAGAAAAAACCCTGCGGGTCTATAACTGGTTCGACTACATCACGCCCAAGGCCTTGGAGGATTTCAAGGCGCAGAACCCGGCGATCAAACTGGTCTACGACATCTTTGACACCAACGAAGCCCTGGAGGCCAAGTTGCTGACCGGCAACTCCGGCTATGACGTGGTGGTGCCGTCCAATGTATTCCTGGCCAAGCAGATCGAGGCCGGTGTGTTCCAACCTCTGGACCGCAGCCAACTGCCGAACTGGAACCACCTCGACCCCAAGCTGATGAAGCTGATCGAGGCCAACGACCCTGGCAATAAATTCGCCGTGCCGTACATGTACGGCACCATCCTGATCGGCTACAACCCGGCCAAGGTCAAGGCCGCACTGGGCGACAACGCGCCGGTGGACAGCTGGGACCTGATCTTCAAGCCAGAGAACCTCAGCAAGCTCAAGCAATGCGGCGTCGCCTTGCTCGACTCGCCGTCGGAAATCCTGCCGCTGGCCTTGCAGTATCTGGGCCTGGATCCCAACAGCAATAACCCCAAGGACTATGAAAAAGCCGAAGCCTTGCTGCTGAAAATCCGCCCCTACGTCACCTACTTTCACTCCTCCAAATACATGGCCGATATCGCCAACGGCGACATCTGCGTGGCCGTCGGTTACTCCGGCAGCTTCTCCCAGGCCGCCAACCGCGCCAAGGAAGCCAAGAACGGGGTGACGGTCGATATGCGCCTGCCCAAGGAGGGCGCGCCGATCTGGTTCGACATGCTGGCCATTCCCAAGGGCGCAAAGAACCCGCAGGCCGCCTACACCTTCATCAACTACCTGCTGCAACCCCAGGTGATTGCGCCGATCAGCGATTTTGTCGGTTACCCAAACCCCAACAAAGATGCGACCGAACAGGTTGATCCCGCCATCCGCAACAATCCCAACCTGTACCCGACCGATGCCGCAATGGCCACGCTGTACACCTTGAAACCCTTGGACAGCAAAGCCGAGCGCGCCAGGACCCGTGCCTGGACCAAGATCAAGTCCGGTACCTGATCGAGCATGGCCGGGGCGCACACGTCCCGGCCATGCTGAACTATCTACCGTCTCCCCCACCGTCCCGGAAACTACCGTGCAGCTCTTAACGCCTTACCCCGGCCAAGGAGCTGCACATGCCCAACCACTCATCGCTCGCCAATAACCACCCTCCCAGCACCTACGATCTGCTCACGCAATTGAGCGTTGGCCCATCCATTCGGGAAGTCGCCGCCAACTTGTTGCGCTCGGCGCTCAAGGAACAGTACCCGACACTCACGATCGACCCGGACCTGGCCATGGTCATCACGCCGCATTGGCAGATCGTCGGCGACGACATCCATTCGGCACCTGCGTACGCAGAGTCGTTGACCTCAATCCTCGCCAACCAGGCCTTGTCGCCTGACCCGGTGATCTACATCGACGGCGAGCATTTCCTTACCCTGGAACCCGAGGCTCAGCCTGCCGTGCACCTGCCGGTGAAGATCGACGCCATCGCGCGGCTGATCAATGAGCTGTCGGCCTTGATATTCACGGGTTTCCAGGAGCAGCAACTCGACTATTGGAACGCCTCCAACGGCCTGGGCGGCCCTCGCTGGCAGACGCTCTCCCATTCCCTGCGCAAGGTATGGAACGTCACCGCGCGGGAGGGCTGGGATGAGCACGATTGCGCGATGGCCAGGACGCTGTTCCATTTTCCGGAGCTGGACAAGCGCAAGGCCTTGGATACGTTCCAGACCCACGCTTACCTGGTCGATATCGATGGGCTTGAGCACAACCAGTCTTCGCACGTTGGTCTATCGGACATCGCAGTGTTGATCGGTGTATATGAACAGCAGCAACGGATTCTGACGTACTCGTTGATCGACGGTTATGGCAAGTTCGAGTCGCTGCAAGCATTCGGTGAAGCACTGCCTGACAGGCTCGCGCCCTATCAACCAGACGTGAAGCTGCAGTGGCGACTGTACGAACCTGCCGGCAATGTCTTCGACAGCCTGGCGTGCAACCTGATCACCCTGCAACTGCAAGCCATTGGTTCAATTGGCTCCTCCAGCGTCGAAGCACCGCCTGCAGAACAGGCGGTTATCCGCATCCTGCCGGTGATTGAGGACTTGAGCGATCACTCGCTGTCGAATATCCGCCAGGTTCACGAGCAACTCCCCGGCTGGCTTTCTCATGCCTCGGACCTGGATGTCTCGACCTACAGTCGGTACGTGATCGAGCTGGCGGAACTGCATACCCACAGTCATGGGCAATCATTCCAGGACGGTATCCCCCCGATCCGCGACTACGCCCGTGAACAGCTGCAGAACCAAATCAAAGCCCATGCCAATGGCGCGGGGCTGAACCTGGACAAGGTCGAGATCAGCATCGAGAGCCCCGTGGTCTGGGGCACGTTTGTATTGCCTGGCGCCCGTGATATCACCCGACGCAGCCTGATCGACCTGACCCTTGAGAACCTCACCGGGCTGCCTACGGGCACGCCTACCGTGCACTACAACGGCGGCCTGGCGCCCCAGTGGCTGACCTATGACTACCTCAAGGACCTGATCGAAACCCTCGACATCGGCGAGCACTACCCGGCGCTTATCAAGCGCACCTTGCTCGATGACCCCACTCAGTCCAGGAACCGCCAAGCCCTCTATGCCTCGCATTTGCGGGTGCAACTGCCCTTACTGGCCCTGCAGTGGAAAATTCAGCACCTGCATGGGATGGATGATCGCGGCTACCGCTATGTCGCCGCTGCCGTTCAACCACACGCACACGAGCGGCAGGTTGACGGGCAAGAGATTGTCATTCGCCGCCTGACGTTTATCCCCACCTTGCGCCCCAGCCAGGAACAAGACGTGGTGGCCAATATGTTTGTCATCGGCCCCCGCGACCACACCCAAGGCCCGTGCCTGCTGTATCGCCCGCTGCTGGACCCGATGCTGGTTCAGTACCCATCACGGCAAAACCTGCTCTATGCCATCAAGCATCACCGTACGTTGCGCGACTCAGTGCTGGCCTGGCTGCCCGAAGAGACTCGCTTCAACTACGAGCAGTACGTCTTCCCCGCCGCACTGCCCTCGCCGTGGACCGTCGTGCGCGGGTTGGTGGAGCCACAGGTGGTGCTGCAAATGAGTGGCCCCATCGCGCTGACCGATGAAGTGGTGGGCAACGACACGCTGGCGACACTGTTCAAAGACAACACCGATGCAATGATTGAACTGGCCACTCGCCAGTCGGTATCCAACACACAGAAACGCTGGGCCAGTTACCGGCGAGGTGGCTGGCTGATATTCAACGCAGCCTTGCCTTTCATGGGCCGTACGGCAGGGATCGCGGCCTGGATCTGGCAAATCATGGACGATCTCCAAGAGTCCGTTCAAACCGAGCCAGGGCCTGATGGGCAGGTGCACTGGACAGCCCAGGTCGACCTGCTGCTCAACCTGAGCATGGCCTTGGTACTGCATGTCGCCTTGCGGCACCCGCCGCAAAACAAGCCCGCCAAGCGGCTGGCACCCGAACCTGAAGCCATCCCGGCAAAGGAAACTGAAATAGCCGCACCACCGGTGCACAGAATGCTCGTGACGCAGCAACCCAACATTCTCGAGACCGAACTCTCTGCCCGCCATTACGGGCCTCTGCACAGCAGCGGCGCACTCAATCGCACCCCCGCAAGCCTTGGGGCCACCCTGGACCGCTTCACAATCGACAAGCCCGAGGGATTGAAGGCGCCGATCAAAGAAGCCGGTGTTCGCCTGCATCTCTATACCGTGGCCGACAAATGGTATGCACCGGTGGGTGCACGCTGGTTCGAGGTGACGCTGGATGAGAACGACAACGTCGTGATCGTCGACCCAAACCGTCCCTCCCATACAGGCCCGTTACTGGTAAGCAACCTGGTCGGCCAATGGTTTGTCGACACACGACTGCGCCTGCGGGGTGCCGGGTTCAGGAATCGCCGAAAATCCGCCCAAAGCAAGGCGCCCTCTCGGATCACCGATCTGCGAGAGAAACTCAAGCAATTCGACGCCGATGAAAGGCGTGGGCAAACCGAAGTCGCCCAGGCGCACGCGGCGATAGACCCGGTGCCAGGGCCGTCCTCGGATCGACAGCGCCAAGCCTTTCTCGACAAGGTAGACAACCGCCTGGCGGAATACGAGGTGCCCATCCGCCAGTTGCGGTCGCTGAACATCATTGATTCGGTGCCCAATTACCAAAGCGGCATGATCGATTACTTGAACAAACAGCTGCTGCTGACACGTTCTGCGATCTCGGAACGCCTGCCAATGTTTCGCGACAAGTTGCTGGTGTCTGTGGAAGACATCGAGTCCGCCAGCAGCCTAGGCATAAAACAGCGCGCCGACATCGCCCAGACGCTGGCCAAACTGAACACGGATATGATCAAGCGCATGGAGTACGCACAATCGCGTTATCGCGAACTGGCAAGCCTGGGTATTGAGGGCGCGAAAGTCATCCAGACCACCATGAGCGCCTTGCCCGACTTCAAGCTTCACGACCTCAAGGCGCTGCAACTCACCCTCAGCCGCTACATGTGCATTGGCGAAGGCAGCGGGGAAGCCTTTACCGATGCCCGCGAACAACTCAGTGACATCGTCGATATCGCCGACCTCAACGTGCAAACGTGGATCGCGACACTGGTCGAGACCAGCGTCGGCGAGCTGCCCGAACGCATCGACGTGTTGAACAGCCTGGTCGAGCAATTCGCGATTGTCGACCAACGCCTGCTGGACCTGCACGCCGAATACCCGGAACAGGTGCAGCGAGAACCCCTGGAAGGCCTTCGCCAGCACATCGATGAGTTCAACCGGCAGGCGGTTCAGGAACTGGCGCTGTTGATCAGGGAAAGAAAGGCCCTGGAGCCCAAGCCCGGCCCCTCAAAGGCCCCTCCAACGCCCAAACGCAAAGTCATCAAGACGCGCTTCAACGGCGTGGTGGTGGGCGAACCGCGTGCGGCCGAAAGCGGCCTGGTGGACGTCAAGGCACCGGTGACGGGCAAGATCATCGCGACCTTCCACGAAAAAACCCCAGGGGTCTGGGTCGAACGAGAGCGCGCGGCCTCAAGCCCGCGAAGGCCACAGGCGGTCGACCTGGGCGTGAGCATCAACGCCGGGCAAGACCTGCTGGATGAAGAACCGGCCGCCACGCTGCGCGCCTTGGGCCACTCGAAGAAAGCCGGACGCATTCCGGTGGAAATCGAAGAAATGTTTCATCAGTTCGCCGCGCGGCTGGAACGCGCAGCGAGCCACATCGAAGAAGCGCTGACCCGTCTGAACCTCACCGAAAGCGACCGCCCGCCCGCCGCTGCCCTCAATCGCAAACTCAACGACACAGCAGCGCGGCTGTACGAACTGGGGACCACCACACGCGTCGACATGACCAAACAGCAACCTCCCACCGCCGCGCGGGTGGAATGGCTGCACAGTCAAGGGTTGGTAAAAATCGCCAAGGTGGTTAGCCGCCGACGCCTCAAAGGCCCCGGCAAAAACTACCTGGATGAATACGAGGTGCGTGATCACCGCACGCACGCGGTGCTTTGGTATGCCCACTTCCACTACGAGTCACCCAACGCGGCGCCTGAGCACTACACCGCCGGCCACCTCAAGACCCGCGCCCAGCAAAAACTCGGCGGCGCCATCCAGCGCACAGGCTTGAGCGACAGCGACCAGATCGCGATTTATCGCAGCGAGATCAGCCAGCCATTGGCGCGCGCCCTGTTCTTCCAGAACTGAGCGTCAACCGCCCTGCCAGGCCCTGCGCAACGTTGCCAGGGCCTCGGCGATAGCCGCTTGCGGCACAGCGGCAAACCCCAACACCAAGCCAGCACGCTGATCCATCGGTGTGGTGGATTGCGCCAACCAGTAACTGCTCAGGCCATTGACCTCCACACCCACGGCTAGGGCCTGTTGGAGCAGTTGCTGCTCACGCGCCAGGCTGTCCACCCGCACCGTCATGTGCAGGCCCGCCGCGACGCTGGGCAACTCGCCGACCCCGGCCAAGCCACTCGGCCATCCAGCCAGCACCGCATCGCGCCGGCTCAACGCCGCCCGCCGCATGCGGCGGATATGCCGCTGGAAGTGCCCGGCGGCCATGAACTCAGCCATCACTGCCTGGGTGCTGACTTCCGAATGACGCATATCCACGGCGCGACGTCGGGAGAACGCACCCACCAGGCCTGGCGGCAATACCAGATAACCCAGGCGCAAGGCCGGGAACGCCACTTTGCCGAAAGTACCGACGTAAAGCACCCGCCCACTTCGGTCCAGCGCGGCCAGGGGCGCCAGCGGAGCGCCGCTGTAGCGGTACTCACCATCGTAGTCGTCCTCGATGATCCAGCCGCCAGTGCGCTCGGCCCAGGCCAACAGCTCCAGGCGCCTTGCCAGGCTCATCACCACCCCCAACGGGTATTGATGGGAGGGCGTGACATACGCCAGGCGGCATGCACCCAGCGCACTCAGGGCCTGACAGTCGATGCCGTCGTGGTCCACCGGCACACCGTGCAATTGCCCACCGGCCAAGGCGAACGCGTGGCCTGCAGCACGATAGCCCGGGTTCTCAATCGCCACGCCATCACCGGGCTCCACCAGCAGCTGTGCACAAAGGCTGATTGCCTGTTGAGCGCCACTGGTGATCACTATTTGCTCAGCCGTGCAGTGCATCCCCCGCGAACTGCGCAGGTAAGCCGCAATGAGCCCGCGCAGGCGGGCATCACCTGCTGGGTCGCCGTAGCACAACTGTTCCAAGTTCGGTTTACGCCAAAAAGCACCATTGAGCTTGGCCCACACCTCAAACGGGAACAGATCGAACGCCGGCACCCCCACGCGAAATGCCTTGGGCGGCCCTGGCGGTGGTGGAGGTAAATGGTTGTTTTCCAGTCGGCTCAAGGCCGACCTGTGGATAACTTCTCCCGGCGAATCCACCGGCAAATCCGACCAATTTGTGGATAAGGCTGGGGATAAGCCTGTTGAAAACCCTGTGGATAGTTTTGTGGATAGTTTTTTTGGGGTAGGCAATTGGGCTACGTAGGTGCCGTCACCGACGCGGCCTTCGATAAAACCTTCGGCGTAGAGTTGATCGTAGGCCCGCACCACGCTGTTACGGGAGATCAACAAGGCAGCCGCCAGGTCGCGAGTGGCGGGCAAACGCGTGCCACTGACCAAACGCCCATCCAATACGCGCTGGCGCAGCGCCTGATAAAGCTGCCGCGCAAGGCCCTGGCGTCGATCCAACTCGATACCCGCTGGGTTGAAGGACAACGGAGGTTCGATGGCGGGCATTAAATTGGACCTATGAAATGAGCAGAAGATGGCTCTTACAACGAACCATTAGCCTGCCTAGGATGCAGGCATTCGCCAAGGAAAATATTCATGTACACACCCCGCGCCTTTGCCCTCGACGACTTGCCCGAACTCCAGCAACTGATCCAGCACACACGCCTGGCGCAGTTGGTGACCTTTGGCGAGCAAGGCCTGCAGGCCAGCCACTTGCCGCTGCTGCTCAACCCCGACGAAGGCCCCAACGGCACGCTCTACGGGCACCTGGCCAAGGCCAATCCGCAGTGGCGCGACCTGGAGAACGGCAGCGACGCCCTGGTGATTTTTGCGGGTGCCGAGGCCTATATCAGCCCGGCGTTTTACCCGGCCAAGGCCGAGCACGGCAAAGTGGTGCCGACCTGGAACTACATGGCGGTCCACGCGTACGGCAAGGCCGAAGTGTTCACCGACGCCGAGCGCCTGCTCGCGTTGGTCAGCGCCCTCACCGAGCGCCACGAAGCCGGTCGCGCCCAACCCTGGGCGGTCAGCGACGCGCCAGCCGACTACATTGACGGCATGCTCAAGGCCATCGTCGGCTTCGCCCTGCCGATCGAGCGCGTGATCGGCAAGCGCAAACTCAGCCAGAACCGCAGCGCGGCAGATATCGCCGGCGTGCGCGAAGGCCTGGCCGCCAGCCACGACGTGCGTGACCAGACCCTCGCACGCTTTATTCCCCAAGGAGTTCCAGAATGAGCCCAATCGACATCCGCCTCGTCACCGCCGCCGACCACGCCGCCTGGCTGCCGCTGTGGCAGGCGTATTTGACGTTCTACAACACCGAACTGCCGGATGCGGTGAGCCAAAGTACCTGGCAACGCCTGATCGATGCCAACGAGCCGACCCACTCGGCGCTGGCCTGGCAGGACGGCAAGGCGGTGGGTATGGTCAACTTCATCTATCACCGCTCCAACTGGAGCATCGAGAATTCGTGTTACCTGCAAGACCTGCTGGTGGACCCCGCTCAACGCAGTACCGGGGTTGGCCGCACACTGATCGAGTTCGTGTACACCACCGCCAAGGCGGACGGCTGCTGCAAGGTCCACTGGTTGACCCACGAGACCAACGCCACGGCGATCCAGCTGTACGAACGCATCGCCGAACGCCCTGGTTTCATCCAATTTCGCAAAGGCCTTTAAGGAGCGCAGCATGTCCATTTCCCCCGCCGACTGGAAAGGCGTCCCGCCACCCAGCACCCACCTGCTGGAAGGGCGCTTCATCCGCCTGGAAAAACTCGACCCGGCGCGCCACGCCGATCAACTGTGGCACGCCCTCGAAGGCCCCGGCGCCGACCCCAAGCTGTGGGACTACTTGCCCTATGGCCCGTTTGCCGAGCGCGCCGCGTTCGATACCTGGCTGAACAACCACGCCGCCCATAGCGACCCGTACTTCTTCAGCGTGATCGACCGCGCCAGCGGCGAGGTGCAAGGCATCCTCAGCCTGATGTCCATCGTCCCGGCCCAGGGCCGCATCGAAATCGGCCACGTCACCTTCGGCGCGCCGATGCAACGCTCGCCGAAAAGCACCGAAGCCGTTTACCTGCTGGCCAAGTACGCATTCGACCAGGGCTACCGCCGCCTGGAATGGAAGTGCAACAACGGCAACGCCCGCTCCAAATACGCGGCCGAACGGTTGGGCTTCAGTTTTGAGGGCGTGTTCCGCCAGCACATGGTGGTCAAGGGGCAGAACCGCGACACCGCGTGGTATTCGATGCTGGATGGGGAGTGGCCAGCAGTGGGCGCGGGGTTTGAGGCGTGGTTGTCGCCACCCAACCAAACCGCCTCGGGTCAGTTGAAAGGCCTGGCGGAGTGCCGCCAGGCTTAAGCCTTACTTCAGCTTCTGGGCCAGCACCGCAATGTGCTCCGGCCCGATTCCGCAGCAACCGCCCAGGTGGCTGGCACCGCGCTTGTGCCAGTCCGCCGCCCACTGCAGGTAGCCCGGTGGGTCGAGGTCGTCGCGCAACGGGTCCAGGCCATCGTTGGCCGTGGCTTCCTTGGGCTGCGGCGGGAAGGCGTTGGCGTACGCACCGATCTGGATCGCCACGCCCAGGCGCTCGAAGGTCTGGCGCGCTGCGTCGATGGCTGCACCGATCACTTCCGGCTGGCTGCAATTGAACAGCAGTACCTGCACACCCAACTGCGCCGCCGCTTCGGCGGCGTCTGCCACCGGCTCGCCGGAACGCAGGCGCGGGACGTCGTCGGTGTCTTCGTCCTTCAAGGTAAATGACAGCCAGAACGGCTTGCCATCCTGCGGCAGGCCGGCCTTGATCGCCTGCGCTTCGACGATCGAACTCTGGGTTTCCGCCAGCCACAGGTCGACATGGGGCGCCAGGCCCTGCACCAGAGGCGTCAGCAGTTCGGTCACCCGACCGGCCTCGAACAGATCGGGGCGATACGAGCCAAACAACGGCGGCAGCGACCCGGCCACCCGCACGGGTTTGCCGGATGCATCCACTGCACGGCGCGCCAACTCACCCGCCAACGCCGCCAGGGCTTGGCCTTCAGCCGCAAACCGCGCTTCACCGATATGAAACGGCACCACCGCGTAGCTGTTGCTGGTGATCACGTTCGCGCCGCTGTCGATGTAAGCGGCGTGTACCGCCTCCACCGCCTGCGGTGCTTCGCTCAAGGCCAACGCCGACCACTCCGGCTGACGGAACGGCGCGCCACGGCGTTGCAGTTCGCGGCCCATGCCACCATCGAGGATTACAGTTTTTTCGCCCATATGCTTTTTACTCATAAGCTTATGAAAATAACTCACTATGAGAGTCGTTCTTATAACTATTTAATACGTTCAATTCCGTACATAACAACTCTTTTTTCTAAAGGTGTCCTTCGTGAAACTTAAACCCCTGGTGGCCCTGGGCCTGATGACACTGGCTGCCTCGACCCAAGCCTTCGGCGGGGCCACGCTGGAGCGGATAGAACAGAAAAAAGAGCTGGTGGGCGTGCTGATGGAAAGCTACCCGCCGTTCTCGTTCCTCAATGACCAGAACCAGCTCGATGGCTTCGACGTCGATGTAGCCAAGGCCGTGGCGCAGAAACTGGGCGTGAAGCTGCGCCTGGAGACGCCGTCCTGGGACGTGATCGCCGCCGGCCGCTGGAGCGGGCGCTACGACATCTGCATCTGCTCGATGACCCCGAGCAAGGCCCGCGCCGAAGTGTTTGATTTCCCGGTGGAGTACTACGCCTCCCCGGCCGTGATCGTGGTCAATGCCAAGGATGACCGCATCCACGCCGCCAAGGACCTGAGCGGCAAGAAAGTCGGCCTCACCAGCGCCTCCAGCTATGAAAGCTACCTGAACAAGAACCTGGTGATCGAAGGCGCCGAAGACACACAGTTGCAGTACCCGTTCGAGGACGTGCAGATCGCCCCGTACGACACCGACAATATCGCCTTCCAGGATCTGGGCCTGGGCGCCGGCGTGCGCCTGGATGCAATCCTCACCAACCTGGTCACCGCCCAACCGCGCCTGACCCAGGACAAGCGTTTCAAGCTGGCTGGCGAACCGCTGTACTCGGAACCCAACTCGGTGGCCATCGAAAAAGGCGACGCCGCGTGGGACAGCAAAGTGCGTGAGGTGTTTGCCCAGCTTAAACAGGACGGCACCTTGAGCAAGCTGTCGCAAAAATGGATCGGCGCTGATATCAGCCGATGAGCTTTCGCGTACGGCTTTACCTGACCTGGGCGGCGCTGTTCGTGCTGTTTGCGAGCTTCTTCCTGAGCTTTGACCTGAAGTTCTCGATCATCCTCGACAAGCTGCCCAACCTGGTCGGCCTGCACCTGGCGCCCAACGGCTTTTTGCAAGGCGCGGCGCTGACGGTGTTTTTGTGCCTGTGCTCGATGGTGGCCTCGTCGGTGCTGGGCTTTATCACCGCGCTGGGGCGTCTGTCGAAAAGTGCCGTGGCGTTTGGCATCGCCAGCTTCTACGCCTCGTTCTTTCGCGGCACGCCGCTGCTGATCCAGATCCTGCTGATCTACCTGGGCCTGCCGCAACTGGGCCTGGTGCCGGGCGCCATCGTCGCCGGGATCATCGCGTTGTCGCTGAACTATGGCGCCTACCTGAGCGAAATCTTCCGCGCCGGTATCCTCGGCGTACCCCACGGCCAGCGCGAAGCCGCCCTGGCGCTGGGCATGCGCGACAGTGCGATCTTCTGGCACGTCACCCTGCCCCAGGCCATGCGCACCATTGTTCCGCCCGCCACCAACCAGTTCATCTCCATGCTCAAGGATTCGTCCCTGATCTCGGTGATGGGCGTGTGGGAAGTGATGTTCCTGGCGCAATCCTATGGGCGCTCAAGCTACCGCTACATTGAGATGCTCACCACGGCCGCGATTATCTACTGGGTGATGTCCCTCGGGCTGGAACTGATCCAGGCGCGGATGGAACGCCACTATGGCAAAGGGTATGCAAGGCGTGGGTAAAGATCAGTAGCGTCATAGTAATCAGCCCTAGGGTGCAGCGTGCTTAATCGCAGCGCACTAGAGACATCTCCCGCAAGCGAGCGGCACCGGGACTGACAGTTATCCCACCCCACCCCCGCTAAATTCCCCGCCTCATACATCAAGAGGTGGGTTTACATGCCGCTCATACCGAAACAACTCGCGCTCGCCATGACCCTGATACTGGGAGCCACCAGCGCTCAATACGTCCAGGCACGAGGCGACATGGAGCCAGAGCAAGACACCGATGAGCCACTTTTCGTCCATCGGGGCAAGGCAGATGCGCCTATCAAACCAGCGTTCCACAGACCAGACTTCCGGTTCGCCAACCAGGCCGTCAGTCAGAATGCCCTGAGTGCCGCCCGTGCGCTCGACTCTACTGTGCAAGCAGCACTGGCCTCGGACGAGGTGGACTATGGGACAAAACAAGACATTAGACGGTATCTCTGGAGACTGAACGGACTGGAGCCGGGCCAATTGGGCGTGGTACTTGAACAGTTGGCGGGTAGCCAGAACGCCAACTTGGGCACCGCCACCCAAAACAACATGAGGCAGCTCAATGCCAGCCTGTTGTCGGCAATACGTCAGGTGGATGGCGACACCCAAGAAGGCGGGCGCGTGTGGTTCCAGGCCCTGGGTAATACCGGCAAGCTGGATGCTCAAGACGGCAACGACGGTTTGAAGCAACGTGACAAAGGGCTGTTGCTGGGTGCCGACTGGTCGATAGACCACGTCTGGCGGGCGGGTGCCGTCGGTGGCAAGTCTGACAGCGACCTGAGCGCCAAGCGCTTCAAGGGCGAAGTGGACAGCTGGCACCTCGGCGCGTATGGCGTTCGCCAGGACGGCCCCCTGGCGTTGCGCCTGGGGGCACTCTACAGCCGCCATGCTGGGCAGAATAAACGTGCCGTCGACGTCAACTTCCTGGACCATCGCGAAAACCTGACGGGCAGCTACAAAGCCCAGAGCCAGAACATTTTCGCCGAGACGGGTTATCAGATCGATACCGGCGGCTTGCGCGCCGAGCCCTTTGCCGGTGTAGGGTTCCAGCGTTATCACCGTGACCGCTTCCAGGAAAAGGGCGGCCATACCGCGCTGAACGTCGGCTCGCAGACCCAGCAAAACCTCAGCAGCACCTTCGGCCTCCGATTGACCAAAGACTTTAGCCTGGACAACCAACTGACCCTCACACCGCACCTGAGCACCAGTTGGAAACATCTGTATGGCAACGTCGACAGCAGCGTTCGCCAGTCGTTTGCATGGGAAGAAATCGCGAGTTTCACCGAAGGATTCACCATCGGTGGCACCTCCCTGGACCGTAACAGCCTGGCGATGCGCACCGGCCTGGACATGGCGCTGTCGAATGAACACAGCGTCGGCCTGACCTATTCCGCAGAGTTCGGCAGCAACAGTCGCAACCAGGGCTTGATGGGCCAGTGGGCAATGGCGTTCTAAGCCACGTGGGGGCCGGATAATCAGGCAAAAAAAAGGGGAGCACCTGCTCCCCCGAGGATTAAACGGTAGTGTCGAAGGCTGTATCAGCCTTCGATTTCAATCAGGATTTCGCCAGGGTTCACCCGGTCGCCCTTGGCCACGTGAACGGCAGTCACCTTGCCGGCAATCGCTGCCTGCACTTCGGTTTCCATCTTCATGGCCTCGGTGATCAGCACTGCCTGGCCGGCCTTGACCACGTCGCCTTCCTTGACCAACACGTCGACGATATTGCCTGGCATCGCGGTACTGACATGCCCTGGCTCGCTGGCCTGCTTGCGCTTGCTGCTGCCGCCGCCGACGAACTCATTGAGCGGTTCGAACACCACTTCTTCGGGCATGCCGTCGATGGACAGGTAGAAGTGGCGCTTGCCTTCGGCTTTCACGCCGACACCGGTGATGTCCACGCGGTAGCTTTCACCGTGCACGTCGATGACGAACTCGGTCGGCACGCCTTCGCCACCGGCACGGGCAACGCCGCCGGCTTCAGGGATTGGCAACAGCACTTCCGGGGCCAAGGTGCCGGCGTCGCGTTCTTCGAGGAACTTGCGGCCAATGTCCGGGAACATGGCGTAGGTCAGCACGTCTTCTTCGGACTTGGCCAGCGCGCCGATTTCACCGCGCAGCTTGGTCATCTCTGGCTTGAGCAAGTCGGCTGGGCGCACGTCGATCACTTCTTCGCTGCCGATGGCCTGGCGACGCAGCTTCTCGTTCACGGTGCCCGGCGCTTTGCCGTAGCCGCCTTGCAGGTACAGCTTCACTTCGTTGGTGATGGTCTTGTAACGCTCGCCGGCCAACACGTTGAAGAACGCCTGGGTGCCGACGATCTGCGACGTGGGCGTGACCAGTGGCGGGAAGCCAAGGTCTTCACGCACACGCGGGATTTCGGCCAGCACTTCGCTCATGCGGTTGAGCGCGCCCTGCTCTTTCAATTGGTTGGCCAGGTTGGAAATCATCCCGCCCGGGACCTGGTTGACTTGCACGCGGGTGTCGACGGCGGTGAATTCGCTTTCGAACTGGTGGTACTTCTTGCGCACGGCATAGAAGTACAGGCCGATCTCTTGCAGCAGCTCCAGGCTCAGGCCGGTGTCGAATTCGCTGCCCTTAAGGGCGGCGACCATCGACTCGGTGCCCGGGTGGCTGGTGCCCCAGGCGAAGCTGGAGATAGCGGTGTCGATATGGTCGGCACCGTTTTCGATGGCCTTGAGTTGGCACATCGCGGCCAAGCCGGCGGTGTCGTGGGAGTGGATGAAGATCGGCAGGTTCTGCTCGGCCTTCAACGCCTTGACCAGTTCGCCGGTGGCGTACGGCGTCAGCAGGCCAGCCATGTCCTTGATCGCGATCGAGTCGCAACCCATGGATTCCAACTGCTTGGCCTGGGCCACGAACGCTTCGATGGTGTGCACCGGGCTGGTGGTGTAGGCGATGGTGCCCTGGGCATGTTTGCCGGCCGCTTTCACCGCTTCGATGGCCACGCGCAGGTTACGCACGTCATTCATGGCGTCGAAGATGCGGAACACGTCGATACCGTTGACGGCGGCCTTGGCCACGAAGGCTTTGACCACGTCGTCGCTGTAGTGGCGGTAGCCCAGCAGGTTCTGGCCACGCAGCAGCATTTGCAGGCGGGTGTTAGGCAACGCGGCGCGCAGTTTGCGCAGGCGCTCCCACGGGTCTTCTTTCAAAAAACGTACGCAGGCGTCGAAGGTCGCGCCGCCCCACACTTCCAGGGACCAGTAGCCGACTTTGTCGAGCTTGTCGCAGATCGGCAGCATGTCGTCGGTGCGCATGCGAGTGGCCAGCAACGATTGGTGGGCGTCGCGCAGGATGGTGTCGGTGACAAAGATTTTCTTGGACATTGTTGTATTCCTCACAGGCCTGCGTGGGCGGCGATGGCGGCGGCGATGGCCAGGGCCAGCTCTTCGGGTTTGCGCTTGATCGAGTAGTTGGTCAGCTCAGGGTGGGCTTCAACGAAGCTGGTGTTGAACTGGCCACTGCGGAATTCCGGGTTGCGCAGGATTTCCTGATAGTACGCGGCGGTAGTCTTCACGCCTTGCAGGCGCATGTCGTCCAGGGCACGCAGGCCGCGGTCCATAGCTTCTTCCCAGGTCAACGCCCACACCACCAGTTTCAGGCACATGGAGTCGTAGAACGGCGGGATGGTGTAGCCGGTGTAGATCGCCGTGTCGGTGCGCACGCCGGGGCCGCCGGGCGCGTAGTAGCGGGTGATCTTGCCGAAGCTGGGAAGAAAGTTGTTTTTCGGGTCTTCGGCGTTGATGCGAAACTGCAACGCGAAACCACGGTGCTGGATGTCTTCCTGCTTCACCGACAGCGGCAGGCCCGAGGCGATGCGGATCTGTTCACGAACGATGTCGATCCCGGTGATTTCCTCGGTGATGGTGTGTTCCACCTGCACCCGGGTGTTCATCTCCATGAAGTACACCTCGCCCTCGGCGAGCAGGAACTCCACGGTGCCGGCGTTCTCGTAGCCCACGGCCTTGGCGGCGCGCACCGACAGGTCACCGATGTAGGCGCGCTGTTCAGGGGTCAACTGTGGGCTTGGGGCGATTTCGATGAGCTTCTGGTTGCGACGCTGGATCGAGCAATCGCGCTCGAACAGGTGCACCACGTTGCCAAAGCTGTCACCGAGGATCTGCGCCTCGATGTGCTTGGGATTGACGATGCATTTTTCCAGGAAGACTTCCGCCGAACCGAACGCCTTGGTGGCTTCGGAGATGACGCGGGGGAAGGCTTGTTCAAGTTCTTCGCGACTGTTGCAACGCCGAATCCCGCGACCGCCACCACCGGAAGTGGCCTTGAGCATCACCGGGTAACCGATGCGGTCGCCTTCGGTGAGGGCTTCGGCGATGTCGGCGACGTTGCCTTCGGTGCCTGGCGTAACCGGTACACCGGCCTTGATCATGCTGCGGCGCGCTTCGGTCTTGTCGCCCATGCGGCGGATCACTTCAGCGGACGGGCCGATGAACTTGATCCCACGCTCGGCGCAGATGTCTGCCAGCTCGGCGTTTTCCGACAGGAAACCGTAGCCGGGGTGCAATGCATCGCAGCCGGTTTCCACGGCCAGGTTCACCAACTTGCGCGGGTTCAGGTAACCGGCCAAAGGCTCGGCACCAATGCTGTGGGCTTCGTCGGCACGTTTAACGTGCAACGCGTGGCGGTCGGCGTCGGAATAGACCGCGACCGAGCGAATGCCCATCTCGGCGCAGGCACGCACGATTCGTACGGCAATTTCACCACGGTTGGCGATCAGGATCTTTTTTATCACTTGGAAATTCCCTTGAGCCGATTGCTGCGTTCTTCGACCCGCTGGAGCCGGGTCGGCGCGTGACTAAATGTTTCATGACAGTCGCGAGACACACACTAAGCCCCAGCAGGGATTAACAAAAATCAATAATTATTGGGTTGTGTATAAGTAAAGACTTATAGTCAGCGCATCACGGTCGGGGCAGGAATTTGAATTATGCGTAAGTCATTGATGCGTATGACATTGCGTCAATTGCAGATCTTCAACGAAGTGTGCGATTTGCGTTCATACAGCCGTGCCGCCGAGGAAATGTCCCTCACACAACCGGCCGTGAGCCTGCAAATTCGCCAGTTGGAAGAGCTGATCGGCCAGCCGCTGTTCGATTACGTCGGCAAAAAACTCTACATGACCGAGGCCGCCGAAGCGCTGCAAAGGGCCAGCCGCGATATATTCGGGCGCCTGGAAAACCTCGATATGCAGCTGTCGGACATGCAGGGTTCGCTGCAGGGCCAACTCAAGCTCGCGATTGAATCCAGTGCCAAATACTTCGTGCCGCACCTGTTTGCCGCGTTCAAGCGCCAGCACCCTGAAGTGCAACTGCACCTCACAGTGGTCAACCGCGCCCAGGTGATCCGGCGCCTCTCGGACAACCGTGACGACCTGGTGATCATGTCTATGGTGCCCCAGGACATGGGTCTGGAATTCCTGCCATTTCTCAATAATCCGATTGTCGCCGTGGCGCCGCCCGATCATCCGTTGAGCCTGCAGGGGCCGCTGCGCCTGCAAGACCTGGAGCCTTACACACTGTTGGTGCGCGAACCGGGCTCCGGCACGCGAATGGCCTGCGAGGAATATTTCAAGGAAAAACGCGTGCACTTCACCCAGACGGTAGAAGTGGCCTCGGCCGAGGCGCAACGTGAATGCGTCTGCGCAGGCCTGGGCGTGGCCTTGCTGACGCGCCATGCGGTGAACATGGAACTGGCCACCGGCGGGCTCAAGGAGCTGCCGGTGGAAGAACTGCCGCTGTACCGCAGTTGGTGCCTGGTGCAGGCCAAGGCCAAGCGCCTGTCACCGGTGGCCCATGCGTTCCTGGGCTTTATCCGCAGCGAACGGGTGCAGATCAGCGCGTTGGCTGAGCGCTTCGCTGGGCAGCCGCGGGCGCCTGCCAGTGGAGTTCTGGGTAGTCACTGATGCTCTGGAGCAGTTGGCGCTCCTGGCAACGGTCTTCGATCGCGCGACGGAACGCCATGCGGCGCTGGTCTTCCTGCTGACGACGGGTCTTTACCGCGCTGTTGCTGTCTTCGTAGGGACGGGCCATTTTGAGTCTCCCAATGCGAGTACGAGGGAGTTCAGGATCGGCTCGACGGATGACATGACGATGACAGCCTGGTGAAGATTCTGGACGCACAGAAGATGCAAATGTGGGAGGTGGCCAGCCCCCGATGGCCATAGGTATCTACACAACTCTTAAAGGCAGATACATAACGCTGTGGTGAGCGGGCTTGCCCCGCGCTGGGCTGCGCAGCAGCCCCAAAACGCTCACCTCGATTGATTCTGGCACTCAGCGGTGACCTTGTTGGGGCTGCTGCGCAGCCCAGCGCGGGGCAAGCCCGCTCACTACAACAGCTCATTTGACATAGATTCAGCATCCACGGAAAGTTGTGTAGATACCTATGGCCATCGGGGGCCGGCCCCCTCCCACATTTGGAACGAATGCAACCTTGAATCAGTCGTCGAGGGCTTTGACCGACTTGGGCGACAACCGCAGGCTACGCAAGCTGCGCTTCACGCTCTTGAGGTGGTTGACCAGGCTCGGCCCGCGCGCCATCGCCACGCCCATCGCCAACACGTCGATCACCACCAGATGGGCAATGCGCGAGGTCAGCGGGGTGTAGATCTCGGTGTCTTCATGTACGTCGATCGCCAGGTTGACCGTGGACAGTTCGGCCAATGGCGTCTGGCTCGGGCACAGGGTGATCAGCGACGCGCCGCTTTCACGCACCAGGTTGGCGGTGATCAGCAGGTCTTTGGAGCGGCCAGACTGGGAAATACAGATCGCCACGTCCGTCGGTTTCAAGGTCACCGCCGACATCGCCTGCATGTGCGGGTCGCTGTAGGCCGCCGCCGTCAGCAGCAGCCGGAAGAATTTATGCTGAGCATCCGCCGCCACCGCGCCGGACGCACCGAAGCCATAGAACTCCACACGCTGGGCCTGGGACATGGCCGTCACGGCCTTTTGCAGCTCAACGGGGTCGAGCTTCTCGCGCACTTCCATGAGGGTGTGCAAGGTGGTATCGAAGATCTTGAGGCTGTAGTCGGCGACGGAATCATCTTCGTGGATCGCAAACTGCCCGAAACTCGCGCCAGCAGCCAGGCTCTGGGCCAGCTTGAGTTTCAGGTCCTGGAACCCGGAGCAACCGATGGCGCGGCAGAAGCGCACGATGGTCGGCTCGCTGATGCCCACGCTGTGAGCCAGGTCGGCCATGGAACTGTGCATCACGGCCGCAGGGTCAAGCAGCACGTGATCGGCAACCTTGAGTTCCGATTTGCGTAACAGGTGGCGCGACTGGGCGATATGTTGCAACAGGTTCAAAGGACGGACTCTTGTTATTGGCAGGGCCAGGGGATGTAGCAAGCTTGTAGTTATACTACAAGAATTGTCGTTTTGCCCGTCTGACGCACCACTAAATCGCCCTGCTGCCCTCTGATTCAAAGGGCGAGAGCTTTGTAGCCACAGCGGCGGGGTCAGCGTCCCCAGGGAAAATCTGCATTTTGCCGTAACAAATCTGCCAAGCCTTCGGCCGGCATCGGCCGGCTGATCAAGTAACCCTGCACTTCGTCACAACGCTCAAACCGCAGGAAGTCCAGTTGCTGCTGATCTTCCACGCCTTCGGCCACGACCTTGAGCGCCAAGCCGTGGGCCATGGCGATGATCGCCCGGGTGATAGCCGCATCCTCGCGCCCCTGCCCGAGCCCACGGATAAACGTCTGGTCGATCTTCACGTAATCCACGGGGATGCGTTTGAGGTAGCTGAGGGACGAATAGCCCGTGCCAAAGTCGTCGATGGCCAGCTTCACCCCCAAGTCCCGCAGTTGTTGGAAGGTGGCGATGATGTGTTCGACGCTGTCGAGCAGTTGGCTCTCGGTCAGCTCCAACTCCAGGTATTGCGGGTCCAGCCCGGTCTCTTCCAACACCTGGCGCACCAGGCTGACCAACTTGCCCTGACGCAACTGGTGCACCGACAGGTTCACCGATACCCGAATCGGCGCCAGCCCCTGGCGCTGCCATTCGCAGGCTTGCCAGCAGGCCTGGCGCAACACGAATTCGCCCAGCGGCACGATCAGGCCCGTTTCTTCAGCCAGCCCGATAAAGTCGCAGGGCGGCACCATGCCCCATTGCGGATGCTCCCAGCGAATCAGCGCTTCGGCAGCATTGAGCTTGCCGGTGGCCAGGCACAGTTTCGGCTGGTAGAACACCGAAAGCTGGCGCTCGTCGATGGCTTTGCGCAGGTGGTTTTCCAACTGCAAGCGCTCTAGGGTACTGGCTTGCAGGCTGTCGGTGTAGAACTGGAAGTTATTGCCGCCCAGGTGCTTGGCGTGCTGCATGGCCATGTTCGATTGGCTGACCAACTCGGAAATTTCCCGCGCATTGTCTGGCAGCAGGCTGACACCCATCGAGGCGCTGACCACCAACTCATGCCCCTCCACCGTCACCGGCACCCGCAGTTTGGCCAGCAGCCGCGTGGCCACCCGCGCCAGACTCGACAAGTTGCCGTAGGCGTCGAACAACACGGCGAACTCATCACCGGACAGGCGCGCAATGGTGTCGGCTTCAGGCAACGCGTTGATCAACCGACGGGCCATTTTTTGCAGCAACTGGTCGGCCACTTCATGACCCAGGCTGTCATTGAGCAACTTGAAACGGTCGAGGTTGATATGCAGCAACGCCAGGCTGCGACCGCCCTGGCGTACGCGCTGGTGGGCTTCGCGCAACCGTTCGCGAAACAGCGAGCGGTTGGCCAGGCCGGTCAATTCGTCGTAGTGCGTGAGGTAGCGCATGCGCTCCTCGGACTCGCGCCGCGCCGACAGATCAGCGAAGAAGCCCACGATATGGCTGACTTTTCCGCGAACATCGCGTACCACATTCAGTTGCAGCCACTGCGGGTAGAGCTCGCCGTTCTTGCGGGTCTCCACCAACTCACCCTGCCAGGTGCCGTGGCTGAGCAACGCCTGGCGGATCACCGGGAAATGGCGCCGGGCATCCCGGCTGCTGGGTAGCTCCACCACGTTGCGACCGAGCATGTCGTCGATTTCAAAGCCCGTCACGCGGCTGAACGCCTGGTTGACCGCGATCAACGCGTAGTCCGGATCGAGGATCACAATGCCTTCGCTGGCGGCTTCGAATACCGTCGAGGCCAGCCGTTGCTGTTCCTCCAACGCTTTACCGGCACTGATGTCGCGGCGCGTGCCGAGCATTCGAATCACTCGCCCGCTGGGCGCACGCTCCACGGCGCGGCCACGGTCTTCGATCCACACCCAGTGCCCATCGCCATGGCGCACGCGGTACTCCACCTGGTAATCCTCGGTGCGCCCCTTCAAGTGCTCCACCAGCGCGCGCTTGAGCAGCGGCAAGTCATCGGGGTGCAGGCGCGGCTTGAGGTGGCCCAGCATGGCCGTGACGTACTCCGGCTCCAGGCCGAACAGCTCCTTGAGTTGGGTGTGGTGGACTTCATCGGTCTGCAGGTTCCAGTCCCACAGGCCCAATTCACTGGCTTGCAGGGCCATAGCCAGGCGCGCTTCACTTTTATTCAGGGCCAGGCTGGCAACGTCCAGTTCCTGGCTGCGTTGCGCCACACGGTCCTGCAGGCCTACCTGGGCTTCGCGCAATTCCTGCTCGACCTGGCGGCGCTGCTCGACTTCACGCACCAAATCCTGATTCAACTGCTCGCTGCGCTGCTGCGCCTGCTGAAGGTGTTCGATCAGCGCCTGGTTCTGGAAGCGTCGCAACAACCCGCGCTGGATCAGGCGGTTGACCTGCCACGCCACCAGGCTCAGGGACGCCAGCAGAATCAGGCCAAGCACGCCCCAGCCTTGTTGTTGCGGGGCACCGTTCCAGAAGAGATAGACAATCGCCGGCACCAGGCACGGCAACGCGAATGAAAGGAACGCCGGCAGGCTCACCGCATAGGCAACGCTGGCCGATAACGTCGCGGCGCCGATCAGGCCGAACACCCAGGCCTGTTGCATAAAGCTGTCCACCGGCACCAGGGCGATGGCGGCAGTGGCCAGGGTCAGGCCGCTGACCGCCGAACCGAGCATGAACATGCGCCGCCAGACCGGCTGGGCCTGGCGGCTGGGCATCGCCGAATCAAACGCCGCCACCTGGATCACGCGCATGGCCACCAGCGCCAGCAGCCACACCAGCCAGATGCTGTCGAGCAGGTATTGTTTGGGGTTCCACAGCAGCCAGGCGCAGACCAGGCCGTTGACCAACATTAACAAGGTGGGCAGCAACGAGCCTTGGTACAGCAGGCGCGTGCGCTCAACCGCCATCTCAGTGGCGTAGTGTTTGCGGATAACCTGCGCGGGGGCCATCGAGTGGCCGAGCAGGTCGGTGCTGAGGGTCATAGGCAATGTTCTTATAATGGTGAGCCCGAAACGTCGACGGAGCATACACAAGCAAGCGCTTGGGCCAAACTGCTCCATGTCATAAAAAATGCCCGGCCGCACACCGCAAAGCTTGGGGCCAGACAGCTTGAGCGAGACCCAGCGCGGGCTGCGGCCATTGACTGACCGGTCATCACCCCAGACAGAATGTTGAACCGGCCCGATCGCGCCGGTTATTTTCCATCGACCACCCGGCATTGGGATTTGCCCGACTCCCCCCAGCACCCTAGAATGCGCCGATGCGCGATGATCTCTCTCTTTTGCTGAACTCCCTCAACGATGCCCAACGCCAGGCCGTAGCGGCCCCCGTTGGCCGTCAGTTGGTCCTGGCCGGTGCTGGCTCCGGTAAAACCCGAGTGCTGGTGCACCGTATCGCCTGGTTGATCCAGGTCGAAAACGCGTCCCCGCATTCCATCCTGTCGGTGACGTTCACCAACAAGGCCGCTGCCGAGATGCGCCACCGCATCGAGCAGTTGATGGGCATCAGCCCGGCCGGCATGTGGGTCGGCACCTTCCACGGCCTGGCGCACCGCTTGTTGCGGGCGCATTGGCAGGAAGCCGGGCTCGCCCAGACCTTCCAGATCCTCGACAGCGATGACCAGCAACGCCTGGTCAAGCGGGTGATCCGCGAGCTGGGCCTCGACGAACAGCGTTGGCCGGTGCGTCAGGCGCAGTGGTTTATCAACGGCCAGAAAGACGAAGGCTTGCGCCCGCAACATATCCAGGCCAGCGGCGATTTGTTCCTGGCCACCATGCGCAGCATTTATGAAGCCTATGAGGCGGCCTGTGCACGCGCCGGCGTGATCGACTTCTCCGAACTGCTGCTGCGCGCCCTCGACCTGTGGCGCGACAACCCCGGTTTGCTGGCCCATTACCAGAAACGTTTCCGGCACATCCTGGTGGACGAGTTCCAGGACACCAACGCCGTGCAGTACGCCTGGTTGCGCCTGCTGGCCAAGGGCGGCGACAGCCTGATGGTCGTGGGTGACGACGATCAGTCGATCTATGGCTGGCGCGGCGCGAAAATCGAGAACATCTACCAGTATTCCGACGACTTCCCGGACGCGATCACCATCCGCCTGGAGCAGAACTACCGCTCTACTGCCGGTATCCTCAAGGCCGCCAACGCCTTGATCGCCAACAACACCGGGCGCATGGGTAAAGAACTGTGGACCGACGGCGGTGAGGGCGAAGCAATCAACCTGTATGCCGCCTTCAACGAGCACGATGAAGCGCGCTACGTGGTGGAAACCATCGAAAGCGCGTTGAAAACCGGCCTGGCGCGCAGCGATATCGCGATCCTGTACCGTTCAAACGCCCAATCGCGGGTATTGGAAGAAGCCTTGCTGCGCGAGCGCATCCCGTACCGCATCTATGGCGGCCAGCGCTTCTTCGAGCGGGCGGAAATCAAGAACGCCATGGCCTACCTGCGCTTGCTGGAAGGTCGAGGCAACGATGCGGCGCTGGAGCGGGTGATCAATATCCCGGCCCGTGGCATCGGCGAAAAAACCGTCGAAGCGATCCGCGACCACGCGCGCCACGCCGATGTGTCGATGTGGGAAGCGATGCGCCTGCTCATCGCCAACAAAGGCCTGACCGGCCGCGCTGCCGGTGCGCTGGGTGTGTTTGTCGAGCTGATCGAGAACCTCGCCGCCAAGTGCCTGGAAATGCCCCTGCATTTGATGACCCAGACCGTGATCGAGCAGTCCGGGCTGATTGCCTACCACGAAGCGGAAAAAGGCGAGAAAGGCCAGGCCCGGGTAGAAAACCTTGAGGAACTGGTCAGCGCCGCCCGTGCGTTCGAAAACACCGAGGAAGACGAAGAGCTGACCCCGCTCGCGGCCTTCCTCGGCCATGCTTCGCTGGAAGCCGGCGACACCCAGGCCGATGAGCATGAAGACAGCGTCCAGCTGATGACCTTGCACAGCGCCAAAGGCCTGGAGTTTCCGTACGTGTTCCTGGTGGGCATGGAAGAAGGCCTGTTCCCCCACAAGATGAGCCTGGAAGAGCCCGGTCGCCTTGAGGAAGAACGGCGCCTGGCCTACGTGGGTATCACCCGGGCGATGCAGAACCTGGTGATGACCTACGCCGAGACCCGACGCCTGTACGGCAGCGAGACCTACAACAAGGTGTCGCGCTTCGTACGTGAAGTACCGAAGGGCCTGATCCAGGAAGTGCGCCTGTCCAACAGCGTCAGCCGCCCGTTCGGCGGTGGCCAGCAGCAAAACTCCAGCAACATGTTCGCCGGCTCCGAGATTCCGCAAACCCAGTTCAGCCTTGGCCAGCAGGTCAGGCACTCGGTCTTCGGCGAGGGGGTGATCCTCAACTTCGAAGGCGCTGGGGCCCAGGCGCGGGTGCAGGTGAACTTCGCCGAAGGCAGCAAGTGGCTGATGATGGGTTACGCGAAACTCGAAGCCGTCTGAAACATTTGCCTACATGAAGCTTATTGGCCCGCTCTTGTTTTTAACGAGTGCGGGCCAATATCTTTGATTAGTCCTACAGACCCTTCGGAATCGGTCTTACGCAAAAGCCCGAAACATTATGTCGCTAGCCACTGTCATTACACCTGTGCAACATGGCGCGCGTGCAATCCACAAATGGGAATTCCCTTTATGAAACGTTTTCTTAGCATCGCCATGGCGTTGTGCATCGGCCTGACGATGAGCCTCGACGCCAACGCCAAACGCTTCGGTGGCGGCAAAAGCTCTGGCGCGGCACCGACTCACCAGACCAGCCAAATGGCGCCATCCGCGGGTGCGGGCGGTGCTGCGGCTACCGCAGGCGCAGCCGGTGCTGCTGGCGCTGCTGCCAAGGCCGGCGGTGCTTCGCGCTGGCTGGGCCCTCTGGCCGGTATCGCGGCCGGTGGCCTGCTCGCGTCCATGTTCATGGGCGGCGGCTTCCAGGGCATGCAGATCTTCGACATGTTGATCCTGGCGGTCATCGCGTTTGTGATCTTCCGCTTTATCGCGGCCCGTCGTCGCAAGCAGCAGGAGCACATGGCTCCAGCCGGCGCGCCGATGCAGCGTGAAGTGTTCGAGCAAAAACCCGCCATGGGTTCGATCTTCGGTGGTTCGCCAGCCCCTGCTGCGGCCCGTCCGGTGATCAACGCTCCAGCCTGGTTCAACGAAGAGCGTTTCGTCGAAGCGGCCCGCAACCACTTCCAGTCCCTGCAGCAACACTGGGACGCCAACGAAATGGACAAGATCGCCGAGTTCGTGACCCCGCAACTGCTGGAGTTCCTCAAGCGCGAACGCGCCGAGATCGGCGATGCGTTCCAGTCGACCTACATCGACGACCTGCGCGTGCAGCTGGAAGGTGTGGATGACCGCGCCGACAAGACCATCGCCACCCTGACCTTCAGCGGCGTGTCGAAGACCTCGCGCTTCGACCAGGGCGAAGTGTTCAGCGAAAGCTGGAACATGGAACGCCCGCAAGGCGACAACCAGCCTTGGCTGGTCGCCGGTATCCGCCAGAACGGCTGATACCCACGCGCTTGAGCTAGCCGTAACAAAAAACCCCGGACATGCCTCATGTCCGGGGTTTTCTATTTCACGGTTGCACTTATAGCGAGCTACTGTATAAAACGCCCCTATTAACCGCGCCATCTAGCAAGAGGATCCCGGCCGTGGAAGAAATCATCGAACAATTGCGTGAAGCCAACGAACCGGTCCCGGTTCCTCTGGAACTGCCTGACGAAGACCAGATCGTAGAAATCGAAGAACAGCTGTTCATCGATATCCCATTTGTCTTCCGTGAATTCCTGCTGACCGTCAGCGACGTGGTGTACGGCAGCCTGGAGCCGGTGACCGTCACCGACCCGCAGTCCCACACCTACCTGCCGGACGTGGCCGCCAACGCCTGGGATGCCGGGATTGACCGCAGCATGATCCCGATCTGCCAGGACGGCGACGACTACTACTGTGTCGAAGAAGACGGCACCGTGGTGCTGTGGTCGGCCGAAGAAGAACTCGTCACCGAGGAAACCTGGGAATCGGTGTGGCACTGGGCGCGGGACGTCTGGCTGGAAAGCTGATACTCCCAACTGAATGGGCAATTGTGGTGAGGGAGCTTGCTCCCGTTGGGCTGCAAAGCAGCCCCGTCCAAGCCCATCAGTGCTCCGGCGTATCCTTGTGGTTATCCAGCGTCTCCAGCAAGGCCACCTGCATCCGCGTATGCACACGGATGAACCAGCGCCAGAGTACGGCCGCCACCGCAGCCGTGACCACGGCAATCAGTACCAGCAACTTGTTGGTCGGCAGAATACTGGCCGACAAGGCTGCCAATAGCAGGAAAATCACCAGCAACGACAGAATCGGGATCAGCTCGGCAATCACTCGCCGCACCCGCTGGGTATGCCGCCCGGCCATTTCCGGCTTCACGCTCATCTCTGCCAGCAACATCGACAGCGCCTTGAGCTTGCGGTACGCCGCGATCAAAAACGGCAGCGACAACAGCAACGCCCCACCCCAGATCAACGCCTTCTGCCAGCTTGGATCGCTGATCCAACCCTCCAGATACCCACCAATGCGCGCCGCAAAAAAGCTGCCGGCGAAGAAAATCGCGATCACCAGCGCCAAGTTCACGCCTACTTGCAGGATGATTCTGCGGATCATCGACGCCAGCATCGCGCCCTCGCCCTGAGGCTGAATGCTGCGCAACCACTCGCCATACATGCCGAACACCCGGCTCATGCGCTTGGGCATCACGGCGGCAATCTTCAACGACAGCGGGTCGGCACCGCGAATCAGGTACGGCGTGAGCAGTGTGGTAATCGCCGAAACGGCCACCGCCACCGGATACAGGAAGTCACTGGTCACCTGCAAGGTCATGCCCAGCGCGGCGATGATGAAGGAAAACTCACCAATCTGTGACAGCCCCATCCCCACGCGCAGTGAGGTGCGGCCGTCATTACCGGCGATAAATGCGCCCAAGCCGCAGGACAACATCTTGCCCAGCACCACCGCCACGGTGATCACCGCGATCGGCCAGGCGTATTGCAGCAGGATCTGTGGGTCGATCATCAAGCCAATGGCCACGAAGAAGATTGCACTGAACATGTCACGAACCGGTTCGATCAGGCGCTCGATCTTAATCAATTGCTTGGATTCGGCCATGATCGCGCCGATCAGGAAAGCGCCCAGCACCATGCTGTATTCAAGCTTGACCACCAACAGGCAGAAACCGAAACACAGGCCCAATACGGTGATCAGCAGCATCTCGTTGCTTTCAAACTTGGCCACGTAGGCCAGCAGGCGCGGCACCAGCAGGATGCCAATCACCAAGGCCACGATCATGAACAGCGAGAGCTTGCCGACCGTGGAGAACACCTCGCCGGAGCTCACCGTGCCGCTGACGGCGATGCTCGAAAGCAAGGCGATGATGCCGATGCCCAGGATGTCCTCGACGATCAGCACGCCAAAAATCAGCTGCGCGAAGCGCTGGTTTTTCATCTTCAGGTCATTGAGCGCCTTGACGATGATGGTGGTCGACGAGATCGCCAGGATCGCGCCGAGGAACAGCGAATCCATGGTGTTCCAGTCGAACCAGCGGCCGATTTCATAGCCGATCCAGATCATCAGGATGATTTCCAGGAAGGCCGCGATAAACGCCGTGGCGCCCACCTTGAACAGCTTGCGCAGGCTGAACTCCAGGCCCAGGCAGAACATCAGGAAGATCACCCCCAGTTCGGCCAGGGTCTTGATAGTGTCTTCGTCGTGGATCAGGCCGAACGGTGGGGTGTGGGGGCCGATGATGAAGCCGGCGACGATGTAGCCCAGCACCACGGGTTGCTTGAGCCGGTGAAACAGGATGGTGACGACCCCTGCCACCAGCATGATCACGGCCAAGTCCTGGATAAAGCTGATGGCGTGCATGGCGAGGGACTCCTTGAGGGTACTGGCGCTTTTCCCACTTCCGTCCGCGCACATGAAAAGTCGCAAAGAGCGGAAGGAAAAGTCTGCCTTAATCGTAAGAAATGCCCTGAGATGGGCTTTTGAAGGTTAACACCGCGACTTCCACCGGAAAGCCGGTGCAATATATGGAAACAGATCGGTCCGGGCGTGACGGCAAGCCGCCCACCGGCGTCCCGTAAGGGATGGCGCTGCAAAGATTCCAGCACCCGCAGAGGTGCCCCCCCAACCAATGCCTACAACCCGTGAGTGTGCTATGGAACCCGGAAACGCCCAGCTGTCGATGACGGTATTGATGACCCCTGACATGGCCAACTTCTCAGGCAATGTCCACGGCGGCACCCTGCTCAAGTACCTCGACGAAGTGGCCTACGCCTGCGCGAGCCGTTACGCCGGTCGCTATGTGGTGACGTTGTCGGTGGACCAGGTGATTTTCCGCGAGCCGATCCATGTCGGCGAACTGGTGACGTTCCTTGCATCGGTCAACTACACCGGCAATACGTCGATGGAAGTGGGCATCAAGGTGGTGACCGAGAACATCCGCGAGCGCTCGGTGCGTCATACCAACAGCTGCTTCTTCACCATGGTGGCCGTGGACGACCAGCGCAAACCGGCCGCGGTGCCGCCGCTGCAACCCCACAACAGCGAAGACAAGCGCCGGTTCGTGCAGGCCCAGCAACGCCGGCAGATTCGCCAGGAGCTGGAAAAGCGCTACCAGGAAATCAAGGCTGACGCGCTGTAAGTCCAGAGCTGCAAACCGGGTCAAATGTGGGAGGGGGCGTGCCCCCTCCCACATTGGGCTTTGTGTACTTATAGGCCGATCGGGGTGGCTTCAAAACGTACGCGCGGATGGGCGATACGGTCCTGGGCGCGCACCAACTCCAACTCATAACTGGCACACGCCTGGGTTTCCAGCAGCACTTCGTGTACCGCCGCTGCGGTGAACTCAAAAGCGGCCAGCAGGCTGTCGCCCAACAACACCCGCGCCAGGAACAGCCCCGACGTCAGGTCGCCTACGCCCACCGGTTGGCGCGGGAACGCCAGCAGCGGACGACGCAGGTGCCAGCTGCCGTCGGCGGTCACCAATAGCATCTCGAAACCCTCCGGCAACTTGCCTGGATAATCCAGGTGCTTGACCAGCACGGCCTTGGGCCCGCGTGCCAGCAACGCCTTGGCCATGCTCAGGCAATCGAACAGCGACTGCGGCTTACGCCCGGCAAAGCTGTCCAGTTCCAGTTGGTTGGGGCACAGGAAGTCGGCCATCGCCGCCGCTTCATCCAGCAGGAAATCACTGACTTCCTGGGGCACGATGCAGCCTTTTTCCGGATGGCCCATCACCGGGTCGCACAGGTACAAGGCCTTGGGGTTGATGGCTTTGATCCGCGCCACACCGGTGAGAATCGCCCGGCCCTGGTCCGCGCTGCCCAGGTAACCGGACAGCACCGCATCGCAGTTGCCCAGCTCGCCGATGGCGGCAATGCCTTCCACCAGCGCCGGAATTTGCTGCGGCGCCAACACTTCGCCCGCCCACTGGCCATACTGGGTGTGGTTGGAGAACTGCACCGTGTTCAGCGGCCAGACGTTCACCCCGACCCGCTGCATGGGGAACACGGCGGCGCTGTTTCCGGCGTGGCCAAAGACCACATGAGACTGGATCGCAAGCAGATGAGGTGTGCGTTTCATGCAGGGGATTTCCGTAAAGCCATTGAAATTCTGGCCGCGCAGTATGCGACTAAACGCAGCCTGTACGACAGACCGGCGACACAGTTAAGCTGCTCTCACTTTGTTGGAGTTTTTCGCATGCTGACCCTGGGAAACATCTTCGTGTTGATGCTGCTGGCGACCGGCGCCGCCTGGGTTTGGCACAACCACGGCCTGCGCGAGCGGGCGCTGGCGCGGGTCAAGCAGCATTGCGCCAAACTCGATATCGAGTTGCTCGACGGCGCGGTGGCGTTGAAGCGCATCGGTTTTGTGAAGGATGGCAACGGTCGGCGGCGCCTGGCGCGGATCTACAACTTCGAATTCACCGTCACGGGCGAGTCCCGCCACAGCGGGACCATCACTCAATTCGGCGCCCACAGCGCACAGATCGAACTGGCGCCCTACCCGTTCGAAGCCAAGGAGGCGCTGCCCAGCGCCGAAGTGATCGAGCTGAGCCAGTGGCGCCAGGATCACGCGACCAAGAACCGTCAGTAACGGCAGTCGGCCAGCGCGGCCTGCAACGCGGCCACGTCCTGAGGTGCGCTGAAGATCAGTTCGATACGTGAGTCGCGGCGCCATTCGCTGGGCTGCCAGGTGAGCGAACTGTTATCCACAGCGTTGATGCAAAGCCACGTATCACGGCTGTGGATAACCAGCTTGGCGCGGCGCCACTCAAGGCCTGCCAGCCACTGAGCCAGACGCCGGGTATCGAATTGCTGGCTGGGATGCCAGCGCCAACCGATGCTCCAACCGCCCTCCTGGTCCTGGCTCAGACAAATCGGCAACGCTGGGCTGCTCCAGACGGCAGGCATCTGCGCCAAGCCTGTGGGCGCCTCGAACTTATCCACAGCTTCGCGCCCTGTTGCTTGCAAACCTGGCAACTGCGCCAGCGGCAACTGCGCTTGGCGGGTCCAGTAACGCGGGCAATCGGGCAACTGCCGCTCCACGACCTGGCGCTGTGCAGCGTCCAGCATCTCATCCTTGTTCAATACCACAAGCCCGGCACTGGCCAGCGCCTCTTGCTGCGCCTGCGGCAAGGGTTTCCCCGCAGCGAGCGCTTGGGCATCCAACACCAGCACACAGGGCTGAACCGCCAGCACCGTCTGCCACGGCGCCTCGCGCAACTGTTTGAGCAACTGCGCCGGATGGCCCAGGCCCGAAGGTTCGATAAACAAACGATCCGGCTTGGCCTTACGCAGCAGTCGGCCCAGGCCTACCTGGAACGGTGCACCATTCACACAACACAGGCAGCCACCGGCCACTTCGCCCAGGGCAATGCCGTCGGCGTCCTGGGTCAGCAGCGCGGCGTCCAGGCCGATCTGCCCAAACTCGTTGATCAACACCGCCCAGCGCTCGTTGGCCGGGCGTTGGGCCAGCAGGTGCTTGATCAGGCTGGTCTTGCCGGCGCCCAAGGGCCCGGCAATCACGTGGGTGGGAATGTTCTGCAGCATCAGGGGCATCGTTCAGACTGTGTTGAACGTCTGATCCTACGCGGTTACGCCAGCCAATCCAGCGTCAGGATCAATCGGCGCTCATCCGCTTTCAGCGCGGGCGAGCGATGGATCAGGCCGTGGCCTTCGTTGCCATGCCACTTGGTGCCCTTGAGCAGGGCCACTTCGCCGCATTGGACCTGCTCGATACGCTCGCAGGGTTCGGCGTCGGGTTGGCTGAGCTTGCGCCGGTCCATCACGCCTTCACGCAACCACTGGCTACCGACACCGGCGTAGGTGGTGATCAGCCGCACCGGCACGTGATCAACATGAAAACGTGGGCACATGGCTTTATCCAACAGCCGCAGGCGCACGCCGATACGCTTGGCGCCGAGCAGGCAGGCAAAGGCGCTGACCAGCCACGCCACATCGGCGATAAAGCCATCATAACCCTCAAGATCGCGACAACTGGCGGCCAAACCGTGCAAGTTCGGCGCGGCATCTTCGCTGCTGAGTTCGATCACCATCGCGTCGGCCAACGGCTCGTTGAGCGCCACCAGCAAGGCGCCGAACTCGGCGATATGCAGCGGTAACTGGCGCTGCCAGAGTGCCAGGTTCACGCCGTCTTCGAGGATGTCGGACAGCGCGAGCGGGGTTTCACCACGGGTCTGGCGAATCACGGGGCGCAGGGGAATAACCGGTGCCAGCATCAGGCTGCCTCTTCATACCAAGGACCAAACGGATCAGCCAACAGGCGCCAACCTTCGACGCCCACGGCCATTTCTTCATCGGTGAGCAAGCACGCGTCGAGCGCTGCGCGCATTTGGGCGAAGTCGATGTTCTGCCCAATAAACACCAGTTCCTGGCGACAGTCGCCGGTGCTCAGGTGCCAGTTGCCCATGATCGCCGCGACGCTCTCTTCGTCCTGGGGCCACTGGCTTTTTGGTACGAAACGCCACCAGCGCCCGGCAAATCCGTGACGCATCAAGCCACCGGCCTGGGACCAACTGCCCGCATCCTGGTGCTTGCTGGCCAGCCAGAAAAAACCCTTGGAGCGCAGCAGTTTGCCGTTCACCCAAGGCCGGTCGATAAAGTCGAAAAAACGTTGCGGATGGAACGGGCGGCGCGCGCGATACGCCGTGGAGGCAATGCCATATTCTTCGGTTTCCGGCACATGCTCACCGCGCAATTCCTGCAACCAGCCTGGCGCTTGGGCGGCGCGCTCGAAGTCGAAGAGGCCGGTATTTAGGATCTTGTGCAGCGGCACTTCGCCCATGACCATCGGGATGATGTGCGCCTGGGCATTGAGGCGCTCAAGGATGGCCATCAACTCTTCGCGTTCGCGGCTGCTGATCAGGTCGATCTTGCTGATCAAAATGACATCGGCGAATTCAATCTGCTCGATCAACAGGTCAGTGATCGAGCGCTCGTCCTCTTCCCCCAGGGTTTCGCCCCGTGAGGCCAGGCTCTCGGCGGCCTGGTAATCGAGCAGGAAGTTCATGCCGTCGACCACCGTGACCATAGTGTCCAGGCGCGCGATGTCGGCCAGGCTCTGGTCGTTTTCATCACGAAAGGTGAAGGTTTCAGCCACTGGCAACGGTTCGGAGATACCGGTGGACTCAATCAACAGGTAATCAAACCGACCTTCCTTGGCGAGTTTTGCGACTTCTTCCAGCAAGTCTTCACGCAAGGTGCAGCAGATGCAGCCGTTGCTCATCTCCACCAGTTTTTCTTCCGAGCGATTGAGCGTGACGTCGCGCTGTACCTCGCTGCCGTCGATGTTGATTTCACTCATGTCGTTGACGATCACTGCCACTCGCAGGTTTTCGCGGTTGCGCAGGACATAGTTGAGCAATGTGCTTTTACCGGCGCCGAGAAAGCCAGACAACACGGTAACGGGGAGACGATTGGGCATCAGGTATTCCTCATCAGGGTCGGCCGGTCAAATCGCCCGTTTATGGCGTTCGCGCAGCTCTTCACGTTCTTTGGCTTCGATACACAGGGTGGCGGTGGGGCGTAGCAACAGACGTTGCAAGCCAATGGGTTCGCCGGTTTCGCGGCACCAGCCGTATTCGCCACGGGCCAGCAGTTCGAGGGCGTCGTCGATCTTGTCCAGCAGCTTCTTCTCCCGCTCCAGCAGGCGCAGTTGCCATTGGCGTTGCTCTTCGGCGCTGCCGACATCGGCTGGGTCGCTGTTGGTTTCCTGCTCGCGCAGGACCAGGAATTCGCCTTCGATGCGCGCTTGCAGTTCAGCGCGCTGAGTCAGCAACAGTTCGCGAAAGAAGCCCTGCTGGGCTTCATTCATGTAGTCGGCAGGCGGTTGGGTCAGCAGGTCTTGTTCGGTCATGGGAGCGGGTCACGGGTCAGGCTGTACTTTGATGTTATAGTATAACAATGCAAATAAGCCAATCCCCCTTGCTCGCTGCGACGAAGGGCGCAATGCTTGAACACCTCACTGCCCCGAGAACTCTTATGAAATACCTGGTGTGCGCCCTGTTACTGGCAGCGGCAGGGCCGGCCTGTGCACAAGCGCCGAATCCGCTGGCCAACTGCACGCGCAGTGCCAACCTGCTGGCCTGTGTCGATCCGCAGGGCAATGCCTACAGCGTGGCGACGGTGGGCAGCACCACGTATTTGCGCGGTTACGAGGTGGTCGGCAAACGCTATTGGGCACAAACCAACAGCCGCTACGGGCAACTGACGTTTTTTACTGGCTTGGCTTCGAATGGGGAGGCGTGGGTCGGCTACACACGGCGCGTGGGCTGGACCACCATCAACCGGTTTTCCAGTTCCGGCGGCGCCAGCGCTAAGTTCACCTGCAGCCGCATTACCGGTTGTTAGGCCTGAACGTTCTGCTGTTCCTGCACCCACGCCATGTAGCTGTTCATCGGCGGGTTCTTCTGGAAGTAGTTTTTCAGGCCGTCGAACAAGCCATCCGCCACGGCCTGTTGATGGCGCGCCGTCACTAAGCGCTGGGCGTCCCGGGCGTTGGAGATAAACCCGGTCTCCACCAGGATCGACGGCACATCCGGTGACTTGAGCACCGCGAACCCGGCCTGTTCCACGCGCTTCTGATGCAGGCTGGTGATGCTTTGCAGGCTGCCCAACACCGAGCTGCCCAGTTGCAGGCTGGAGGCGATGGTGGCGCTCATCGACATGTCGAGAATCACCCCGGCGAGCATTGGGTCTTTGTCCTTCAGGTCGAGCAAAGTGGTGGCACCCAACAGGTCCGCGCCGTTTTCGCGCTGGGCCATAAAACGCGCCGTGGCCGAGGTGGCGCCGCCTTCCGACAGGGCATACACCGAGGCCCCGCAAGCCGTGAGCCGTGGCGCGGCATCGGCGTGCACCGAGATAAACATATCGGCCTTGTGCTGGCGGGCGATGTCCACGCGCTTGCGCAGCGGCACGAAGAAATCGTCGTTGCGCACCAGTTTCACGTCAAAGCCCTTCTCGCGTTTCAGGCGCTTGGCCAACAGTTGGGCGATGGACAACACCACGTCTTTTTCGCGCTGGCCCTTGGAGCCGATGGCGCCGGGGTCTTTGCCGCCGTGGCCAGGGTCGACCACCACCATGATGTCGCGCTTGGGGTGGGCTTTTTCTGCCGGCGATGTCGATTGAGCCACGATTTGACGCGGCGCCTGAGTGGCGCTGGTGAGATCAAGCACCAACCGGTGCCCCTGCCCGTCCTGCGGCGGCAATACAAAGCTGTTGAGCTGCATCGGTGCGGCCAGGTCGAGCACGATGCGCGTATCCGCCTTGCCAAAATGTCCCGAGCGAATCGCGGTGATCCCGCTGTTCTTCAGCTCAAGTTGAGAAAAATCACCACTGAGCCCGGCGCCGCTGAGGTCGATGATCAAGCGCTCCGGCGCGGTCAGGGAGAAGGTCTTGTAGTGCACCGGCCCGCTGAGGTCGAACACCAGTCGTAGCTTGTCGTCTGAGCGCCATAAACGCGCGTTACGAATCTGCGTGGCGTGGGCCGTGAACGGCAAAACGAAAAAGGGGCTGGCCAGGAGCAGATTGAGAAGCTGACGTCTGTGCATGACAAATACCGCAGATAAAGGAGCGTCCGTACTCGACATGACTGAAAAAAGGCCGGGGCAGAAAATTCATCGTCGACTCTATTGTTATACTATAACATGTCGAATTATTTCCAACGATGGACCTGCTCATGAATGCGCTGACTCTGCCGGATATCGCCGCGCAGGCTTCACGCCAAGCCTTGCCACTCGATTGGGTGGGCATGTGCGGCATCGCCCTGCCGATCCTGATCGACGGTCAGCGCCTGACCGCCACTGCCGATGCCGGCGTGAGCCTGGACGATGGCACCGCCCGTGGCATTCATATGTCACGCCTGTACCTGGCGCTGGAAATGCTCGACCAGCAGCCCCTCACGCCTGCACTTCTGCGCAATGTACTGCAGCGCTTTCTCGACAGTCATGAAGATTTATCTAAGAACGCCTACCTGCGTATCCACACCCATCTGTTGCTCAAACGTCCGGCGCTGGTGAGTCCATTAGCGGGCTGGAAGAGCTACCCGGTGACCATTGAAGCCCGGTTGGAAAACCAGATGTTCCACGTGGAACAAAAAATTGACGTGACGTATTCCTCGACCTGCCCTTGCTCCGCTGCCCTTGCCAGGCAGTTGATTCAGCAGCAATTTATCGATGATTTCGCCGACAAGCCTTTGCAGCACGAAGCCATGCTGACCTGGCTCGGCAGCGCCAACGGTATCGTCGCCACACCCCACAGCCAGCGCAGTAGCGCGCAGTTGCACGTATACCTGCAAGGCGAACACTTGGCGCTGACCGACCTGATCAACGACGCCGAAGCCGCCCTCGGCACCGCCGTACAAACCGCGGTGAAACGGGCGGACGAACAAGCCTTCGCCCTGGCCAACGGGCAGAACCTGATGTTCTGCGAAGACGCCGCCCGCCGCCTGAACCTCGCCTTGAAACGCTCGGATGCCGTCAAAGCCTTCCACCTCAAAGTGATCCACGCCGAAAGCCTGCACGCGCACGATGCCGTGGCTGAAAGCCGCTGGACGAGACACCCTGCATGATCACCTGCACTGCTTTGCGCTGGGGCGCCCCCGGCCAACCGCTCACACCCGCCGTGGATTTCACTCTGGAAAAAGGCAGCCTCACTGGGGTCATAGGTCCCAACGGCTGCGGTAAAAGCAGTCTGCTCAAAGTCATCGCCGGGCTGCAAAAGCCGCTGGCCGGCAAGGTGCTCGTGAATGTTCCACGGCGTGGCGGCCTGGCGTTCTTGCCTCAGCAGCAACACCTGGACCGCCAGTTCCCCATCAGCCTGCAAGAACTGGTCGCCGCCGGTTTCTGGGGCACCCAACTCACCGCGCAACAACGCAGCCAGCGCCTGCAAGCCGTGCTGGAAGACTGGTGCCTCAGCGGCCTGGAACAGCGCCCATTGATGGCCTTGTCCGGCGGCCAACTGCAGCGCGCCCTGCTCGCCCGCATGAGCCTGGCCGATTCGCCGGTGTTGCTGCTCGACGAACCCCATGCGGCCCTCGATGAAGAGGGCCAGGCGTTGTGCTGGAAACACATCCACGCCTGGCGTGCCGAAGGCCGCACGCTGGTCATCGTTTGCCACGACTTGACGTCCGTACGCCACCACACCGAGCAGGTGCTGCACATCAAAAGCACCGGCTGTGCGTTCGGCGACAGCAAACAGCTGATCCGCCCGCAACCCCAAATGCAGGTGGCCTGATGCACTTCGCCGCCCACCTGTGGATGCCCTTTGTCGACTTCGTGTTCATGCGCCGCGCCCTGATCGGCGGGCTGGTGCTCGCGTGCAGCACCGCGCCGCTGGGCGTTTTCCTGATCCTGCGGCGCATGAGCCTGATCGGTGACGCCGTGGCCCACGGCATCCTGCCCGGCGCTGCACTGGGCTTCTGGTTCGCCGGGCTCAGCCTGCCAGCGCTGACCATCGGTGGCCTCGGCGCCGGCCTGAGCATGGCCGGCCTCTGCGCTTGGATCACCCGCCGCACCGGCCTGCGCGAAGACGCCAGCCTCGCCGCCATCTACCCCATTTCCCTGGCCGCCGGCGTGCTGATCCTCGGCATCGCCGGCAAGCGCCTGGACCTGTTGCACCTGCTGTTCGGCTCGGCCCTGGCCGTGGACGCAACCACCCTCACCGGCATGCTCTGGGTCTCGGGGTTCAGCCTGATCGCCATGGGGCTGATCTACAAACCGCTGCTGCTCGACACCCTCGACCCGCTGTTCCTGCAAACCGTCAGCCGCCTCGGCCCGCTGGCCCACGGGCTGTTCCTGACCCTGGTGGTGCTCAACCTGGTGATCGGTTTCCAGGCCATCGGCGCGTTGATGGTGGTGGGTTTGATGATGTTGCCGGCCATCGCTTCACGTTTCTGGAGCCGGCGTTTGCCGGTGTTGATTGCGGTATCGGCGGTGCTGGGATGCCTGTCGGTGTGGCTTGGCTTGTTGCTGTCGTTCTACTACTCACTGCCCAGCGGCCCGGCGATTGTGCTGGTGGCGGGCGCTGGGTACCTGCTGTCCGTGGTCTTCGGTCCGGTGCACGGCTTACTGCGCCGCCCACCCCTGCTTACATCCCAATGAGGTGTTTCCCGATGCGCGCTCTACTCGTGCTGTTCAGTCTGCTGCTGCCGCTGTCGATGGCCCAGGCCGCCGACAAACTCCAGGTGGTTACCAGCTTCAGTATTCTCGATGACATCACCCACCAGATCGGTGGCGATCACATCCAGATCAGCAACATGGTCGGCCCCGACGCCGACGCCCATACCTACGAGCCCACGCCGGACGACGCCAAGGCGCTGCTCAAGGCCAAGCTGATCATCAAGAACGGCCTGGGCTTCGAACCGTGGCTGGACCGCCTGGTGACCAGCACCGAAACCCGAGCCACCGTGGTCACCGCCAGTAAGGGCGTGATCTCCCACACGATGGAAGAGGACGGCGAAACCATCCCCGACCCGCACGCCTGGCATAACCTGGCCAACGCCGAAATCTACGTCAACAACATCACCAAGGCGCTGATCGCCGCCGACCCGGCCAACACCGCCGACTACCAGCGCAACAGCCAAACCTACCTGAAAGAGATCTACCGCCTGCTCGCCGAAGCCAAGACCAAGTTCGGCGCATTGCCGCCGGGCAACCGCCGTATCGTCACCTCCCATGACGCTTTCGGTTACCTGGGCCAGGCCTACGGGATTCAGTTCCTGGCGCCGCAGGGCTTGTCCACCGAACGTGAGCCTTCCGCCGCCGAAGTCGCTGCGCTGATCACCCAGATCCGCAAAGACAAGGTCAAGGCCGTGTTCATGGAAAACATCAAGGACTCGCGCCTGCTCAAGCAGATCGCTGACGAAAGCGGCGCGCAGATCGGCGGCACGCTGTACTCCGATGCCCTCGCCGCCGAAGGCCCGGCCAGCACCTTCACCGGGCTGTTCGAATACAACCTCAACACCTTGTGCGCGGCCCTGGGTAAGCCATGAGCCTGAGCATGCTCGAACTGGAAGGGGCGGCCATTGGCAGTCGCTTTCCACTCGAACCGGTGCTCGATGCCCTGCCGTGGAACCGTGATGGCCTGATTGCCGCCATCGCCCAGCAACACGGCAGCGGCGCGGTACTGATGCTGGCCTGGATGAACCGCCAGGCCCTCAGCGAAACCCTGGCTACCGGCCAAGTCTGCTACTGGTCCCGCTCGCGCCAGCAACTGTGGCGCAAGGGAGAAAGCTCCGGCCACAGGCAACAGTTGGTAGAAGCCCGCCTGGATTGCGACGGCGACGCGGTGCTGCTGATCGTCAACCAACGGGGCCCGGCCTGCCACACCGGCCGACCGACCTGTTTCTACAACGCCATCGATGGCGACCACATTCACATCATCACGGAGCCCAGCGCATGATCCGCAAGAACCCTTCCGGCGATCTGCCGGTGATTGCCGAATCGGCCTACGTCGACAAGACCGCGATCATCTGCGGCAAGGTCATCATCGGCGAGAATGTGTTCGTCGGCCCCTACGCCGTGATCCGTGCCGACGAAGTCGACGCCAGCGGCGCTATGGACCCGATCACCATCGGCGCCAATTCCAATATCCAGGACGGCGTGGTGATCCACTCCAAGTCCGGCGCGGCCGTGACCATCGGCGAGTTCACCTCCATCGCCCACCGCTCCATCGTCCACGGCCCGTGCAGTGTGGGCGACCGCGTATTCATCGGCTTCAACAGCGTGCTGTTCAACTGCGCCGTGGGCGATGGCTGCGTGGTGCGCCACAACTCGGTGGTCGATGGCCGCGACCTGCCCGCCGCGTTCTATGTGCCCTCCACCACCCGCATCGGGCCCAACACCGACCTGTCGCAATTCCCGCCGGTGAGCGTCAGCGCCTCGGAGTTTTCCGAAGACGTGGCGCGGACCAACGTTGATCTGGTGCGCGGCTACAAAGCCCTGCAAAACGAGTTCTGAACCATGAGCCGCCTGTTGATTCGTAACGCCCGCCTGGTCAATGAAGGCCAGGTTTTCGACGCCGACGTGCTGGTCGCCAATGGCCGCATCGAAAAGATCGCCAGCAGCATCACCGGGTGTGACGCACCGCTGGCCATCGACGCCAAGGGCCAATGGCTGTTGCCGGGCATGATCGATGACCAGGTGCATTTCCGTGACCCCGGCGCGCCGGACAAAGGCAGTTTCTACAGTGAGTCCCGGGCGGCGGTGGCGGGCGGCATTACCAGCGTGATGGACATGCCCAACACCAGCCCAGCGACCCTGAACCTGGAGGCCCTGGCCGATAAAAAACGCCGTGCGGCCCTGCATTCGGTGGCCAACTATGGGTTTCACTTCGGCGTGAGCAACGACAACCTGGACACCGTCGCCGCCCTCGACCCGAGCCAGGTGGCCGGGGTCAAAGTGTTCATGGGCGCCTCCACCGGCAACATGCTGGTGGACGATCCACGGATCCTGGAGCGGCTGTTTGCCCACGTGCCGACCATCCTCCTGGCCCACTGCGAACACACGCCGAGCATCCAGGCCAATGAACTGCGCCTGCGTGAGCGTTTCGGCGATAACATCCCCGCCGTCGCCCACCCGCTGATCCGCGATGCCGAGGCGTGCTATCGCTCGTCGTCCTTTGCAGTGGAATTGGCCAAGCGCCACGGCACGCGCCTGCACGTGCTGCACCTCACCAGCGCCCGCGAGCTCGAACTGTTCGAAGACAAGCCCCTGGCCCAAAAACGCATCACGGCCGAGGTGTGTGTGCACCACCTGCTCTTCGATGACCGCGACTATCACCGCCTCGGCCATCAGATCAAATGCAACCCGGCGATCAAGACCCGCGCCGACCGCGACGCGCTGCGCCAGGCGTTATTGAGTGATCGTCTGGATGTGATTGGCACAGACCATGCGCCGCATACCTGGGCGCAAAAGCAACTGGCGTATCGCGAAGCACCGTCAGGGTTGCCCCTGGTGCAACATGCGTTGCCGGCGTTACTGGAGTTGGTGGCAGACGGGCTGCTGCCGCTGACCACGTTGGTCGCGAAGACCAGCCACCGGGTCGCCGACCTGTTTGCGATCCCGGACCGTGGCTATCTGCGTGAAGGGTATTGGGCCGATCTGGTGCTGATCAAACCCGAGCCCGACGGCAAGCCGGTTGCCGACGAGCCAATCCTGGCCCGCTGCGGTTGGACGCCCTTTGCCGAACGGCGCTTTCGCCACAGCGTCAGTACCACCTTGGTCTCCGGCCACCTGGCCTGGCACAACGGCCAAGTAGTCGATAGCTGCCAAGGTTTACCCCTGCATTTCCTAAGGTAGGCGCGAGCTTGCTCGCGCCTACGGGTTAAGCGCGGGGTTTGACCGTACCGCACTCGTTGCCCAACCACTGCGCGTGAGTGTCCAGGCTGCCCTTCTGCTGGATGCCGGTGGCATTGAAGGTGCCGTTGACGGTGGTGGTGAATTCTTTCTGGCTTTGGAACGTGGCGACACCGGTGCCCTGGGCTTTCGGGCAACTGAAGCGGAATTTCCACTGGTTGCCGGTTTTGTCGGTGACTTGCTGTTTGCAGCCCGATTGCGGGTCGGTCAGGGGAATCGAGTCAGACGCGACCTGCGCGGGCGTGAGGCACATCTGTACGCCTTTGCCGGCCATGGTGATGCCTTGTTTCTCCAGCATGGCGCGTTGTTCAGGGGTCATCTGTTGCTTGAGCTGACCGAGGATCAGCGACAAATCCGGCAGGTCCTGGTTATCGACTTTCATATTGCTGGTGGTCAATTCCCACAAGCCCGGCGCCAGCATCTGCGCCTGTGCTGCCACCGGCAGCGACAAACCAACAACTATGGATAAACAGAGCAGACGAGCATTCATCGGGTAACTCCTGGGCAATTGTGGGCGTTAGACGCTGCAAAGGCGCCAGTGTTGCACGCCAAATAAAATAGCGACATTCACAGCCGAACATGGTCTGTTAGGCATTGGATTGCCTGGAGTACCGTCGTCCATGGATTTCTTTGGCCCGCACCTGCTCGCCTACTTCATTGCCACGTTGCACTTTCTCGGGACACTGGCCGCGATCCATGCGGTGCTGACCGTCAGGACCGCCCAAGGCTCTATCGCCTGGGCCTTGTCGCTGATGTTCATGCCCTACCTCACGCTGATCCCCTACCTGATCTTCGGCCGCAGCACCTTCGACGCGTACATCCAGGCCCGTCGCCAGGCCAACCAGGAAATGCACACCGCCATCACCGAGCTGAACTGGCGCCCCTGGGTCGAAGAGGCCCTGGCCGCGCGCAATTCCAGTGCCTACGCCTCGTTGCGCGCCATGCCCAAACTGGGGCGCATGCCGTGCCTGGCCAACAATGAAGTGCGCCTGCTGGTGAATGGCGACGCCACCTTCAGCGCGATCTTCGACGCGATCCGCCACGCCAAGACGGCGGTGCTGTTTCAATTTTTCATCATTCATGACGACGACCTGGGCCAGCAACTTCATGCGCTGCTGAAGGAAAAAGCCGCCCAAGGCGTGAGCATCTACGTACTCTACGACCGCATCGGCAGCCACGCCCTGCCCCATCGCTATGTGCAATCGCTGCGCGACGCCGGCGTGCAGGTCAAGGCCTTCGCCACCCGCAGCGGCTGGCTCAACCGCTTCCAGGTCAACTTCCGCAACCATCGCAAAATCGTGGTGGTGGATGGCCTCACCGGGTTTGTCGGCGGGCATAACGTGGGTGATGAATACCTGGGCAAGAAACCGCCATTGGCGCCGTGGCGCGATACCCATGTGCAGGTCACGGGCCCGGTGGTGGCGTGCCTGCAGGAATCGTTTGCCGAAGACTGGTTCTGGGCCGCACGGGAACTGCCGCCGCTGATCCTGCCGGACGCGTATCCCGAAGACGGTGTGCTCTGCCAGCTACTCGCCAGCGGCCCGGCCGATCCGTACGAAACCTGCTCGCTGTTTTTTGTCGAGGCCATCCACGCGGCGACCGAGCGGGTGTGGATCACCAGCCCGTATTTCATCCCCGATGAAGCAGTGTTCGCCGCCCTGCGCCTGGCGGTGCTGCGCGGTGTCGACGTACGTCTGCTGCTGCCCTCGCGCCCCGACCATCGCATCGTGTATGCCGCCTCCAGCCTCTACGCCATCGAAGCCGTGCGCGCCGGGGTGCGCGTGTTCCGCTACACGCCGGGCTTTCTGCACCAGAAGGTGGTGTTGGTGGACAGCGAAATCAGCGCCATCGGCAGTGCCAACATGGACAACCGCTCGTTCCGGCTGAATTTTGAAGTGATGTTGCTGACCGTCGATGAAGCCTTCGCCAAGGAAGTCGAACAGATGCTGCTGGACGACTTTGCCCTGGCCCATGAAGTCAGCCAGGAAGAAAGCCGCGAAACCCGGCGCCTGCAGCAACTGGGGATGCGGGTGGCGCGTTTGATCTCACCAATCCTTTAACCCGACAACACAAAACAAAATGTGGGAGGGGGTTTACCCCCTCCCACTCAGCGGTACAGATCCTCGCGCGTCCACGGCAGTTCATGGCTGCCATCGGCATGGGGTTTGACCGCGAGGATCTGGTGCAGGTTGATCCAACCCCGCGCAAACGCATACGCACAACCCGCGAGGTAGAGCCGCCAGATCCGCAACGCCTGTGCCGGCACCAGCTTCGCCGCGGCTTCCAGGTTGTCTTCCAGGCGCTCGCTCCAATGGTCCAGGGTGCGTGCGTAGTGCAAGCGCAGGCTTTCGACGTCGACCACTTCCAACCCGACTTCGCTGATCTCGGCGGTCATCATCGCCAGGTGCGGCAGCTCGCCGTTGGGGAACACGTAACGTTCGATAAACTCACCTGCGCCTCGGCCTACCGGGCGGCCGTCGGTGTGCTTGGCGGTGATGCCGTGGTTCATCACCAGGCCACCTTCACGCACCGCGCCGAACAGGGTCTGGCAATACTGCGCCAGGTTGGCGTGGCCGACGTGTTCGAACATGCCCACGCTCACCACTTTGTCGAAACGGCCGTCCTGGGGCAGGTCGCGGTAGTCGAGCAGTTGCAGGTCGACCTGATCCGCCAGGCCCTCGGCTTTTACCCGTTCGCGAGCCAATGCCAACTGCTCCTTGCTCAGGGTGATGCCAAACACTTTCACCCCGAACTCCCGCGCCGCAAACCGCGCCAGCCCGCCCCAGCCGCAGCCGACATCCAGCAAATACTCGCCCGGCTGCAAGCGCAGCTTGCGGCACAGGTGACGGAATTTGTCTTGTTGGGCTTGGTCGATGGATTCGCTGCCGGTTTCGAAATAACCGCAGGAGTACGCCATGTCCTGGTCCAGCCACAGCTGGTAGAAGGCATTGGACAGGTCGTAATGGTAGGAAATGGCCGCGGCGTCCGTAGCCTTGTCGTGGATCGAGCGCACCGGATGGCTGCCGCCATCGTCCTCGATCAGGGCATGGCTCAGCTCATCACAGACCCGGATCACTTCACTGATGGAGCCTTCCAACTCCAGTTTGCCCTCGACGAAGGCTTCACCCAATGCGTCGAGCGTGGGATGGGTCAGTTGCGAGACGACCGTGGGGTCCTTCACCACGATGGTCACGCTGGGCTCGGGGCCCAGGTTGAATTCATGGCCGTCCCAGAGTCGCAGACGCAGCGGTAGCTGAAGATTCTGTAAGGCCGGTGGAAGTTGCGCGAGCATGAGTAGTCCCCCCTTGTTTCAGACGTCTGAAGTGAGGGTAGACCATCCCAATAAAAGTAGGAGGCTATCGATTTGATAGCCCTCTTCTATGGGGCTCGGCGTTCGAGCAAACCGTCCTGGACCCACTGTTTCAGCCATGTAACAGCCTGCAGCGGCGCACCCTCTGCATAAGTGACTGCCAGTTGTTCGCACAGTTCGGCAAAGGTCCAACCGGTCGTCACCATGCCCATCAGGGCAAAGGCTTCTGCGGGTTCCAGGCTGCGGTAGTGGCAGCCATTCTGATGGCGCCATACCAGGCAGATCTGGGGGAGTTCCAGGGAATGGCTGCCGGGGAAATCCACCCCATCCTTGCTGGCACGCCAGAGGGCCACGCTGTTGAAGTGGCACAAACGCTGCTGCACGGACGGCGTCAGGGCGAACTGCAAACCCGGCCAATCTTCGGGCTGCAGCAGCGCCATGTCACTCAGGGCCAACGGCTCACCTTGCGGCGCATCGAACGCCAGGGTAAACGCCCACTCCAGCTGGGCCAGTTCCGCCAGCGCCATACTTTGCTCGGCCACCAAGTGCTCGTGGATAAACGTCGCAAACCGTTCGCCCAACCAACGCAGGCTGAAATGGGCCGACGGGTAACGGCGCACATACGCGTGGGTCAGCGCCGCAAACTCATCATCCCCCAGCCAATAGAGGATGGCGCTGAAGTCATGCCGCAACACGTCCTGCAACCGCGCGATATAGGCGTTGTGGTAGATCGCCAGGCCGGTGTCGACATCCAGCGTCGGCCCACCCAACAAGGTGGCGGCGAAGCCACTGTCGGCGTCAGGCGTTGGGGCCAATAAATGCTGTTCGAAGGCCAACTGCCAATCGGTCAGGCGCATGCCGCTCTCCTGGCCAAGGCCGTGGCGCCGAGTTCGCGTGCCTTGCTCAACTCGGTGAGCAGCTCTTCGAACGGCGGGAAATGGTCATCACGCTCCAGCAGCGTCGAAACCGGCCCCAGGTGTTCCAGGGTCTGTTGATACAGCGCCCACACCGGATCACACACCGGATGATCGTGGGTATCGACCACGTAGTCGCCATAGTCCACATGCCCGGCCAGGTGCAGTTGGCGGATGCTTTCTTGCGGCAGGTTGCGAATAAAGGTCCAGGCATCGAAGCCGTGGTTGCGCGAGCTGACGTACACATTGTTCACGTCGAGCAACAACTGGCACCCCGACAGATGGGCCAGGGCGTTGAGAAATTCCCACTCGGTGAATTCATCCGCCTTGGCGCGCACGTAGCTGGAGACGTTTTCCAGCACCAGCGGGCGCTGCAACACGTCCTGCACTTGGCGTACGCGACCGGCCACGTGGTAGAGGCTTTCTTTGGTGTAGGGTAGCGGCAGCAGGTCATGCAACTGGTGCGCACTGCCGCGGCTCCAGCACAGGTGATCGGAAACCCAGGCCGGCTGGATACGCTCGGCGAGCTGTTTGATCTGTTTCAGGTAGTCGCTATCGAGGGCGTGCGGCCCGCCAATGGACAAGGACACCCCGTGCATCACCAGGGGATAACGCTCGGCTATCGCGTCCAGGAAGTACAAGGCTTTGCCGCCCTGCACCAGATAATTCTCGGAGATCACCTCGAACCAATCCACGGCCGGCGATTGTTCCAGGATCTGCTGGTAGTACTCACTGCGTAAACCCAGGCCGTAACCCAGACTTGGAAGGGAAGCGGACATGACTGACTCCTGGGGAAAGTGTCCGCAGCGCAGGGGGGCTGGCGCTGCGGTTGCACTCGCTTGCCGGTTATTCGCCGACTTTACCGCCAGCCGCGTCACAGGCTGCCTTGGTCATGGCCTTGAAACCCATGCCTTTGCAGGCGCCTTGACCCTTGCACGCGTTGTCCTTGGTCTTGCAGTCGTTCATGCCTTTGCAGGAGGTCACGCCGTAGCAATGCACTGGCGCGTCAGCCGCTTGTACCTGGGTGGCAACACCGGCAAACATGGTAGCGGCGGCCATCGCCAGAGCAGCACCAGCAGCAGCGGATTTAATGTTCATTGTGGTATTCCTCATGATCGGTGGTGGAGTCGGTCTGAACGGATTGTTCAGTCTCGACACACCACTAGAGTGAGCCCCCCCAGCGGCGTTACAGCCGTGTGCAAATATTTCTGAAAATTATTCGTCGAGCTTCAACAGCGGCTCGTGGAAGCGCAACAGACGCCCGGCGTTACCCAGCACCAGCAGCGTGCTGAGGTTGTGCAACACCGCCGCAATCATTGCGCCGGCCGCACCCAACCAGCCAAACGCGGCGAACACCACGATCGCCAGCGTCCAGCCCAGACCGATGATCACATTGACCTGCAACGTGTGCCGGCACTGGCGACTCAAGCGCACACAGGTGCCCAACCGTCGCAAGTCGCTGCCGATCAACACCACGTCCGCCGAGGCCAGCGCGATATCCGCCCCGCCCGCCCCCATCGCCACGCCCACCACGCCGGCCTTGAGCGCCAGGGAGTCGTTGATCCCATCGCCCACCACCATTGGCCGGAAGCCGCTGCCGATCTCCCCCAGCACGCGGTTGAGCTTGTCCTCGGGCAACGCCTGGGCGTCGACATCGCTGATGCCTACATCCAGCGCCAGTTTGTCGGCCACGCTCTGACGGTCGCCGGTCAACAGCAACTGGCGCCCAAGTCCCAGCTCGCGCAGTTCCTGCAAAGCTTGGCGCGCTTCCGGCTTGACGCTGTCGGCCAACAGCAGCCAGGCGAGAAATTGCCCGTTCAGCGCCAACCCGGCAATCGGGCCGTCATGGTTGGGCACCGCCGTGGTGGCGATGCCCAATTGCCCGAACAGCTCCGGCCGTCCAAGCGCGGCTTCGCCCTGTTCGGTCTGGGCCACCACGCCCAGACCCTGGCGTTCGCGGATGTCAGTCAACCCCAACTGCTGTGCCTGAGTCGCCAACCCCGCCAGCGCGCGGCTGACCGGGTGGCTGCTCGCCGAGCCCAGGCTGGCCGCCAGGTTTAGCAGCGCCTGGCGATCCGTCGACGAGGTCTCGATGGACTGCAAACGCAACGTGCCAAACGTCAGGGTGCCGGTCTTGTCGACCACCAGCGAGGTCAAATCCGCCAGCTCTTCGAGGAACGCCGAGCTGCGAATCAGAATCCCATGGCGCGCCGCCACGGCAATGCCGGCAATCGCCGTGGCCGGCGCCGACAACACCAGCGCACACGGGCATGCCGCCACCAGCACGGCGAGCATCGCCTGGGCATCATGGGTCACAAACCAGGTGACCGCCGCCAGCAGCAGCACCAACACCATATAGCTGCCCGCATAACGCTCCAGCAGCCGCGTGATCGGCGGCTTGGACCGCTCGGCGTTCTGCATCAGCGCGATGACCTTGCCCAAGGTCGATTCGTTGCCGGTACGCGTCACTTCAAGGCGCAGCAGACCGTCGAGGTTGATCGCCCCACCGAATACCTGCACACCGACACTGGCTTCCAGCGGTACCGACTCACCGGTGATCGGCGCCGTGTCCAGGCTCGCCTGCCCCGACAGCACCACACCGTCGGCAGGCACGCGGTCACCGGCGCGCACTTCGACGATATCGCCGGTGTTCAACAGGCCGTTATCCACTTCGACAATGCTGCCGTCGGCCTGCACCCGCCGTGCATGGCTGCGGGTCAATTTGCCCAGGGCGTGGATCGCCTCCTGGGAGCCGATCACGCTGCGTTCTTCCAGCACATGGCCGAAGATCATGATGATCGGCAGCAACGCGGCGGTCAGCAGGTCGCCGGTGGCCCAGGCGCCCAGCATGGCCAGGGCGATAAGTTGGTCGGTGATCCCATGCAAACTGGGGAACCGCAGGCTGTACCACGCCGAACGCATCACCGGCACGGCCACCAACAGCGATGCCACACCCAGCAACAGCTGACTGACGCCCGTCTGGTCCGGCGCCAGCCAGCGCCACACCAGGCCGAGCACGAGCAACCCCAAGGCCAGCATGGCCAGGGTGAGTTGGCGGGCAGCGCTGCGCTGCTCGGCGGAGGTCAACATAGGTGCGCTCATTGCTCGGCTCCCTGGATGATCAAGCGGGAGTCGTCTTTAGGGTCGACCGTGGTCACGGAGCCCGCCTGGCCGAGAATCTTCGGCAGGCGCTCGCGGTAAAGCCGCAACAGCAAACCTGGGTCTTTGACCTGGGCGAGGCTGGCGACCGTGGCGGTTTGCGCCTTGGCATTGGCCAAGCGCTCGCTGGCCTGGGCGTGGGCCACCTGCACCACGCGATCCGCCTCCTGGTTGGCGGTTTGGGTGAGCTTTTCGGCGTCGGTACGCGCGTTGGCTACGGCTTTATCGGCTTGCTGGCTGGCCGTCAGCACCGCATTGAACGCGTTCACCGCCGGGCCCGGCAAACTCGATTGCACATCCACGCGCGTGACTTCGATACCCAAGCCCAAGCCGCTGCCGGTCAACGCCGCCAGCCGCTGATTGATGCCTTGCACCAGATCACCGCGTAACCGCTCGCGACGTTCGGCGGCGCCGTTGTCGCTGCCGATCAGTTCGGGGCGCGCCACCAGAATCGTGTCCAGGTCCCGCGCTGCCGTCAGGGCCACGGCGCTGCGCGTGACCAGGCGATCCAAGGCCGGCAACACGTGCGCGCCCTGCAACACAAAGGAGTACGGTTCGGTGACCTTGTAGAACACCCGCACATCCAGTTGCACCACCCCGGCATCGCCGGTCAGCAGGTAACCGGAACCGGCCAGCGCATCGCTCAGCGGCGTGGCGAAACTGGCCACGCGGTCGGCCTGCACCGCCGCATCGGAACGCAGCAGGTTGTCTACTCGACGCTCGATCACACGGTCGGCGGCGGGCAGCAACACCACCTGCTCGAACGGCTGCGGCCAGGCCAACAGCAAGCCCGCATTCTGAATGCGGTCGAGGGCGCCGAAGTGCAGCACCACGGCGCGGTTCTGCGGGTCGATCTGGCGCACATTGGAAAACGCCCAGGCCAACGCCGCCAACACCGTCACCGCGTACAGCGCCATGAAGGTCAGGCGCCCGGCCTGGATCCACGGGCTGTCCGGGCTGTCACGCTCGGTCATGGCTGGGCGTCCTTCGGCCCGTCCACCAGCGCACGGAACGGCGCGGCGTCGGTGCGCAGGATGATCTTGGTGCCAGGCGTCACCACCGTGCCCAAGGTGTCCAGCGAGCGCAGCAGGTTATACAGCTGCGGATTAGCGGCGTAGGCCCGCCCGTAAATCTGCGCGGCCTCAACCCGCGATTGCGCTTCGATATCGGCGGCTTTCACCGTGGCGTCGGCCTGCACGATGCGCGCGTCGCGCTCGGCGGCAGAACGGATCTGCGCCGCTTCGCGCTTGCCCACGGCGGTGCGTTCGGTGGCGATGGTTTCGCGCTCGGCACGCATGCGGTCGACGGTGGCAGTCAGCGTCACCGACGGCAACGTGAGGCGCTCGATACCGACCTGGGCCACGCGTACGCCATAGGTGGTGAGCAATTGTTGATCAATCTGCTGGCGCAACTGCGCCTCGAAATCGGCGATGCGTACCTGGCTGGCGTCGGTGTTGATCAGGCTGGACAGGTCAAAACTGGCCGCCGTGGTTTCCAGCGCCGAGCCAACGAAGGTGCGAATCTGCCGCGCCGCTTCATCGGGCTGGTTCTGCACCGCGCGCATAAAGCGCTGCACATTGTCGGCGTCGCCCTGCACCTGCCACGCCACATAGGCCTGCACGATGATGCGCAGGCCGTCGCGCGTGCCCACGTCCTGCAAGCCGCTGGAGGTGGTGCGCAAGCGCAGGTCCACCGGGATCGCCGCTTCGAACGGCGCCGGCCAGCGCCAGCCCAGGCCCGGTTCCAGCAACACCCGCGACGGGTTGCCAAAGCGGGTGATCACCGTGGCTTCGCCGGAACGCACCTGCACCAGGCTGGCCGCCGCGACCGCAAACAGCACCAGCAACACGGCCCAAGCCATGCGCCGCCAAGGGAAGGGGCCAGCAGCGTGCTCGTCACCGTGATGGTGGTGGCCGTGATGATGGTGATGACCGTGATCGTGAGAATGAGCGCTCAACAGACAGACTCCTTATTGAACGGCTTTACGCGGCACCGAGGGATCGGCCGGCAAGGTAAAAGAACGCAGATCGATCGTCGGTGCGCCATCGGCGCCCAGGCGATGATCCAGAATCAACAGCTTGGCGTGGGCCAGGCCCTGGCTGAGTTGGCCCAGGTACTGCTCCAGCACGAAAGCCTGGCCAGCACTGGCGTAGGCCTTTTGTTCGGCAGTGAACCGCAGGTTCGCCGCCTGGGCGCCGGCATTCACTTCATGGGCCGTGGCCGTGGCGTGATCGCGGGCGGTGCTGGCTTGCAGCAGGGCTTGGTTGGTCTGCTCGCTGGCCGCGCCACGTTCACGGGAGATCAGCGCCTGGGCGCCGATCTGCGCGGCCTGCACGCCGTGATAGGCATTAGCGGCGCCGGCCGGTGGGTGGATGGCTTCCACCACCGTGGCGAGGATTTCCACGCCGCTGTCGAGTGTTTGCAGGTCGGCTTGCACGGCGCGACCGATTTCATCGGCCAGGCGGGTGCGTTGTTCGCCGAGCAATTCGTCCAGGGTGCGCGAGGCAAAGTCGTGCACCAGGATGCGACTGGCGGTGCTGCGGATCAGGGTCGGCACATCCGCGCTGTTATAGGTGGCGGCCAGCGCGGCCTGATCGGTCAGGCCGATGCGGTAGACGAAGCGCACATCCATGTTGACGATCTGAAAGCTCTGCTTGTCGCCGCTGCTGCTGGCGATGACCTGGGACTTGTCATTCACATGGCTGGCATCCCACAGGCGGTTGGCGATGGCCGGCGGCGGGCCTTCGGCCGGGGCCAACTGCGGCGCGGTGGCTTCGCTGACGCTGGTGGCCAGTTCGTGCACCACGCCGTTTTCCACCTTGATCACACGGCCCAACGGCCACGGCAGCCCGGCATGCAGGCCAGGGCCGAACACCTGCACCGGTTTGCCGAAGCGCTCATAAATCCCACGGCCTTGCAGGGGCACTTCATGCACGCCGGTCAGCGCCCAGCCGACCGCCAGCACCACCAGCACCACCGGCAAGAATGCGCGGCGCATGTAGGTAAAGGCCCAGATCTGGCGCAAGTCGATACCGAAACGGTTGTGCAGTTCGTGCTGCAACGCCAGCAAAGGTTGTGGCGGCCAGCGCAGTAGGCCGGCGATAAAGCTTTGCGCCATCAGGCGCGGTTCGAGGTGCGGTTGGCGCGGGCTGAACAGCGACAGCGCGGCCCTGAGCAGAAACTCCAGCGCCACCAGTGCCGGCAGCACGCCAACCAGCACCGCCAGGCGCAACGGCCACACCGACTCGGCGCTGGCAAACAGCAGGCAAATCGCGCTGACGACCAGGCACATAATCGCTACCCGGCTCAACTGCGCCAACTGCGACGCTTCCGGCCACTGCGCAGTGGTTTCCTGGGCCAGCCGCCGCTCGAACACCAACAAGCCAAACGCCAGGGCCAACCCCAGCCCGGCGCCGATGCTGGCGGACTGGCCCACAGCCGCGGCCGGCAGCGCCAGGTTCCAGAATTCGATGATGCTGACCAGCACCAGCAGCGACCACCCTGTGAGCCACAACACCGGCGTACCGATCTGCCGGCCAAAACGCTCCAGCAGGCGTGCGTACCGGCCCGTTACATAAACCGGCAATTGAGCCGCCGGCGCTTCCAACGCCTGGGCACGCCAATCCGCCACCCACCATGCCGACTGCAAACAGGCCACCAGCACCAGCAACGCTGACGCACAGTTGATCAACACCACCGGCCAGATCGACAACGGCGCAAACAGCGCGACAAACAGCGCCAACACCCAACCGCCCACGGCCAGGACCGTCAGGCTGATACCGGCCTGGCGCAACCGACGGGCATGGAACATGCCCTGCTGAAAACGCGGAAGGCCTTCCACCGAAGCGCCTTCAGCTGCTAGATCCACTTGCATCCCAACACGCCCGCTCGCACACAATTCGTTACGATATAACACGCAGCGTGAAATTTTTGTTCGTAAACACCGCTTTTGAATACAACACACATCCCCTGTGGGAGGGGTCTTGCCCGCGATAGCGCTGGGTCAGCGGCACATACATCAACTGACAGACTGCTATCGGGGGCAAGCCCCCTCCCACATTTGTCCCCCAGCGCGCTGCAGATCGTGACTAAACCCCCATAAACACGCGCCATCACTGGTGAAGGCCGTGATTAATCGGCACACTCCGAAACAGTTTTTCGCGGGCTCACGGACAAGGAAGCGTCATCCCCCATGATTTCGATCTATCAGCTCAAACCGCGTTTTCAAAACCTGCTGCGGCCGCTCGTGCAGCGCCTCTACGACAACGGCACCACCGCCAACCAGATCACCGTGCTGGCCGGGGTGATTTCCCTGCTGGTGGGCCTGCTGATCGCCAGCTTCGCCCACCACCTGTGGCTGTTTGCGCTGATCCCGCTGTGGATGATTGCGCGCATGGCCCTCAATGCCATCGACGGCATGCTCGCCCGGGAATTCGGCCAACAGTCGCGCCTGGGCGCCTACCTCAACGAACTGTGCGACGTGATTGCCGACAGCGCGCTGATCCTGCCCTTTGCGCTGATCCCTGGCGTGAGCCTGGCGCCGGTGTTGCTGGTGGCGTTGCTCGCGGTGTTCAGCGAATACGCCGGTGTGCTCGGGCCTATGGTCGGCGTTTCGCGGCGCTACGACGGGCCGATGGGCAAAAGTGATCGGGCCTTTGTACTCGGCGTGCTGGCCACTGGCGTGGCGCTGGGCTGGCTCGGCGCGGGTTGGGTCGACACGGTGATGTGGCTGGTCGCCGCCCTGCTCGCCTACACCCTGGTCAACCGTGTACGCCAAGGCCTGAAAGAAACCCCTTCCCCTTCTGCATAAGGATTTTGCGATGCGCGAACAGCAAGCACACACCTTCACTACCCATGATGGCGTCGAGCTTTTTTACCGACACTGGCCGGCCACTTCCCCTGTGGATGGCGAGCCACGCCAGGCGATCGTGCTGTTCCATCGCGGCCACGAGCATTCGGGGCGCATCGCCCATCTGGTCGATGAGCTGAACCTGCCGCACTTCGACTTCTTCGCCTGGGACGCCCGTGGCCACGGCCAGTCCCCCGGTGAGCGCGGTGACAGCCCCAGCTTCGCCACCAGCGCCCGCGACGTGCAGACCTTCTGCGACCACATCGGCGCCGCCTATGGCATCGAAGAGGAAAACCTGGCCGTCATCGCCCAAAGCGTCGGTGCGGTGATCGCGGCCACGTGGGTGCATGATTACGCGCCGAAAATCCGTGCGCTGGTGCTCGCCTCGCCGGCGTTCAAGGTCAAGCTGTACGTACCGTTCGCCCGTCCGGGGCTGGCGCTGATGCGCAAGTTTCGCGGCAATTTCTTCGTCAACAGTTACGTCAAGGCCAAGTTCCTCAGCCATGACCCGGAGCGGGTGGCGTCCTACGACAGCGATCCGCTGATCACCAAGGCGATTTCGGTGAATGTGCTGCTGGGCCTGTACGAAGCGGCCGACCGGGTTGTAGCTGATGCCCAGGCGATCCAGGTGCCGACTCAACTGCTTATCTCCGGCTCCGACTTCGTGGTGCATCGCAAACCCCAACAGCAATTTTTCGACCGCCTCGGCAGCCTGAAAAAAGAGCTGCACATCCTGCCCGGTTTCTTCCACGACACCCTCGGTGAACGCGACCGCGCCGTGGCCGTGAGCAGCGCCCGGCGTTTTATCCTGCAAAACTTTGCCCACCCGCTGGACCGCGCCTCCCTGCTCGACGCCGACAAACTCGGCGCTACCTGCGCCGAGTCCGAATCCCTCGCCGCGCCCTTGCCGCGCAATTCCCTGCGCGACCTGTACTGGCGCATGACCCGCGCCAGCATGGGCCTGGGCAAAAACCTGTCGGAGGGGGTGAAACTGGGCTTCGACACCGGTTTCGACTCCGGCAGCACCCTGGACTACGTGTACCGCAACACCCCTACCGGCAAAGGCGCGCTGGGCCGGATGATCGACACCAACTACCTCAACTCCATCGGCTGGCGCGGCATCCGCCAGCGCAAGCTGAACGTCGAGGAACTGCTGCGCCTGGCCATGGCCAGGTTGCGCGACGAACAGCGTGAAGTGCGTATCGTCGACATCGCCGCCGGCCACGGCCGCTACATACTGGAAGCCTTGCAGGGCGTGTCGCCGTTGCCGGAATCGATCCTGCTGCGCGACTACAGCGACATCAACGTGCGCGACGGTGGCGCGCTGATCCGCGAAAAAGGCCTGGGGGATATTGCACAGTTCGTCAAAGGCGATGCATTTGACCGCGCCGATCTAGCCGCGCTGGAACCCAAGCCAACCTTGGCGGTGGTATCCGGGCTGTATGAGTTGTTTGCCGATAACAGCATGGTTGGCGGTTCGCTGGCCGGCCTCGCCGAAGCCGTCGAACCTGGTAGTTACCTGGTGTACACCGGCCAACCGTGGCACCCGCAACTGGAACTGATCGCCCGCGCATTGACCAGCCATCGCCAAGGCCAGGCCTGGGTGATGCGCCGTCGCAGCCAAGCGGAAATGGACCAACTGGTAGAGGCCGCCGGTTTCCGCAAGATCACCCAACGTGTGGATGAGTGGGGCATCTTTACCGTGTCCCTGGCGCAGAAGATCTGAACATGCGCGAACCCGGTTTACTGAAGCCCGCCGTCCTTTGGCTGCTGCTGTTGGCGCCGCTGTTTTTCAGCACCTACGGCTTTGCCACCTGGGTCACCAGCCAGCGCAGCGACGTGGGCACGTTGGTGTTCGGCTGGGAAACCCATATGCCGTTCTGGGCCTGGACCATCGTGCCCTACTGGTCCATCGACCTGCTGTATGGCTTCTCGCTGCTGCTGCCCAACACCCGCCACGAACTCAAGCAACATGCGCTGCGCCTGCTGAGTGCCCAAGTGATTGCGGTGAGCTGTTTCCTGATCTGGCCGCTGCGCTTCACGTTCGAGCGGCCGGAGCTGGATGGCGTGTTTGGCTGGCTGTTTGCAGTGCTGGCGGGCTTCGATAAGCCGTTCAACCAAGCGCCGTCGCTGCATATCGCACTGCTGGTGATCTTGTGGGTCATGTTCCAACGTCATACCCAAGGTGTCTGGCGCTGGCTGGTGCATGGCTGGTTCGCGTTGATCGGGCTTTCGGTGCTGACCACTTATCAACATCACTTTATCGACTTACCCACAGGCGCCCTCGCCGGCTGGCTGTGCGTGTGGTTGTGGCCGCTGGAACATCCGAGCCCGCTGTTGAATGCACGGCTCACCCGAGACACGAAGCGCTGGCGGCTGGGCGTGCGTTACGGCCTGGGCGCGCTGGCGTTGATCATCCTGGCATTTAGCCTTGGCGGGTGGTGGCTGTGGCTGCTGTGGCCGGCGGTTTCCCTGGGTTTGATCAAGGCGAATTATTTCGTGCTGGGCGCGGCGGGTTTCCAGAAGCGCGCCGACGGCCAGCTCACACCCGCCGCTCGCTGGTTGTATGCGCCCTATCTGGCGGGCGCCTGGATCAACTCCAGGCTGTGGACGCGTCAGCATCCGCAGCCCGACCGGGTTGTGGATAACGTTTGGCTGGGGCGAATTCCTACCGCAAAGGAGCAGGTTTCATTCAGCGCCATTGTCGATCTGTGCGCCGAATTGCCGATTAATCCACAGGGCCGTGCGTACCAGTGTGTCCCCGTGCTGGACCTGATCGCGCCGACACCCGCCGAATGCCTGCAAGCAGCCCAAGCCATCGAACGCCTGCGTGCACAGGGCCCGCTGTTGGTGTGCTGCGCCCTCGGTTACTCACGCAGCGCCACTGCTGTCGCCGCCTGGCTGTTGCACAGCGGACGAGCCACGACGGTGGACGCAGCGCTGACTATTATTCGTACAGCGCGGGCCGATGTGGTCCTGCACCCCGCTCACCGTGAAGCGTTGGAGGGTTTACCCCATGCCTGCTGATATGGAACTCCAGGTTGTCGCCAGCCTGTTGCGTCGTGGCCGTTCGCTGGATCAGTTATCCACAGGCCTGACCGTGGCCGGTGTGTTGTTCGGCCTGGCGCAGTTGCTGATGCCAAGTGTTACGCCGATCTGCCTGCTGCTCAGCGTGTGGATGATTATCCTCGGGCTGCTGCAAAAGTACTGGGCGCTGCGCGTGGCCTTCGACGCCGACCTGTTCGCCCTGCTGGCCCGTGACACCGAGCGCACCGGCGACCTCGACCAGGCCCTGCAAACCCTCGGCCTGCAATCACCCAAGCGGGCCGGCCGACCCTGGACCGAGCGCCGTCGCGGCGCCCTCAAACTGTTGCGCAAACAAGCCTGGCTGCTGGGCGCGCAAGCGCTGCTGACCTTGGGCGTGATCCTCGCCAGCCCTTGGCTGCCTTTCGCCGGATAAGGAATCCCCATGTTCGAACCCGTGGTCGCCACGTTGATTACCTCCATGGCCCGCACCGTCACCGGCGCCCGTAGCCTGTGGCTGGGGTGCGCGCCGGTGCCGGTGCAACGCATCTACTTTGCCAACCACAGCAGCCACGGCGACTTTGTGCTGCTGTGGGCCTCGTTGCCACAAAACCTGCGCAAGTTCACGCGCCCGGTGGCCGGCAGCGATTACTGGAATAAAAGCGCGCTGCGCCGTTACATCATCAACCGCGTGTTCAACGGCGTGCTGATCGACCGCGAACGCAAAGAACCTGTGGATAACCCGTTGCAGCCAATGCTCGCTGCCCTGGAAGGCGGCGATTCGCTGATCATCTTCCCCGAAGGCACGCGCAATCTGGAGGACGGTTTGCTGCCGTTCAAAAGCGGCCTGTACCACCTGGCAAAAAGTTACCCACAGGCCGAACTGATCCCGGTGTGGATCGCCAACCTCAACCGGGTCATGCCCAAGGGGCGCGTCTTGCCGCTGCCGTTGTTATGCACCACCAGCTTCGGTGCACCGCTGCAACTGGAGGACGGTGAAGACAAGGCGCTGTTCTTGGCCCGCACACGTGACGCCTTGCTCGCCCTCGCCCCGGAGCATGTCTGACATGGATAGCCAAACCCTGATGTTGTTCGGCGGGATCGGCGCGATCCTGGTGCTCGCCTCGCTGATCGGCCTGATCCTCAAACTGCGCACCCGTGGCACGCCAAACGCGGTGATCGACAACCTCAACGCCCGCATCAACGCCTGGTGGGTCATGGTGGTGGTGATCGGCATCGCCTTCTGGCTCGGCACCGGTGCGTTGATCCTGTTGTTCTACGCGGTGTCGTTCTACGCCCTGCGCGAATTCCTCACCCTCACCCCGACCCGACGCAGCGACTACCCGGCCTTGGTGGCGGCGTTTTACCTGGCGTTGCCGCTGCAGTACCTGCTGATCTACGCCGACTGGTACGGGTTGTTCTCGATCTTCATCCCGGTGTACGTGTTTTTGCTGCTGCCGATCCTCGCCTCCCTGGGCGGCGACACCACGCACTTCCTGGAACGTGCCTCGAAAGTGCAATGGGGCTTGATGATCGCGGTGTTCTGCGTGTCTTTCGTGCCGGCATTGCTGACGCTGGACATCCCCGGCTACGAAGGCCGCAACCTGCTGCTGATCGCCTACCTGGTGATCGTGGTGCAGCTGTCGGACGTGCTCCAGTACGTGTGTGGGAAATTGTTCGGCAAACACAAGATCGCGCCCAACCTGTCGCCGTCGAAAACCGTGGAAGGCTTTGTCGGCGGGATTTTGCTGTCATCGCTCATCGGTGCGGCGCTGTGGTGGACCACACCGTTCAACCCGTGGCAGTCATTTTTGATTGCGCTGTTGATCAACCTGCTGGGGTTTGCCGGTGGGATTGTGATGTCGGCGATCAAGCGTGATCGGGGGGTTAAAGACTGGGGCCATATGATCGAAGGCCACGGCGGAATGCTGGATCGCCTGGATTCGGTGTGCTTCGCCGCGCCGATCTTCTTCCACCTGGTGCGCTACTGGTGGACGTGACCCCACCGTTCGCAGCATCAACGATGCTTAAAGGCTGACCGATAACCCTTGTGGTGAGCGGGCTTGCCCGCGCTGGGCTGCGCAGCAGCCCCTAAACCAGACGCTGAGTTCCAACAGAAAGATCCCGCCGTGCGGCGTATATCGGCGTCATCTTTTGTATCAAAGACCCTGTAAGATACGCCGCACTTAGCCAGGGATGCTCACCATGCTCGATTCGCTCAAAGCCATCAGCCGTCGTGTTGTCGGCGTGTTTCTGACCGTGGTGGGGGCCGTTTTCGGCCAATGGCATCCTCCGCTGTGGCTGCGGGCTCTTGGCCGTGGTGTGGCGAAGTTGGGTGGTAAAGCCCGCGCTTACCCGCGCCAGACGGCTGCCGGGATGCTCGGGCTGGTACTGCTCGCGGCGGCGGGCTTCTACGGCTGGCACTGGTATTCGAACCTGCCGCAGCCGCATACCGCGAGCTACTCGCTGCACAAGCCCAACCTGACCGACTACACCCAGCCAACGCCGGTTGTGGATAACTTGCAGGTGCGCTTCGCTGAGTCCGTGGCGCCGCTTGCGGCGATCGGCAAACCTGTCACCGAGGGCATTACCCTCAAGCCTGAGGTCGCGGGCACCTGGCGCTGGGCGGATGACCGCAGCCTGCTGTTCGTGCCGGAAAAAGACTGGCCCATCGACGCCCATTACACCCTCGAGTTGGCCAAGAAAAACCTGCTGGCAGACGGCGTATTGCTGGATCAGTACAGCACCCAGTTCTCCACCCAACCGTTCCGCGCCACCCTGGCCGCCAACGAGTTGTACCAGGACCCATCCAACCCGACGTTGAAACAGCTGGTGGCGACCTTCCGGTTTTCCCACCCGGTGGATGAAGACAACCTACGCAAGCGTGTAACCGTGACCCTCGGCAAAGGCCTGGCCTACCGCGACGCCCAGTTGCCCAATCGCCCGGAAATCACCTTCGACGAGAAAAAACTCAACGCCTACGTACGCTCTGCCGCCCTGGCCACGCCGCTGGAAAGCACGCCGGTCAGCGCCAGGCTCGACGAAGGCATCAAGGCCCGCGACGGCGGCAATGCCAGCGCCGCGCCACTGGTGGCCGAAGTCACCGTACCCGGCCGCTATCGCCTGACCTTTACCGGTGCCGACGTCAGTTTTGTGGATAACGAACGCGCCGAGCCTGAGCCGGTGCTGATGTTCAGCAGTTCCAGCGCCGTAGCCGATGACACCATTGCCGGTAAGGTCCAGGCCTGGCTGTTGCCGGAAAAAGCCCAGGACGACACGCGCCCTTACACCACCAACGACATCGACGACGCCCTGCTCGCCCGCAGCACCAAGGTCAACCTGACCCACGTACCCAGCGTCGAACCGCTCAACACCCTGCACGCCTTCAAGTTCAAGGCCCCGGCCGGCCGTGCGTTGTATGTGCGCGTGCCTGCCAACCTGGAAGCCATCGGCGGCTATCTGGCAAAAAATCCTACAGCGTCGCTGGTGAGCATGCCGGCGTATCCGCGCACCTTGCAGTTCCTGTCTGACGGCGCCCTGCTCAGCCTCACCGGCGAAAAACGCCTGGGCTTCATGGCCCGTGGCGTGCCCGGCGCCCACGTGGAAATCGCCCGCTTGCTGCCCAACCAATTGCAGCACTTGGTGGACCAGAGCAGCGGCAGCTTTGCCCGGCCGAACTTCGGCAATGAGTACTTCGATCGCATGGTCGAGCGTCAGTCCCTGGACATTACGCTGTCATCCAATGACCCAGCCAAAACCGTCTACGACAACGTGGACTTGAGCCACTACCTCACCGCCAACGGCGGCCGTCGCGGCATTTTTGTGCTCAAGCTCAGCCCACAGGATGAACCGGCCGAGCGTACGTTCGACTACGACCGCAGCAGCACCAGCGACCTGCGGTTTATCGTGGTGACTGACCTGGGCATCATCGCCAAGCGCTCCAGCGACGGCAGCCATGATGTGTATGTGCAGTCCATCGGTAATGGTTCGCCGGTGGCCGACGCGCAAGTCGACATCATCGGTCGCAACGGTCTGCCGGTGAGCAGCGGCCACACCGACGGCGAAGGCCATGTGCATTTCGCCAAGCTGGATGAACTGCGCCGTGAGAAAACGCCGCTGATGTATGTGGTCAGTCGCGGTAACGACCAGTCGTTCCTGCCGATTGCCCGTCAGTCCCAGCAGCTGGACTTGTCGCGCTTCGATGTAGGCGGTTTGGAAGAAGACGGTGCGATTGATCGCCTCAGCGCCTACCTGTTCACCGACCGCGGCCTGTACCGGCCTGGTGAAACCGCACACCTGGGCATGATCGTGCGCAGCGGCAACTGGAAAGGCGCCCTACAAGGCCTGCCGGTGGAACTGCAAATCACCGACCCACGTGGTCTGGAAGTGATTCGCCAGCCGCTGAAGCTGTCCGCGAGCGGGTTTGAAACCTTTGATTTCCCCAGCAGCGAAGTCGCCCCCGCCGGGGAGTACACCGCGACGTTGCAGTTGATTGGCCAAAAACAGACCCGCACCGACCTGGGCAGTGTCAGCTTCAAGGTCCGCGACTTCGAGCCGGACCGCATGAAGGTCAGCCTGAGCCTGCATGACACCCCGGTGCCGGGCTGGATTCCCCCGGACCAGGTGGTGGCTAAAGTCACCGCGATGCACCTGTTCGGCGCCCCGGCGTCGGGCCGTCGCGTCACCGCGAAAATGTCCCTGAGCCCGACGCTCGCGGCCTTCGACCGCTACCCCGACTACCGCTTCCGCCTCAATGATTCCCTGGAAGACGCCAGCACCGAAGACCTGGCCGAAACCAGCGTGGACGATAACGGCCAGGCCGTGCTCGACCTCAACCTGCAACGTTTCGCCAACAGCACCTATCGCTTGCAAGTGATGACCCAGGTGTTCGAGGCCGAAGGTGGCCGCAACGTGGCGGCGCAAAGTGCGTTGCTGGTGTCGTCCGCGCCGTACCTGGTGGGTGTGAAAAGTCAGGACTCGCTGTCGTACGTTGCCAAGGATGCGCCACGCCAGGTGCAGTGGCTGGCCGTCGCGCCAGACCTTTCGCCGCTTGCGGTGGATGGCCTGACCAGCGAAGTGGTCGAGCACCGTTATGTGTCGGTGCTGGTGAAGCAATCCAACGGCACCTACAAGTACGAGTCGCGCATCAAGAACATCAACCAACCGGCTTCACCGCTGGTGATGACCAAGGACGGCGCCAAGCAGACCCTCAACACCGGCACGCCAGGGGATTTCACCCTGCAAGTGAAGGACGCCAACGGCAACCTGCTCAACCAGATCGACTACAGCGTGGCCGGGCGCGGCAACACCTCGCGCTCTCTGGAGCGTAACGCCGAGCTGCAACTGCGCCTGGATAAACGCAGCTACGCCACCGGTGATGAGATCGCCATCAGTATTCGCGCGCCGTACACCGGCGCGGGCTTGATCACCATCGAGCGCGACAAGGTCTACACCCAGCAGTGGTTCAAGGCCGACAGCACCAACAGCGTGCAACATATCCGCGTGCCTGCGGGGCTTGAGGGCAATGCCTACGTCAACGTGCAGTTCGTGCGGGACATCGGCTCGTCCGAGGTTTATATGAGCCCGCTGTCCTACGGGGTGGTGCCGTTCAGCATCAACCTGGATGCGCGGCGCATGGCACTGAAGGTCGAAGGCCCGGCGAAGATCGAGCCGGGGCAGACCCTGGACATCAAGGTCAACGCCGACCGGCCGGGCCGCGCAGTGGTTTACGCGGTGGATGAAGGCATCCTGCAAGTGGCGCGCTATCAAACGCCGGACCCGTTGGGCTTCTTCTTCCAGAAGCGTGCGCTGGAAGTCGGCACCAGTCAGATCCTTGACCTGATCCTGCCGGAATTCAGCCGCCTGCTCAGTGGGGCAGCGCCGGGTGGCGATACGGAAGGCGCCCTGGCCAGTCATCTGAACCCCTTCAAGCGTAAACATCAGCCGCCCGTGGCCTGGTGGTCCGGGCTGGTGGATTTGCCGGCCGGTGAGACCGTGCTGCATTACCAGGTGCCCGACAGCTTCAACGGCAAGTTGCACCTGTTTGCCGTCGCGGTGGATACCGACAGCGTGGGCGTCAGCGAGGCCACGACCGACGTGCGCGGGCCGATTGTGATCACGCCCAACGTACCGGCCTTCGTGGCGCCGGGGGATGTGTTCAACGTCAGCGCCGGGGTCTTCAGCAACCTCGATGCAGCGGCGGATGTGAAGTTTGAAGTGCAGACCAGCGCCGGCCTCGTGGTGCAGGGTGACAAGGGCAGCACCCTGTCGCTGCAGCCGCGCAAGGAAGGCACTGCCGAGTTCAAGATCAAGGTCGGCGACACACTCGGTTCGGCGGACCTGCGTTTTGTCGCGGTGCTGCCGGATGGCAAGCGGATCCAGGTGGCAGAAACCACCTCGATCCGGCCATTGAGCGAGCATCGCGTGGCACTGAGCCTGGGCCGTTTCGACAGCGCCAGCAAAGAGCTCAAGCCCACCCGTGAACTGTTCAGCCAACTGCGTGATGTGCAACTGGGCGTGGCCGCCTCGCCGCTGGTGTGGGCCAACGGCCTCAAGCACTACCTGGATGACTACGGCTATGCGTGCACCGAGCAATTGGTCTCCAAGGCCATGCCGGCCTTGATCTGGGGCGGCACCGCACCCGAGGCTGAGCAAGCCTTCAACAGCGCGGTGCGCATGCTGCGCCAGCGTCAGAACCAGGCCGGTGGCTTTGGTTTGTGGGCGGCCAACCCGGACGTGGCGCCGTACGCCAGCCTTTACGCCACCGACTTCCTGATCGAAGCCAAGGAGCGCGGGCTGCCAGTGCCGGAAGACCTGCTGGTGCGTTCCAACGCGTATCTGACAGATCTGGCCAACGGCCCCAGCGAAGGCCTGTCGGAGTTGCGCAACCGTGCCTACGCCAGTTACCTGCTGAGCCGTCAGGGGATTCTGGTGAGCGGCGCGCTGAGCGATATCCGCGAGCGCTACGAGCGTTACTTCAAGGACAGCTGGCAAAACGACCTGGGCGCCGCTTACCTGGCCGCCAGCTACAAGCTGCTCAAGCAGGATCGCCAGGCCGATACGCTGTTGCGCAAAGTTCCGTGGCGTTCGCTGGTGGATAAGTGGGACAGCGACGGTCTGTATTACGACCCGCTGGTGCACGACGCCGAACACTTGCACCTGCTGGCGCGCCACTTCCCGGAACTGATGGATGACGTGCCCACGGCGCTGCTGGACAAGCTCGGCAAACGCCTCAACGAGCAGCGCTACAACTCGCTCTCGGCTGCGCTGTTGCTGCGCGCCCTGGACAACTATGGCCAACGTGCGCAAAGCGACATGACGCTCAAGGCCACCGCGTGGCTGGGCGACAAGCAGCAACAATTGCTGGAGATGGCCGGCCAGCCACCGCGCGCCGCTGTACCAGGCGCCACGCAGAAGCTGGTGATGGAAAAATCCGATGGCCCGGCGGCGTTCTATATGCTCAGCGAAGCCGGTTTTGACAAGGGCGCCAAGCTCAAAGCCATCAACAACGGCCTGGAAATCATCCACGAATACCTCGACCTCAAAGGCGAGCCGGTGAGCAAGGTGGCCGTGGGCGATGAGTTCCTGGTGCGCTTGCGCCTGCGCGCGACCGACCGTGACCAGGTGCAGCAAGTGGCTGTGGTCGACTTGCTGCCCGGCGGTGTCGAGCCTCTGTATAACTTGCCGCCGGAGCCGCAAGCCGCGAGCAGCGAGGAAAGCGAGGGCGAAGAATCCGAGTACGTAGAAGCCAGCGAAGAAGAAGCCGACACCTGGCAGGCCCCCATCGGCGAAACCGAGTTGAGCAACTGGCAGCCAGACTACGTGGACGTGCGGGATGATCGGGTGGTGTTGTACGGCACTGCGCTGCGTGATGTAGGCACTTTTGTGTACCGCGTGCGCGCCACCAACGCAGGGACGTTCAATACGCCACCGGCCTACGCCGAAGGCATGTACGAAACCACCCTGCAAGGGCGCGGCAAAGTAGGCCAGCTTGAAATTACCAAACCTTAAACGCCTGGCGCCACTGCTGGCAGCGGCGTGTGTACTGGCGGGGCTGCGGCTATGGCCCCATGCGCCGCTGGAACAGGCCGTCACTTCGTCGCGGGTGGTGTTGGCCGACGATGGCTCGTTGCTGCGCATGACCCTGGCGGATGACGGCCAATACCGCCTGTGGCTACCGCTGGAGCGCATCTCGCCGTCGTTGGTTGAGGCCCTGCTGCTCAAAGAGGACCGCAACTTCTACTGGCACCCGGGGATCAATCCCCCGGCGCTGCTGCGGGCGGCCCTGGCCACCTACAGCGGCGGCCAGCGCCAGGGCGGCTCGACCTTGAGCATGCAACTGGCGCGACGCCTGTGGGACCTCAACACCCGCCAAGTGCCCGGCAAATTGCAACAGATGGCGTTGGCGTTGTGGTTGGAAGCGCGCTACAGCAAGCACGACATCCTTGAGGCCTACCTGAACCTGGCGCCCATGGGCGGCAATATCGAAGGGGCCGAAGCGGCCAGCCGTATTTACTTCGGTAAGTCGGCGGCGCAGTTGTCGTTGTCCGAAGCCTTGGCGCTGGCGGTGATCCCACAACAGCCGGGCCGGCGGGCGCGCTTCGGGCCTTCGCTGCAAAACGCCCGGCAGCGCCTGATGAATGACTGGCGTGCGACTTATCCACAAGACCCGCGCAATGACAGTTTGCTGGACTTGCCCCTGCAAGCCCGCAACCGCCAGCAGATTCCTTTTTTGGCGCCGCACCTGAGCGAACAATTGCTGGCATCCCAAGCCAGTAACGAGTTGAACAGCACCCTTAATCTGCCTTTGCAGCAGTTGCTGGAGCGCTTGATCAGCGGATTCATCGCCGAACGGCGCAGCACCGGTGTGGAAAACGCCACGGCGATCCTGATCGACAGCCGCGACCAGAGCGTCAAGGCCCTTGTGGGTTCGGCGGATTACTTATCCACAGGCATCCACGGGCAGGTCAACGGCGTGCTGTCGCGGCGCTCGCCGGGGTCGACGCTCAAACCGTTTTTATATGGCTTGGCGCTGGACCAAGGGGTGATCCACCCTATGAGCATCCTCAAGGACTTACCGAGTAACTTCGGCTACTTCCAACCGGAAAACTTCGACGGCAGTTTTGTCGGCCCGCTGACGGCGCGGGATGCGTTGATCCGTAGTCGCAATATCCCGGCGGTGTGGCTGGCCAGCCAGGTCAAATCGCCTTCTCTATACGGCTTGCTGCAACGCGCCGGCATCAAAGGCCTGCGCGACGAAAGCCATTACGGCCTGGCGCTGGCCCTTGGCGGCGGCGAGATGACCCCGCAGGAGCTGGCGCGCCTGTACGTGATGCTGGCGGGCGACGGGCATCTGCGGCCGTTGCGCTACTTGCAGGAACAGCCGCAAACCACCGGCGCGCAATTGCTCACGCCCCAGGCGGCGTTTATGGTGCGCGACATGCTGCGGCGCAACCCGCGTCCGGATGGCCTGCCTGGCCGCCATTGGCGCACCGCCTGGAAAACCGGCACGTCGTGGGGTTTCCACGATGCCTGGAGTGCCGGCCTGGTCGGCCCGTATGTGCTGGTGGTGTGGGTGGGTAACTTCGATGGGCGGCCGAACCCGGCGTTTATCGGCGCCAAGACCGCCGCACCGTTGTTCTTTCGCATTGCCGACGCGTTGCCCCTTGCCTTGCCCAACGTCGCGATCAAGGCCGACAAGCCGCCCGCCGGCCTGGTGCGCATCGATGTCTGCGCCGCCTCCGGTGAGCTGCCCAACCGCTGGTGCCCGCAAACCCGCAAGACCTGGTACATCCCCGGCGTCTCGCCGATTCGCGTGTCCAACCTGCACCGCCCGGTGCTGATCGACACCCGCACCGGCAAGGCCGCGTGCCCACCGTTCGAAGCGCAATACACCCGCGAGGAAGTCTTCGAATTCTGGCCAAGCGACGTGCAACGCCTGTACCGCGCCGCCGGCCTGCCCCGCCGCACACCGCCCAACGTGATGAAAAACTGCCAGCCCAACCGCATCACCGACCAGAGCGAGGCACCGCAGATTCGCTCACCGCTGACCCAAGTGAGCTACCAACTGCGCCTGTCCCAACCCCAGGAAAGCATCCCGCTGAACGCCAACGCCGCCAGCGATGCGGCGACTCTGTACTGGTTCGCCGACCAAACCCTGATCGGCCAAGGCCCGCCACAAGCCACGCTGAACTGGCGGCCAGGCAAGTCGGGGGAGTATCGGTTAAGGGTCAGTGATGATCAGGGGAGGAGTGCGAGTCGGGGGTTGCGGGTGGAGTTTGTGCCATGAGCAACCGCTGATCCAACTGGCAATATCACTTATGCCGTGAAACCACCTGCGTATAGAGCTCGGAATAGGCCTGCCCCAAACTTTGTGCGGTAAACACGTCGAGATAGCGCGTTCGAGCCGCCTCACCGTAGCGCTGCGCAAGGTTTGGGTTGTCCCAGAGCGTCTGCATGGCCAAGCGCAAGGCGCCAGCATCCATCGGCGGCACGACAATACCGGTGGTGCCGTGCAAGTTGATGAAGCTGGTACCTGTGCCTATTTCACAGCAAATCAACGGTTTGCCGAACATCGCGCCTTCCAGCAAGCCGATACCGAACGCTTCTGAACGTAGGTGCGAGGGAAACACCACTGAGTAGCACGCCTGCATCAGGTTGACCTTGTCCTGTTCATCGACACTTCCGAGGAAGTGCACGTTGGTCAGTTGAAGGCGGGCGGCGACGCGCATGAGTTCCTGCTCCAACGGGCCAGCACCGACGATCAGCAAGGGCCAGGGCGACGCTTTCATGGCCTCCAGAAGGTAGTGCAACCCCTTGTAGTAGCGCTGAACGCCAACAAAGAGGAAAAAACGCTCGCCATACCGCCGTCGCAAATCTGCCACCGCAGCTGCGTCCGGCTCCGGGTACAGAGACTGAGCCAGGCCGATGGGAATCGCCTGGGCCTTGTCCTGGTAGCGCCGCAGCACCGTTGAGCTTTGAAGGTAATTGGGGCTGGTCGCCGCAATCGCGTCGACCCGCCCGAGGAACGCATGCATCAGCGGTCGGTAGACCTGTAGCAACACTTTCTGGCGCACGATATCGGAGTGGTAGGTGACCACACTCGGCTTACGCAGCCCTTTGGCCAGGTGAACCAAGTCCATGAACGGCCAGGGGTAGTGGTAATGGATGACGTCAGCCTCCTGCGCCAAACGGGCGAAGTCTGCAAACGCCGACCAAGAGAACCCCGTCCTGGCGAGGTTGAGGTTCTGTCGGGACTGGTACATGCGGTAGCTGGGCGTTTGCTGGGGTGGCAGTGGCTCATCTGCCAGGGAGAGCACCGTATTCTGATAGCCTTGGGCCGCTGTCGCATCCGTCAGGTGCCGGATGAACATCTCAACGCCCCCGAACTGGTCAGGTCCGAAGGTCTTGTAGAAGTGCAAAACTCTCACGAAAAAAGCGCTCCCGACCGCATCAACCCTTTACCGACAATTTGGTCCACAACCCATCCACTTTCTGGATCGGACATTGAGCGTTGAAACCATTTGTGTCGGTACGCACAGCCGTCAGCACCTTCGGATTGTCGTCGACTTTCGAGAAGGTGATCACGCCACAATCCTTGATGCGCACGATCAGCGGGCTGACCTCTGGAAAGGTGTTCATCTTGGCGTTGAAACCTGGATAGCCACTGATGACCTTGCTCACCTTGCCGATGACGCGGTGAGCTTCAAGGCGGGTCTCTCCGTCGGGCAACTGGTTGAAGCGCAGGTATTGGCCATCCTGTTGCGGGACATTGACCGCCATTGGTTTGGCCGTGGCCTGAGGTGCCGGCGTGGTGGCTTTGTCACAGCCGACGAGGGTCAACAATACAGCGCCAACGACGAACATCTTGTTCATGCGGCGATACTCCTTGTGAGGATTGGAAAGAATAGGTTTGTCGATCATGGTGACGTGTACTCAGGTACGTCCCGCACCGCAGAGGCGCCGATACCGATCACGCGCCGCCACGGCAATACGCGGCGAAAACGAGAACAACAGCAGCGAAGACGCGGACACCAGCCAGCGTCGACGAAACCAGCAGAGCGCGTATTTATTGAGCAACAAGTGCAGGTAGCGTCCCACCCTGTGCCGCCCCGAACGACGAGCGCGCAGGGTGCTGAGGTCATCTGCGGTCAGGATCGTTTCGGGTGCGTAAGGATCCGTGAGGAATCGCGCTGGCGGTGTCACGCCGAGACTCTGCCAGTCGTGGACTTCGAAATTGTCCAGCAGCAGGTCTTCCCATGCGCAGAACGCAGCGAAGCGGGTGTCCGAGATATGTTCAAGGTCCAGCGCCACGCCGCAGGTTTGTATGAAGCGCAGCAGGATGGCCTGCTCGGGCAGCAGCCGGAAAGAGGTGTAGCCCTGGAACGTGCCGATCGGATTGATCCGAGGGCCGCCTGCCAGGTAGACAAATTCAGCCGGTAGCGGACCGATGCTCCAGAGCCGCCGAAGGTCATCAGTGCGACCAAACTGCAGCGTATCGCTCAGGTGAAACAGGTAGCAGAGTTTGATCGGATTGCGCAGGAACAGGTTAGAGACGCCAATCCTTGCGCCCAGCAGGTTTGCGGGTTGCTCCTCGCCCATCAGCGTCAGCAGCGCGTCGCTGCACAGCACGTGATCGGTGCGCAGTTTGAGTGAGAACTCCCGCGTCGCCAGGGCCATGCCATTGGCGACGGAGCCAATGAGTTTGTTGACGTTATTGAGGTTGCCGTTGACGTCGTCGAAATGCCTGGGCGACGCATCGACGACGCACTGCACGCCCTCATAGGCCACGTCGGTGCGGTCATCCGTGGTAGATAGGATGATCTGCGCCCCAGGCAGGTAGTGGCGCACCGACTGTATGGCGCGCGCGGCGATATCCACCGCGCCGTCCCGCAGAGGGCCTTGGAGAATGACCGAGAGCCTGCCTGCGTCGATGCTCATGCGCGTTCGTTCAAGGTGTTCGCCAACATCAGGGCAAGGGCGACGACCGTCACTGTCGGGTTGCGTGACCCGCAGCGCGGAAACAACGAAGACCCGGCGACGTAGACGTTTTCAGTGCCCTTGACGCGAAAGTCCTTATCGACCACCGCGTTGTCACCCGCGCTCATGTTCAACATGCCCACGAGGTGATGGGTCCCGAAGGCATTTTGATAATGTGCTTGTTCGGCTTCACGAACGGGCAACACCCCAAGTGCTTCCATCTTTGCGTAGATCGCGGCAATTACCGCATCGTAGCGGTGTTTATTTCCGTGGTAGCCGTCGGTGTCCATGCGTACGGCACCGCCCTCATAGAACAGCGAAACGTCCCACTGCGGCGGAATTTCCAAGAGGATGTACAAGCTCAGGGTGCCGGCCAGTTCTTCAACCGATTCCTGTACCGCCCAGCTGTTCATCTTTTTCAGGTCCAGCGCGCCGGCCAGGGCTGCATTACTGGCCGATGTCATCAGGCCCAGCGTGGTGTACTCGATGCCATCCAGTTCACCAGAAAGCTCCGGGATCACCACCTGCGCGGCGGTATTGACCTGGAAGAACGGGATCTTCGCCTTAGGCAAGTGACAGGCCAGTTCGGCAACCGCGTGGTCCTGGCAGTAACGCCCGATGAACGCCTTCGGGGTTTGCGGCGGCAAGTTGCTTTTCCACAGCAGCTTCAACGATTCTACGCCGTGCGCCGCAATGACCACGCGATTGAAACGAATACTTAGAGGCCCCTTGGGTGTCTGGCAGATCGCCTCAACGGCCTTGCCGTCCTCGAAGCGCAAATGATCGACCAGCACCTCGTTCATCACCTGTGCGTTGTTGCGGATATGCAGTGAACGGGTCTTGGCGTCCATCGGGCATAACTCGCAGTCGCCCGCCCCCATGCAGAGGCCTTGCCCATCGAGGTTTTCCACGGACAGGTTGTGCGCCTGCGCACCGATATAGGCTTGCGGAAAATAAGGCGACAAGGCTTGGTGCCAACGATGCGTGCCTTGGATTTCGGACAGCGAGTTGCGCTCGTCGGGGTCACGGGGGTCAGCACTGATGCGCAGCAGGCGCTCGGCATTGCGGTAATGAGGTTGCAACGTTTGGAAGTCGAATGGCCAACGGAACCCATCGGCCGTCTGGTCAAACATCGACGCAGAAAGCCGGAAGCTCAACCCGCCCCAGTGGTTGGAACAGCCGCCATCGACCAGGATGTAGTCGGAGGCACAATCGGGCGGTAGCTCCTCGGGCATATTGAAGGCGTGCACGGACTCATAGGAACGGCGAATCAGCGCATCGTGGCGGTCGGCTTTTTCCATGGCGTTGAATCGAGCGCGTCGTTCAAAGATGTTGAACTTCTCACCGCGTTCAACGATGAGGCAAGGGCCCGTCAAACCATGCGCAACGGTACGTCCGGCAAAGCCGTTGCCGATAATCAGTGTTTCAACAAACATTAGCCTGTAACTCTATAAAAACCGGGCGTACCCAACGTGCGGGTATAGGGCTCTACCACGAACAATGAACGGTTGTGGTGGACCAGATGGTGGAGGATGGCCTCTCGGTCTTCATCCTTGAGGTTGCGCGAATAAAGCTTGATCAGCAGATCGGGGGGCATGTGATGGAATTTCACCTGCGAATTGCCCTGCTGGAGCGCACGAAAATCAACGCTCTTGACCATCGATCGGCGACCCAGCCAGCCCCCTAGCGCTACGCCACTCGCGAATACACCTAGCCCCGCAACGAACTGTCTACGCTTCATCGGCTCACGATCTCACGCGGACGATGCGTTGGTAGAAAAAGCGGGCCAGTTGGCGCAACTTGGAAACCGGCCACGCAATAAACGGCGAACTGAACAGGGCTTTCTCCAATATGGTAGAAAGCAGGAACAGTTGGTAGCGATCCGCATCCTGCGCAGCGTTGCCACCGCTGGAGGTGCTGTTGAACACGCCGTTGACTTGGCGTGCCATGTGGCCCAGTTGCAGGCGCGGCATCAACAGCACAATGTGTTTGTCACGCAGGGCGTTGGACAAAAACGTGAACGTCGCCAACTTGCGGATGAAGTCCTTGATGACCAGTTGTTCGTGCAGGCCGAAATCAATCAACAACCATGACTCGCAAGCCGCCCCCAGTTTTGAACGGATCACATTGGCATCGGACACAAACTCGCCATTGTTGACACTGCCTTTGTCGTGCAGGAAATCATCCAGCACAAACGCTCTGACGGTCGGCGCAGGCTGTACCTGGGGCACCGACCATGTGCACTCATCGATCACCACGATCTGGGTGAGCAACGAGGACGGCTGTTCAACCTGTGACAGGAAGGTCACCAGTTGCACTTGCTGGCCGTGCGCTGCCTCTTGGGAAATCAGAAAAATGTTCATTTCCTGTGCTCCACATAGCGTTGGAACGGTGTGGAGTTGTAGATCGCGCGCACGCACTCACGAAAGCCCGAAAAATAGAAAACCTCGCCGTTTCGACGGTACAGCCTAATAGCCGACAGCAAGGTTCCAGGCACGCTCAGGAGGCGAGGATGGAAGTAGTCCTCCAACCCTTCATAGAACCAGCTTTGCAGCGGGCGCTGGCGCAGCATGTTACGGAACTCGGAGCTGCCGTAGACCAGGTTGCGCTTCGCCTCGCGGGGGTTCTCCATGAACTGGAAAGCAATCGACTCGACCATGGTGTTGGGCAATTGGTCCAGGAGCACCCATTTCTCAAAATCGCGGATGAACATCGTCACGGATTCCAGGTTATTGCCGAAACCACAGCCCTGCACCACTTCGTCCACCAACTTCAGCCAGGCCCGGGAGCTGATAACCTTCAAGCCGGTAGGGATATGAGGGACCGTGTCACCCATCGCATACTTATTGGCAAACCGCTGCAAGCGGATAAGCGCTTCGTTTGCCGACATGCGAATCAGCGGTTTCTTGCGCAAGAACGAAAACTGCGAAGGGCCTGTGCGGCCATAGCGACCGCTGCAGGATTCGACGGGCGATTCAGCACCGAGCAGTGCCCTGGACGTCACCGATTGAGTGATGCCATACGGATTGACCCGCGTCGGCACGCCGCCCTTGGATGCACGAATGCCATGTTCGATATCTTCGAACTCGGCCCACAGCAGGGACTCGTCAAGGGTGAACGCCTGCCACACTTCCTTGCGACAAATGTACAGGCTGCCGGTGGGGTAGCTGGCGTCTTTGGCGTATCGCACAGGGCTCGCAAAACAGAAACCGGTACGTTCAATTTCCGCAAACAGCGCCGGGGCGATGCTGACCACTTCGTTGTCGCGTCGATGCATACCTTTCATGCCTTCGGCGATCACACCCATCGCCATGCCGTAATCTGAATAGCGGCGCGGCCCGACGTTGCGCACATTGTCGAAGAACAGGCTTTGCAGTGTCATCAACGGGTAACGTGGGCCGAAGCGGCGGACCATTTCGCCGAAGTGCGTCGGCAAGAACACCCGATCATGCAAGATAACCAAGTTGTTATAGCGGGCTTCATCGGCGATGCGGTTCTTCTTCTTGCAGATCTGCACGGGTGGCGCGGTGATGTCTTCCCCCACGATGCGCACCTGATCGAAATAGCGGAAGTTCTTGCCTGGCGTGCCACACAGAAGGATTTCCTTGTTGGGGATATCCAGTTCAAGAATGCGCTGCACGACGGCATTGAGCACCGTGGCATCTTCGGGGCCCACCGGGATACCGAAGGTCCAACTGTCCAGATCATCGTCTGTCTGTGCCGGCAGCAACCCGGCCTTGCGGTAAACCACGCGGTCGGCGCTACGCTCGACGCAGACCATGGCCGTGTTGAAGTAGGCGCGGTCCAGGTAGCTGTCTACCGAGGAGTCTTCAATGACGGTGAGTGTTTCGCCCACTGCCAGAAAGTGCGCGGCGTCCCACAACAGCAAGGGGCTCAGTTGTGAGTCGCTTTGCACACCGTAAAAGCAGTACGACCCGGGACCATAGATATCCAGCGGCCGTTTTGCTGCATGCAGCCCTTTGAGCGTGATATCAGGGCGGCCTTGCTCGAAGCGACGGAAGGAAAACAACGTCTGGTTGCCTTCCATCATGCTCAGGTCGGCCGGGAGCGCGCGCAGTTGTTTGGGCGCGAGGTAGCCCAGCTTCGGATCATGTTGCAGCTCTATCGTTTTCATTCTTCTACGACATATTTGTCATTCAGCGCGCCCGGCACTTTGACCACCACGGTCACCGCATCACTAAGTGCCTTGAAGGCCGTGATGTCGCCTGGTTCCAGCACGACGATCTCGCCGGCGCCCCAGGTCTTGCCACACATCTGGACTTCACCGGACAAGATCAGCGTCACTTCAGTGGCGATCTTGTGATAGTGAGCCGCCTCAGCATCACCCGCCGAGTAAGGTTTGACGGCAACTTCACAGGCTTGTGTGCTGAATGCAGTAGGCGTGAAACCACCGACGAACCAGCCCTTGACCATGTCTTTCAGATTGGCGGAGTTCATCTTGGACCTACATTCTCGAACGCATGTAACTGGTGATGGCTCTTGAGCGGGTGGTACTGGCTCGGATCCACGCGGTGGGTTCCGATCTTCTTGTGCAGCAGCACCAGTTCGTTGAGTGCCGGTGCAATGTAGAACGCATCGTTGACCTTGAAGTCCTTGCGGATCATTTCCTTCACGGCCTCGACAAACACACAGCCTTTGGCGAACCAGTACAGGCCGGCCACGGCATGGTTGCTGATGGGGTTTTTCTCAGCCGCCTCGACCACATAACCGTGCTCATTCTTGCGCACGAACGAGTAGCGCGGGTGCAACGACTTGAAGACCACTACGCCGGCATCGCACTCATCGCTACGGAAGTCTTCGACAATGTCGCCAAGCGCCGCGTCGAGCAGTTCGTTGCAGCTGAGAATCAGCAGTTCGTCGTCGTTGTCGATGCTCTCGGCCGCCAACAGTGCGGTGCAGGCCGCACCCATTGTCAACGCATGGACCGAGTGAATAGAGGCAATTGGACTCATCTGCTGCAGCATGTTGCGCAGGTGATACTTGGCCACGTCTGCCTTGGGTAGCATGCAGGAGATGCTGGAAGGTTGCAGTTCGAGGCATTTTTCAACCAGGTCCTGGATCAACGGAACGCCGTCACGCTCCGACAGGTAGCCCGGGTAGTTGCTTTCGGCCATGACCGAAGCGGTATCGCCCCCGGCCAGGAGTATGACGTTCAACTTGCGCACAACAATTTCTCCTGCTCTGACGCTTTATTGATCTGCTCGATCCGGGCAGTGATGTTGTCCAGGTTCACATCATTGACGTCCTCGACAACCAGCACGTGAGCACCGGAAGCACGCGCGGCACGAATGCCGTTCTCGTTGTCTTCCACGATCAGGCACTCTTGCGGCAGCAGTCCGAAGGACTCGATGGCCTTGATGTAGATGTCGGGGGCAGGTTTGGCGTGTTCCACGTCTTCGTTGGAAAACTTGAGGTCCAGATACTGATCCAGGCGCGACTTCTCCATCATCACCTCGACCGTGTTGGCAATCGAATTGGAGGCTACTGCCAGCTTGTAGCCGAGGCTCTTGAGCGACGACAACGCGTACTGGTGAATGAAGCTCGGCTTGCACTGTGCATAGACGATTTCCATCGTATACATCTGCTTCATCTCGTTGATGAAGGGGTGCAGTTCGATAGGCAAGTCACGCTCCAGGCTGAGTATGTCCAGCTTGCGTGAGGTTGGCAGACCGTCATAGGTGGTCAGGTGCTCGTGGCGGCTGATCGTGTGGCCGAAGAGGTTCAGCGCTTTGTTCAGCGCCTCGTAATGCCAGTCCTTCGCTTCGATCAACACGCCGTCCATGTCGAAAATCACGGCTTTAATCATGATGTCATTCCTTGAAGAAAGTGCGAGCTGCTTCAGGCAGGTCGGTACATAACGTCAGGTTGTGGGAGCCCTGGAATTCGGCGAGTAGTCGCCACAAGGGCAAATGTTCGCGACCGTGCAGTTCCGAGGACACCACACTGACCTGCTTGCCCTGACCCAGCAGGTCGGCGAGTTGGCCGGGCGAGTACCACTCAGCACCGAAGCTATCCAGCCAAACGCCGTCGGCTTCATGAAGCCAAGCCGGAACCGGCTCGACCTCACTCTGGCGGGTATAGGTGCACACACCGCTGGCGAGGTAACTGCGCATATCGGGCACGGCCATGTCGAAGACAAACCAATTGCTATGGCCATGGGCGTCGAACGCCGCCTTCAGCGGGGCGCAGAGTCCGTCAGCCTTGATATTCATGGCCAGCGGCAGGTTGCGCCCGGCCATGATCGCCAGCAGTTCGTCCAGCGGCATTTCGCTGCCGTCGGGCATGTCGTGGGAAATGACCAAGCGCCCACCGATGTCGCGCACATCGGTTTCCGTGCCGAAGCCCAGGTCGAAGGAACGCTCGAAGGCGGCTTTCTGGTTACGCTCGGGCTTTTGCAGCCAATAACCGCGGTGACTGATAATCTGCATGACAGATCAGCGCCCTGCACACGCTGCACGGCTGACCGGCAGATTGAGGAACAGATCCAAGTCCGACGGGATGCCCAGGCCATACATACCCGCGCCTTCCGAACCCACGTTGTAATGGATGACCCGAGCCTGGTTCTTGATCATCTCGTTGTAGGCCGGTGCCACATAGAACTCGCCATTGACCCGCAGGTCTTTGTCGAACATCGCCTCGATGGCCGCGATCAGTTGACGACCGCTACGGAAGTTGTAGATGCCCACCGTGGCCTCATCGGAGATCACTTCCTTTTCAACCACGCACTCGATTCGCCCGTCTTGCGCGAAGCCAACGAAGGACCACTTCGGGTCGTTCGCCTTCATGGTCATGATCAAGCCATCAGCATTTTGTGCCTGCATGGCACTCAGGTACGCGTCGATGTTCACGTCAACGTATTGGTCACTGTTGGCGATCATTACCGGACTATCGGAGTCGATCAGATCCTTGGCCGCGTACACCGTGCAGGCCGCGCCTTCGGTAACGCCATCCAGCTCGACGATGGCGCAACCGGGCGCCCAAGCCTGCAACTTTTCGTTCAGACCGTAGGCTTCGACATGCGCTGCCTGGCAGATGAAGATGAAGCGGTGCTCGCAGGATGGCGTAAGGTTGTCGATAACGACTTTGATCATCGGCACCGAGTGCACCGGAATCAGTGGTTTCGGATCGGTGTAGCCTGCAACTGCGAAGCGGCTGCCAGCACCTGCCATGGGGACGACTATATTAAGCATTTGATTTCCTCTACCGGCGTACGAGGTACTGTTCATACGCGTCTATAACTTCACTGGCCGGGCCAATCATTTGTACCCGTCCATCCTTGAGCCAGCACACGCGGTTGCACAGTTCCCGGACGCGCTGGGAGTCATGCGAGACAAATACGACGGTCTGTTCGCCCATCATCATGTCTCGCATCGTGGCTTCCGCCTTTTCGCGAAAGTGGCCATCGCCGACGCTCAACACTTCATCCAGCAGGATCACATCGGGTCGTGAATACTTGGAGATGGCAAAGCCCAGGCGCGCTTTCATACCTGTGGAATAGCTGCGTACTGGCACTGCGGCGCTGATATGAAGCTCGGCGTAATCGAGAATCTCGTCGCTCAATTCGCGCATGCGTCTACGGCTCATGCCCATCAACATGCCGCTGAGGACAATATTGTCTCGAGCATCAAGGTTCTCATCGAAGCCCAATTGCAGGTTGAGCAACGAAACACTGGAAACGGACTGGACCAGGCTGCCGCGAGTCGGCTGGTAGATCCCTGCCAACACCTTGAGCAACGTGCTCTTGCCCGCGCCATTGCTGCCGACTATCCCGAACGTATCGCCACGTGCTATCGAAAAAGACAGATCGTGCAATACCGTGGTGGAGGCCCTCGACATCAATCGAAGACCGTTACGAAAGGTGAGCGACAGTGATTTCGTCGTAAGAGCGGCTGGCGCGTTCATTTGCTCAGCGCCATGGCATAAGCGTTCTTGTTCCGTGCGAGGAACAGCACCGCCAGCATCAGCAGCCCTGACGCACCGCCGGCTAACGCCAGGAGATCGATCAGCACCGGCGCGCGTCCATACATCAATACATCGCGATACATTGAAATCAGCGCAGCCAACGGATTGATGTCGAGCAGAAAGCCCAATTCAGCCGGGATGTTGGCTTTGCTGTAAAACACACCGGAGGCAAACATCAGAAATTGCAGGCCTGTGGAGATAAGAATGCGCAGGTCCGGCATGAATGGAATGAGTCCGGCAACGAATACGCCTAGCGCCGCAGTAATGATCAACTGCACAAGGGCAATGAGCGGAACATACAACCAAAGCCAACTCGGCATCACACCGATAGCACAGAGAAGCAACAACAATAAAACAACGACCAGTGATTCTTTAACCAAGTCTTTGAATATCGAAGTCAGCGGAAAAATCAGAGGGTCAACTTTGCAGTGCTCGAGAATATGCTTCTTTTCGTAAATGGCGTCTGTGCAGTTCATCACGCTCTTGTTGAACCATGTCCAGAATGTGACGCCGATGATCAGGAAAACCGCAAAGTTCTCAACCTGAATACGCAACAAGTGACCGAAGACGCTGTAGTAGATGCCCAACAGCAGAATGGGCTCCAGCACCCACCATGCGAATCCAAGGCGGGTTCGCGTCGATTCCGACTTCAGCCCAAGTCTGGCACGCTCCACCGACACCTGTATCGTCGGGAAAATTCTGAGGCTTCCTTGTCGCCAGGGCATCGCACACATCTCAACAAAAACAGCCGCGCACCATACACTGATAATGGCAATCAGCCCACCCAGCAGTACATTTTTCCTACATAATAGTTCAATTAAACATATTTCAAATTGTTACAAAACCAAAAAATCCATCAGCACCACGCTGTCGATACCGTCCTGACGAGCATTTTCTGAATGGTTTTTGAGGCCGTCTTAAGCAGCTAGTGGCGCCCTCCAACAACCTACGGAGTAGGGCATTACGCGAAAGGCCAATGGCGAATGGAAGGATTGTATAGCGGCAACCGTGCTATGGATTTGCCTTGCATCCATAAACAACGCTTTAACTAATTAGATACGCAAGCCGATTGAATAGTTAATAAGTACGCACACCACAACTGCCAAAAACATATTAAATTCGGTACTTATGAAACCAGCCTCTGCAAGATTAACTGCGTGCGCGGTTTGGCACTCAACGGGCGCATGAAAAAAACGCCGGATAGCTCAAAGTCTATCCGACGGTATTGAAGGCGTCTGCGAGAGTTAGAGGTACGATCTGCATCCCACAGAACGGACCACGCCGGGCCTCCAGGTGCGTGAGGAGTTACTCCACCGTCACCGATTTGGCCAAGTTGCGCGGCTGGTCCACATCCGTCCCCTTGAGCACGGCCACGTAGTAAGACAGCAACTGCAGCGGGATGGTGTAGAGGATCGGCGACAGGGTGTCGTTGATGTGCGGCATGTTGATGACGTGGGTGCCTTGCGCGTTGGTCATGCCGGCTTTCTCATCAGCGAATACCACCAGTTGGCCGCCACGGGCGCGCACTTCCTGCAGGTTGGATTTGAGTTTTTCCAGCAGTTCGTTGTTCGGCGCTACGGTGACCACTGGCATGTCGTCATCCACCAGGGCCAGTGGGCCGTGTTTGAGCTCGCCGGCCGGGTAGGCTTCGGCGTGGATGTACGAGATTTCCTTGAGCTTGAGGGCACCTTCCATCGCCACCGGGTATTGCGCGCCACGGCCGAGGAACAGGGTGTGGTTCTTGTCGGCGAACAGCTCGGCGACTTTTTCCACGACGCTGTCCATGGCCAGTGCTTCGCCCAGGCGGGTTGGCAGACGACGCAGTTCTTCGACCAAGGTGGCTTCGACACCTTCGGCCAAGGTGCCGCGTACTTGGCCCAGGGACAGGGTCAGCAACAACAAGCCAACCAGCTGGGTGGTGAAGGCTTTGGTGGACGCCACGCCGATTTCGCGACCGGCCTGGGTCAGCAGGGTCAGGTCGGACTCACGCACCAGGGAGCTGATGCTGACGTTGCAGATCGCTAGGCTGGCGAGGAAGCCCAGCTCCTTGGCGTTGCGCAGGGCGGCCAGGGTGTCGGCGGTTTCGCCGGATTGGGAGATGGTCACGAACAGGGTGTCGGGTTGCACCACCACCTTGCGGTAGCGGAATTCGCTGGCCACTTCGACTTGGCACGGGATGCCAGCCAGCTCTTCCAGCCAGTAACGGGCAACCATGCCGGCGTGGTAGCTGGTACCGCAGGCGACGATCTGCACATTGCGCACGTTGGCGAACAGCTCGGCGGCCTGCGGGCCGAAGGCGTTGACCAGCACTTGCTTGTCGCCAAGGCGGCCTTCGAGGGTGCGTTGCACCACGGCCGGTTGCTCGTGGATTTCCTTGAGCATGAAGTGGCGGTATTCGCCTTTGTCGGCGGCTTCGGCACCGTCGCGGTACTGCACGGCTTCGCGCTCGACGCAGTTGCCGTTCACATCCCAGATCGCCACGCTTTCGCGGCGGATGTCGGCAATATCGCCCTCTTCCAGGTACATGAAGCGGTCAGTCACCTGGCGCAGGGCCAGTTGATCGGAGGCAAGGAAGTTTTCCCCCAGGCCCAGGCCGATCACCAGCGGGCTGCCACTGCGGGCGGCAACCACACGATCAGGTTGGCTGGCGCAGACCACCGCCAAACCGTAGGCGCCGTGCAGCTCCTTGACGGTAGCCTTGAGCGCTACAGTCAGGTCGCCAAGGTCCTTGAGTTTATGGTGGAGCAGGTGGGCGATGACTTCGGTGTCGGTGTCCGAGGTGAACACATAGCCGAGGCCTTTAAGCTGTTCACGCAGCACTTCGTGGTTTTCGATGATGCCGTTGTGCACCACCGCCAAGTCGCCAGAGAAGTGCGGGTGCGCGTTACGTTCACACGGCGCACCGTGGGTGGCCCAACGGGTATGCGCAATGCCTAAGCGGCCCACCAGCGGCTCGCCGGCCAGGGCCTGCTCCAACTCACTGACCTTGCCTGGGCGACGCATGCGTTCAAGCTTGCCGGCGTTGGTGAAAACCGCCACGCCGGCGCTGTCATAACCTCGGTATTCCAGGCGCTTGAGGCCTTCGAGCAGGATTGCGGTAACGTTACGTTCGGCGACTGCGCCAACAATTCCACACATGGTGCTTCTCCTAGATGATTGCCGCGCATATCAGCGTAATGCCGCGGGCTTGGATCTGGTCGCGGGCCTCAAGCGGCAGGCGATCATCGGTAATAAGGGTATGGACGCTGCTCCAGGGCAGTTCCAGGTTGGGAATCTTGCGGCCGATCTTGTCGGACTCGACCATCACCACCACTTCACGGGCGACCTCGGCCATCACGCGGCTCAGGCCCAGCAGTTCGTTGAAGGTGGTGGTGCCGCGCTGCAGATCGATGCCATCGGCACCGATGAACAGCTGATCAAAGTCGTAGGAGCGCAGCACTTGCTCGGCAACCTGGCCTTGGAACGAATCCGAATGCGGGTCCCAGGTGCCACCGGTCATCAGCAACACCGGCTCGTGTTCCAGTTCGCTCAAGGCGCTGGCCACGTGCAGGGAATTGGTCATCACCACCAGGCCGGGCTGGTGGCCCAGCTCGGGAATCATCGCGGCGGTGGTGCTGCCGCTGTCGATGATGATGCGGGCGTGCTCGCGCAAGCGCATCACCGCCGCACGGGCGATGGCACGCTTGTGGGCCGAGATCGGCTGGGCGGCGTCGCCGACCAGTTCCTGGGGCATGGTGATGGCGCCACCGTAGCGGCGCAGCAACAGGCCGTTGCTTTCGAGGGCGGCCAGGTCCTTGCGGATCGTAACTTCCGAGGTTTCGAAACGTTTGGCCAGTTCGTCCACGCTGACTTCACCCTGCTCGTTGAGCAAGGCCAGGATGTTGTGGCGTCGTTGGGGTGTATTTCGTTTCGACATGGTGATGATAAGTTTCGTTTCGAAAGATAACGAAGGCAATCAAAACCTATTGAGAAGACATCGTCAAGCGCCTGGGACAGATTTTTCAAACAATACAGGCCCACTGTGGGAGGGGGCTTGCCTCCTTCCACAGTGGGCTGTGGATAACTCAAGTTTTTGTGATTTTAACCGGGCGCTTCCAACCGTCGATGTTGCGTTGGCGGGCGCGGGCGACGCCGAGCTGCAAGTTATCCACATCCTGGTTGATAGTCGAACCGGCAGCAGTGGTCGCGCCGTCGCCGACCTTGACCGGCGCGACCAACGAGTTGTTGGAGCCGATGAATACGTCTTCACCCAGTACGGTCATGTGCTTGTTGGCGCCATCGTAGTTGCAGGTGATGGTGCCCGCGCCGATGTTGGTGCGAGCACCGATAACCGCATCGCCCAGGTAGGTCAGGTGGCCTGCCTTGGCGCCTTCACCGAGGTGGGCATTTTTCAGTTCGACAAAGTTACCCACATGGGCCTTCGCTTCCAGCACGCTGCCAGGGCGCAACCGTGCAAACGGGCCGGCGTCGCTGCCCTCGCCCATCACGGCGCCTTCGATATGGCTGTTGGCCTTGACCACCACGCCTTTACGCAAGGTACTGTCCTTGATCACACAGTTCGGGCCGATCACCACGTCGTCTTCGATGATGACGCGACCTTCGAGGATCACGTTGATGTCGATCAGCACGTCGCGGCCCACCGTCACTTCCCCGCGTACGTCAAAGCGTGCCGGGTCGCGCAGGGTCACGCCCTGAGCCATCAAACGACGGCCTTCGCGCAGCTGGTAGTGACGCTCCAGCTCTGCCAGCTGCTTGCGGTCGTTGGCGCCCTGCACTTCCATCGGGTCGTGGGGCTGTTCGGTGGCGACCAGCAGGCCATCACTCACGGCCATCTCGATGACATCGGTGAGGTAATACTCGCCCTGGGCGTTGTTGTTGGACAGACGGCTCATCCAGTCAGCAAGCTTGTTCGCAGGGACGGCGAGAATCCCGGTATTGCCTTCGGTGATGGCGCGTTGGGCTTCGCTGGCGTCCTTGTGTTCAACGATGGCTGCGACCTTGCCGTCGGCATTGCGCACGATGCGCCCGTAGCCGGTGGGGTCGTCCAGTTCAACGGTGAGCAGGCCCATCTGGCCAGGCACTACGTGCTTGAGCAGGCGTTGCAGGGTTTCCACTTCGATCAGCGGTACGTCGCCGTAGAGGATCAGCACAGTGTCGGCCGTAATGAACGGTACCGCTTGTGCGGTCGCGTGGCCGGTGCCGAGTTGTTTGTCCTGCAACACGAAATTCAGATCATCCGCCGCCAGGCGTTCACGCACCACGTCAGCACCGTGGCCAATCACCACGTGGATGCGTTGCGGGTCCAACTGCCGGGCGCTGTGGATAACATGGCCAAGCATGGAGTTGCCGGCCACCGGGTGCAGCACCTTGGGCAGGGCTGAACGCATGCGGGTGCCCTGGCCTGCGGCGAGAATGACGATTTCAAGAGACATGAATGGCTACCAATCCTGGGCGGTCCGGGTTCAGACCAGAGAAGTGTTTTGCAAAAAAAGAAAAAGGGTAGCCGAGGCTACCCTTTTTAATCAATCGCGCATGAAGCATGACGGCGTGGCCGCTTACTTCTTGCGGATCTGCTGGAGAGTACGCAGCTGGGCTGCGGCCTCGGCCAGACGGACTGCAGCAGCGCTGTAGTCGAAGTCTGCACCTTTTTCGTTCAGCGCCTTCTCGGCAGCCTTGACGGCTTCCTGAGCGGAGGCTTCATCCAGGTCGCCAGCACGTTGCACGGTGTCGGCAAGTACCTTGACCATGTTCGGCTGAACCTCAAGGAAACCACCGGAGATGTAAAACACCTCCTTTTCCCCGCCTTGCTTGGTCAGAGTGATCGGACCTGGCTTCAAGCTGGTGATCAACGGCGCGTGGCCCAGGGCAATACCCAGGTCACCGAGTTCACCGTGTGCAATCACCATTTCTACCAGACCGGAGAAGATTTCCCCTTCCGCGCTGACGATATCGCAATGGACTGTCATAGCCATCTGATTGCCTCAACCTGATGAGCGCCCGTTGCCGGGCGCCTGGATTACAGTTTCTTGGCTTTCTCGATCGCTTCTTCGATGCCGCCGACCATGTAGAACGCTTGTTCTGGCAGGTGGTCGTAGTCACCGTTGAGGATGCCTTTGAAGCCAGCAATGGTGTCTTTCAGGGAAACGTATTTACCCGAAGCACCGGTGAAGACTTCAGCCACGAAGAACGGCTGCGACAAGAAGCGCTGGATCTTACGAGCACGGTTTACCAACTGCTTGTCGGCTTCCGACAGCTCGTCCATACCCAGGATCGCAATGATGTCCTTCAGTTCTTTGTAACGCTGCAGCACGTACTGAACGCCGCGAGCGGTGTCGTAGTGCTCCTGGCCGATCACGTTCGGGTCCAGCTGGCGCGAAGTCGAGTCGAGTGGATCGACCGCTGGGTAGATACCCAGGGAAGCGATGTCACGGGACAGAACGACGGTGGCGTCCAAGTGGGCGAAGGTGGTCGCTGGCGACGGGTCGGTCAAGTCATCCGCAGGTACGTATACCGCTTGGATCGAAGTGATCGAACCTTCCTTGGTCGAAGTGATACGTTCTTGCAGAACGCCCATCTCTTCAGCCAGGGTCGGCTGGTAACCTACTGCCGAAGGCATACGGCCCAGCAGTGCGGATACTTCAGTACCGGCCAGGGTGTAACGGTAGATGTTGTCGACGAACAACAGAACGTCGTTACCTTCGTCACGGAACTTCTCAGCCATGGTCAGGCCAGTCAGTGCTACGCGCAGACGGTTACCCGGCGGCTCGTTCATCTGACCGTAAACCAGTGCCACTTTGTCCAGAACGTTGGAGTCCTTCATCTCGTGGTAGAAGTCGTTACCCTCACGGGTACGCTCACCCACACCGGCGAACACGGAATAACCGCTGTGCTCGATGGCGATGTTACGGATCAGTTCCATCATGTTTACGGTCTTGCCTACACCGGCACCACCGAACAGACCGACTTTACCGCCTTTGGCGAACGGGCAAACCAGGTCGATAACCTTGATGCCGGTTTCCAGCAGGTCGTTGCCGCCAGCTTGTTCCGCGAACGAAGGTGCTGGACGGTGAATGCCCCAACGCTCTTCGGTGTCGATCGGGCCAGCTTCGTCAATCGGGTTGCCCAGTACGTCCATGATCCGGCCCAGGGTCGCTTTACCGACCGGTACGGAGATGGCTGCGCCAGAGTCGATAACGTCCAGACCGCGCTTCAAGCCTTCGGTGGAACCCATCGCAATGGTACGAACTACGCCGTCGCCCAGCTGCTGCTGAACTTCCAGAGTAGTTTCCGCGCCTTGTACTTTCAGCGCGTTGTAGATGCTCGGTACGCTGTCGCGTGGAAATTCCACGTCGATAACGGCGCCGATGATTTGAACGATACGTCCGCTACTCATAGCTGGATCCTCTGAATATTTGAACCGTTAAACCGCGGCAGCGCCGCCGACGATTTCCGAGATCTCTTGGGTGATCGCAGCCTGACGCGCCTTGTTGTAGATCAGCTGCAAATCGCTGATCAGATCACCGGCGTTATCGGTAGCGTTTTTCATCGCGATCATCCGCGCCGCTTGTTCAGCTGCGTTGTTCTCGACCACCGCCTGGTACACCTGCGACTCCACGTAGCGCACCATCAAGCCGTCAAGCAGCTCTTTGGCGTCTGGTTCGTAGAGGTAGTCCCAGTGGTGCTTGAGTTCCTGATCCGGAGTCGCCACCAGTGGAATCAATTGCTCCACGGTTGGCTGCTGGGTCATGGTGTTGATGAACTTGTTGGATACCACGGACAGGCGGTCAATCCGGCCTTCCAGGTACGCATCCAGCATCACCTTCACACTGCCGATCAAATCATTGATCGACGGCTCTTCACCCAGGTGGCTGATAGCTGCTACGACGTTACCGCCGAAGTTGCGGAAAAAGGCCGCACCCTTGCTACCAACAACACACAGATCGATCTCGACGCCGTTTTCGCGGTTTACCGCCATGTCCTTGACCAGGGCCTTGAACAGGTTGGTATTCAGACCACCGCACAAACCACGGTCACTGCTCACTACCACATAACCCACACGCTTAACTTCGCGGTCGATCATGAAGGGGTGGCGGTATTCCGGGTTGGCGTTGGCCAGATGCCCAATTACCTGGCGGATACGCTCCGCATAAGGACGGCTAGCAGCCATGCGCATTTGTGCCTTGCGCATTTTGCTGACCGCCACTTTTTCCATGGCGCTGGTAATTTTTTGCGTGCTTTTGATGCTCGCAATCTTACTGCGAATCTCTTTTGCGCCTGCCATGTAACACCTATCAGGTTAGCAAGCGGGAGCCTTGCGGCTCCCGCTGCGGCTTACCAGGTTTGGGTGGCCTTGAACTTCTCGATACCGGCTTTCATGCCAGCGTCGATATCGTCATTGAAGTCACCCTTCACGTTGATCTTCGCCATCAATTCGGCGTGATCGCGGTTGAAGTAAGCAATCAGCGCTTGTTCAAAGCTGCCGACCTTGGCGATTTCAACGTCGGTCAGGAACCCACGCTCAGCGGCATACAGCGACAACGCCATGTCAGCGATCGACATTGGGGCGTATTGCTTCTGCTTCATCAGCTCGGTAACGCGCTGACCATGCTCAAGTTGCTTACGGGTCGCTTCGTCCAGGTCAGAAGCGAACTGGGCGAATGCCGCCAGTTCACGGTACTGAGCCAGAGCGGTACGGATACCACCGGAGAGCTTCTTGATGATCTTGGTCTGAGCGGCACCACCCACACGGGATACCGAAACACCGGCGTTCACTGCAGGACGGATGCCCGAGTTGAACATGGCCGATTCCAGGAAGATCTGACCGTCGGTGATGGAAATCACGTTGGTCGGAACGAACGCGGAAACGTCGCCAGCCTGGGTTTCGATGATCGGCAATGCGGTCAGGGAACCGGTTTTGCCGGTCACTGCGCCGTTGGTGAACTTCTCTACGTACTCTTCCGAAACGCGGGATGCGCGCTCCAGCAGACGGGAGTGGAGATAGAACACGTCGCCTGGGTAGGCTTCACGGCCTGGTGGACGGCGCAGCAGCAGGGAAATCTGGCGGTAAGCCACTGCTTGCTTGGACAGATCGTCATAAACGATCAGCGCGTCTTCACCGCGGTCGCGGAAGAATTCACCCATGGTGCAACCGGAGTACGGTGCCAGGAATTGCAGCGCAGGAGATTCCGAAGCACTGGCAGCCACGATGATCGTGTTGGCCAGGGCGCCGTTTTCTTCCAGCTTGCGAACCACGTTGGCGATGGTCGATTGCTTCTGACCAATAGCTACGTAGACGCAGAAAATGCCGCTGTTCTTCTGGTTGATGATCGCGTCGATCGCCAGAGCGGTTTTACCGATCTGACGGTCACCGATGATCAGCTCACGCTGGCCACGGCCGACTGGGATCATGGCATCGACAGCCTTGTAGCCAGTCTGTACAGGCTGGTCTACCGACTTACGCCAGATCACGCCTGGAGCAACTTTCTCGACCGCGTCGGTCTCGGTGTTGCCCAGTGGACCTTTACCGTCAACAGGGTTACCCAGTGCGTCGACTACGCGACCCAGCAGTTCCTTACCAACCGGAACTTCCAGGATGCGGCCTGTGCACTTGGCGCTCATGCCTTCAGCCAGACTGGTGTACGCGCCCAATACAACGGCACCTACGGAGTCTTGCTCCAGGTTGAGGGCCATACCGTAGACGCCGCCCGGAAACTCGATCATCTCGCCGTACATTACGTCGGCCAGACCGTGAATCCGCACGATGCCGTCAGATACGCTGACGACAGTGCCTTCGTTACGGGCTTGGGAGGTCACATCGAGCTTGTCGATGCGGCCCTTGATAATTTCACTTATTTCGGAAGGATTGAGTTGCTGCATTGCTCTGCTGCCCCTTCAAACTCAAGATTTCAATGCTTCGGCAAGATTCGCGAGTTTGCCGCGAATCGAGCCATCGATAACCAGGTCGCCGGCGCGAATGACAACACCCCCAATGAGGGATGGGTCTTCCGCAACTTGCAGGCGCACTTCCCGGTCGAGTCGTGCACTGAGAACCTTGGCGAGTTTGTCTTGCTGTTCTTGGTTCAATGCAAAAGCACTGGTCACTTCAACGTCTACCGACTTCTCTTGCTCGGCCTTGTACAGGTCGAACAGAGCGGCAATCTCCGGCAGAAGCAGGAGACGGTCGTTTTCGGCAATGACGTTGATGAAGTTCTGTGCCTTCACATCAAACTTGTCGCCGCACACTTCAATAAAAGTGGCGGCCTTGTCTGCGCTCGTCAGTCGCGGGGCCTTGAGCACGCGCTGCATGGTGTCGTCTTGCGACACTGCTGCAGCCAGGCCGAGCATGGCTGACCAAGAGGCCAGCTGCTGGTGGGCCTGGGCGTGCTCGAAGGCTGCCTTAGCGTAAGGTCGGGCCAACGTGGTCAATTCTGCCATGATCGCCCTCGCTTAAATTTCAGCAGCCAGTTTGTTAACCAGCTCCGCGTGCGCGTTTTGATCGATTGTGGCACCCAGGATCTTCTCAGCACCGCCGACGGCCAGAGCACCCAGTTGGGCACGCAGAGCGTCTTTGACACCGTTCAGTTCCTGCTCGATCTCGGCCTGAGCCTGAACCTTCACACGGTCAGCGTCGATACGGGCTTTTTCAACAGCCTCTTCAACGATCTGGTTACCGCGTTTCTTGGCTTGCTCAATGATTTCGGCTGCTTGAGCTTTCGCTTCGCGCAGTTGTTGACCCGCTTTATCTTGGGCCAACTCCAGGTCGCGAGCTGCTCGTGCTGCAGCGTCCAGTCCATCCGCGATCTTCTTCTGACGTTCGTGCAGAGCTGCGATGACCGGAGGCCATACGAACTTCATGCAGAAAACGACAAAAATCAAGAACGCTAAGGACTGACCAATAATGGTTGCATTAATGTTCACGCCAATACCTCGCTCATTCGTTGCACAACACACCAATCACTCGAAAAGACGAGTGATTAACCGGCGAGTTGACCAACGAAAGGGTTCGCGAAGGTGAAGAACAGAGCGATACCAACACCGATCATGGTCACGGCGTCGAGCAGGCCGGCGACGATGAACATTTTAACTTGCAGCATTGGAACCATTTCTGGCTGACGCGCTGCGCCTTCCAGGAACTTGCCGCCCAGCAGGCCGAAACCAATGGCAGTACCCAGGGCGCCCAGGCCGATCAACAGTGCAACAGCGATAGCGGTTAGACCAACTACAGTTTCCATCTTTCCTCCCGACTTTTACGTCGTATGGTTTAGGTTTTTTAGATTTTAAAGCGGTAAAACAAATCGTTTCATAGCCCGGTAGGGCCTACCTTCCCGTTTCACCGGGAAGGACATCAGACTAGTCGAGACTGGTCTTAATGGTTCTCTTCGTGCGCCATCGACAGGTAGACGATGGTCAGCATCATGAAGATGAAGGCCTGCAGGGTAATGATCAGGATGTGGAACACAGCCCACGCCCACTGCAGAACAATGCCCAGGCCGCTAAGCCAGAGCAGGCCGCTGCCGAACATCACAGCGATCAGAATGAACACCAGCTCACCGGCATACATGTTGCCGAACAGTCGCAGAGCCAGGGAAATCGGCTTGGCGATCAGGGTCACGAATTCCAGCAGGAAGTTCACCGGAATCAGCAGGGCCTGAACGAAGATGTTCTTGCTGCCGAACGGGTGCAGGGTCAGTTCGCCGATGAAACCGCCGATGCCCTTGATCTTGATGCTGTAGAAAATGATCAACGCAAAGACCGACAGGGCCATGCCCAGGGTAGCGTTCGGGTCAGTGGTCGATACGGCACGGAATGGAATGTGCGGGTCGCCGGAAATCGCCATGGCCAACTGAGGAATCCAGTCCACCGGGATCAGGTCGACGGCGTTCATCAGGAACACCCAGACGAAGATGGTCAGTGCCAGCGGTGCAATCACCGGGCTACGGCCATGGAAGCTGTCTTTCACGCTGCCATCGACGAATTCGACCAATACTTCAACGAAGTTCTGCAAAGCACCTGGTTGACCGGAAGTCGCCTTCTTTGCCGCCATGCGGAAAATCAGGACGAAGATCAGACCCAGTGCGACCGACCAGCCCAGAGTGTCCAGGTGGAAAGCCCAGAAACCCATTTCTTTGGCTTCTGCTGCGGAGTGGGCAAAGCCCCAGCCGCCGTTGGGAAGCTGACCGAAGGTCAGGTTCTGCAAGTGGTGCTGGATATAGCCCGAAGCGGTTGTTTCTGCCATGGTTGCCTCAAACGCCCTAAGGTTTCGAAAGTCTTGTTTTCATTAGCAGGGGAGCGAACCAGCTGACCAGTTGGGTCAACACGAAGACGCCGAATACAGCCAGCGGCGCCAATGGCTTCACACCTGCAAAGGTCAGTGCAAACAGCACTGCCGTCAAAATCAGTTTCCCTGCCTCGCCAGCATAAAAAGACCGGACGATAGCCTGGGCTGCTCGGGCGCCGGAAAACCGAAAGGCCCTGTGAGCAAAATACATATTGGGCAGCAAGGCTATCAGGCCTCCGCAGAGTCCTGAATATCCGGCTACGACTCCATGCCCGTACCAAAGCGCCAATGCGGCGATCAGCAAGATGACAAATTGAGCCAATAAAACCGGGAAAACGGCCAAGCGATGGAACGGCAACGTGTTTGGCGTGCGGGTTTCCATCACTCTTGCTCCTCAATGGTCGGCTGCCGGAAATCAATAACTTGGCATAATTTGTGCCGACAAAATGCGCGCAGAGTATAGGGGCGGTTCTGCCCCTATTCAACTGCCGGGTAGTGATTTCCGATCACGCGCTACATAAGCAAATGTTTCAGCGGATGTGGGCAAGGACGCCCTGAAGCTCGTCTAGCGAGTTATATCCGATGACCAATTGTCCTTTGCCCTTCTTGCCGTGGCGAATTTGCACCGCAGAGCCCAGGCGCTCGGCCAGGCGCTGCTCGAGACGCGCGATATCCGGATCAGGTTTGACGGTTTCGACCGGTGCAGGTTTGCCGCTGAGCCACTGGCGAACCAGGGCTTCGGTCTGACGAACGGTGAGCCCTCGTGCGACAACGTGTCGCGCCCCTTCAACCTGCTGGTTTTCCGGCAATCCGAGCAAAGCACGGGCGTGACCCATTTCCAGGTCGCCATGGGACAACATGGTCTTGATGACTTCCGGCAACGCGATCAGGCGCAGCAAGTTGGACACGGTCACACGGGATTTACCCACCGCCTCGGCCACTTGCTGCTGGGTCAGCTGGAATTCCTGCTGCAAACGCTGCAGGGCAATCGCTTCTTCGATCGGGTTGAGATCTTCACGCTGGATGTTCTCGATCAACGCCATGGCGATCGCGGTTTCATCCGGCACATCGCGCACCATCGCCGGGATGGTCTCTTTGCCAGCCTGCTGGCTGGCACGCCAGCGACGTTCACCGGCGATGATTTCAAAGCGGCCGCCACCAATCGGGCGCACCACGATCGGCTGCATCACGCCCTGGGCCTTGATCGAGTTGGCCAGTTCTTCCAGCGCCTGGGGGTCCATGTCCCGGCGTGGCTGGTATTTGCCGCGCTGGATCAGGTCCAGCGGCAGGTGCTGCAGCTCGCGCTCGTCGGCCTGCACCGCTTGTTCTTCAAGCGATGTGACGGTCGGACCACTCAACAGTGCATCCAGTCCACGTCCGAGACCTCGTTTCTTGACGGCCATGGGGATTCCTTAAGTTGGCTGGGCAGCAGCGGTGCGGGAGTTGCGGCGTTGGCGGCGAACCATCTCGCCGGCCAGTGCCAGGTAGGCAATGGCGCCACGCGATGATTTGTCGTACGCCAGCGCGGGCATCCCGTAGCTTGGCGCTTCGGCCAGACGGATGTTGCGCGGGATCACCGTGTCGTACAACTGGTCGCCAAAGTGTTCCTTGAGCTGGGCCGACACATCGTTCATCAGGCTCAGGCGCGGATCGAACATGGTTCGCAGCAGGCCTTCGATCTGCAGGTTCGGGTTGAGCAGCTCGGCGATGCGCTTGATGTTATCCACAAGGTCGCTCAAACCTTCCAGCGCGTAGTATTCGCACTGCATGGGGATAATCACCCCATCGGCAGCCACCAACGCGTTGAGCGTCAGCATCGACAGCGACGGTGGGCAGTCGATCAAGATGTAATCGTAGTTCTCGCGGATCGGCGCCAAGGCGCTGCGCAGACGGCTTTCTTTCATCTGCATTTCCAGCAGCACCACTTCCGCCGCGGTCAGATCGCGGTTGGCCGGCAGCAGTTGGTAGCCACCGTGCTCGGAGTAGTGCATCGCCTGGGCCAGGTCGCACTCGCCGATCAGCAAGTCGTAGACCGAGTTTTCCAAGCCGTGTTTATCCACACCGCTACCCATGGTGGCGTTGCCCTGTGGATCGAGATCGATCAACAGCACCCGGCGCTTGGTCGCGACCAGGGATGCTGCGAGGTTGATGCAGGTGGTGGTTTTGCCCACGCCACCTTTCTGGTTCGCTATCGCGAATACCTTAGCCATTCTTGCTTGTGTTCCCAATCATGCCGTGCGGCGCAGTATCAGCAGATGGCGTTGGCCTTGGCAACCGGGTACGGCCAAGGCGTGTTCGCTATCGAGGTGGAAGTCTGTCGGCAATGCTAACAGCTCATCGCTTGGATGGACGCCCTTCATTGCCAGCCAGCGGGTATCGCGGTCGCCCAGGTGGCGTGTCCAGTTGCTGAAGTTCTCCATGCTGCTGAACGCCCGGGAAACAATTCCGTTGAAAGGCAGTTCAGGCGTGAACGCCTCGACACGGCTGTGGATAACGTGAAGGTTCTCCAGCTTGAGTTCGAGTTTGACCTGGGTGAGGAAGCGGGTTTTCTTGCCGTTGCTGTCCAGGCAGGTCACTTGGGACTCGGGAAACAGGATGGCCAGGGGAATACCCGGCATACCGCCGCCACTGCCCACGTCCAGCCAGCGACCGTTTTCGATGAAGGGCATCACGCTCAGGCTATCGAGCAAGTGCCGGGACACCATCTCGTCGGGATTGCGCACCGCCGTGAGGTTGTAGGCCTTGTTCCACTTGATCAACAGGGCCAGATAGCCCAGCAGCAAGTCGTGCTGGGCGGCGGTCAGGTCGACGCCCAACTGGCGTGCACCTGTGGATAACTCTTCGGCGTGTTGCGAGGTAACCAACGAACTCAAGCGCTTTGCTCCAACTGACGGCCCGCGCCGCGTTTTTTCAAATGAATCATCAACAGCGAAATGGCTGCCGGGGTGACGCCGGGGATACGTGACGCCTGGCCCAGGGTTTCGGGTCGAGTTATCCCCAGCTTGCTTTGGATTTCTTTCGACAGCCCGGAAATCCCGGTGTAGTCGATATCCACAGGCAGCTTGGTGTTTTCACTGGCACGCAGTCGGGCGATCTCGTCCTGCTGGCGGTCAATGTAACCGGCGTACTTGGTCTTGATCTCGACCTGCTCGGCAACCTGGGGATCGTCTGCACCGCCACCGGTCACTTCGACCAAGCCAGCGTAGTCGATTTCCGGACGCGACAGCAGGTTGAGCAGGTTGTACTCGTGGGTCAGCGGCGTGCCGAATTTTTCGGCGATTGCGTCGCCCTGCTCAGTGCCCGGGCGTACCCAGGTGCTTTTCAGGCGTTGCTCTTCCAACGTGATGCTTTCGCGTTTTTTGCAGAAGGCTTCCCAGCGTGCGTCATCGACCAGACCCAGTTCGCGACCTTTTTCGGTCAAGCGCAGGTCGGCGTTGTCTTCACGCAGGATCAGGCGGTATTCCGCTCGCGACGTGAACATCCGGTACGGTTCCTGGGTACCCAGGGTAATCAGATCATCAACCAGTACGCCGATATACGCTTCATCGCGACGCGGGCACCAGCTGTCTTTGCCCTGTGCACGCAGTGCCGCGTTGGTCCCGGCCAGCAAACCCTGGGCGCCGGCTTCTTCGTAACCGGTGGTGCCGTTGATTTGACCGGCGAAAAACAGGCCTGCGATGACTTTGGTTTCGAGGCTGTACTTCAGGTCACGCGGGTCGAAGTAGTCGTATTCGATGGCGTAGCCCGGACGCACGATATGCGCGTTTTCCATGCCACGAATCGATTGCACGATCTGGATTTGCACGTCGAACGGCAAGGACGTGGAAATCCCGTTCGGGTACAACTCATGGGTGGTCAAGCCTTCGGGCTCGATGAAGACCTGGTGGCTTTCCTTGTCGGCAAAGCGGTGGATCTTGTCTTCGATCGACGGGCAATAACGCGGGCCAATGCCTTCGATCACCCCGGAATACATCGGCGAACGGTCGAGGTTCGCGGCGATTATTTCGTGAGTGCGAGCGTTGGTGTGGGTAATCCAGCAACTCACCTGTTTGGGGTGCTGCTCTTTGGAACCCATGAACGACATCACGGGGATCGGTGTATCGCCGGCTTGCTCGGTCATCACCGAAAAATCCACAGAACGCCCGTCAATACGCGGCGGGGTCCCGGTTTTCAGGCGACCGACCCGCAGCGGCAATTCACGCAGGCGTTTTGCCAGGGCAATCGACGGCGGGTCACCGGCGCGGCCGCCGGAATAGTTCTGCATGCCGATGTGGATAAGTCCACCCAGGAACGTACCGGTGGTCAACACCACCGATTCTGCGAAGAAACGCAGGCCCATTTGGGTGACAACACCCTTCACCACGTCTTGTTCGACGATCAGGTCATCCGCTGCCTGTTGAAATATCCACAGGTTCGGCTGGTTTTCCAGGGTTTCACGTACCGCAGCCTTGTACAGGATGCGGTCAGCTTGTGCCCGGGTGGCACGCACGGCCGGACCTTTGCGGCTGTTGAGCACGCGAAATTGAATACCACCCTTATCGGTAGCCATGGCCATCACGCCGCCAAGGGCATCGATTTCCTTGACCAGATGGCTTTTGCCGATCCCGCCGATGGCAGGGTTGCAACTCATTGCACCGAGGGTCTCCACGTTGTGCGTGAGCAACAGGGTTTTTACGCCCATGCGTGCTGACGCCAGTGCTGCCTCGGTACCGGCATGACCGCCGCCGATGACGATCACTTCAAAACGGGAAGGGAAATCCACCACGCACCTCGTGCCTGCTTATGTAGGTAATCAGGAATTGTTTGTTGAAAGAGTTTTGGAGCTATGGCGGCAAGTATAGGGACTTAGCCCTTCCTAAAGAACCCTTTGCACAAAATTTAACCAGCTGTGGATGAATCACGAACAATAGAAATTAAAAAGAAAGAAATTTATAAGATCTTTGTTTTTATGTTTATTTCTACTGAGCCACCTTTCTGTGGATAGATCTCTACAGGCCTTTATTTACTTTATGTACAGGGATTCAAAAGTCTGTGGTCAGGTGCCAATGAGGCCCTTGGATAAGTGCTTTAAGCCTGTGGATTAAACAGGTGGTTATCCACAGGGGCATTTGTATTCAGGTTTCAGGCCCTGTTATCAACTGGGCACAGGGGCGGTTATTCACAGGGCTTAATCCACAGAAATACGCAAATTCTGGTGAATTGCGCCCACGACGATGCCGCCGAAATCCTTCAGCACCATCAACCTCACCGTAAAAAGACACCTATTGTGAGAAAACCATAGGGCAGTTAATAATAGCGATTATCATTAAGCAGCCTTTTCTCGCCCCTATGTCCCCTCCTTCACACACGGCTGCCGTCCAGCACATCTACGAGCAACACCATTCCTGGTTGCACGGGTGGCTCAAAGGCAAGTTACACAACGCTTGCGATGCAGCCGATGTGGCGCACGATACGTTCGTGCGTATCCTGGGCGGCCGCCACGCCGCGCAGATCCTCGAACCACGGGACTATCTGGCGACCATTGCCAGGGGGCTGGTGATTGATCGTTATCGCCGGCATGCCATCGAGCAGGCCTATCGGCAAACCCTGGCCGAACGCCCTGAGGCCACGGCCATCAGTGAAGAAGACAAAGCCATCATCATTGAAACCCTGGTAGCTGTGGACAAAGCCTTGGCAAGCCTTGGTGAACGGGCGCGGAAGATTTTCATGCTGTCGCAGATCGAGGGGCTGACTTATCAACAGATCGCCGATCAACTGCGGGTTTCACTGACCACGGTGAAGAAGCACATGATTCGCGCGCTGACGGAATGTGCGCTGATCATGGCCAGCCTGTAATGGCCCCTCCTGATCGTAAGGTTTTCGAAGCCGCCGCGAGCTGGTACGTGCAGTTTCAATCCCAATCGCCCACCCCCGCTGAACGCCACGCCTGGCAGCAATGGCTCAATGGCGACCCCGCCCATCTGGCCGCATGGAACCAGATGGAGCAGTTGCAGCGCAGTCTTGGCACCCTGCCCCCGGATCTGACGCGTCGTGCGCTGTCCACAACCCAACAACGTCGTCAGGTGCTCAAGTGGATGCTGCTGCTTGGCGGCACCGGGTACTTGGGTTGGAACGTCCAGCAACACACATCCCTGGGCAATGCCTGGGCCGACTACCGTACCTCCGTGGGTGAACGTCGGCACATCGAGTTGGCCGATGGCACGCGGGTCGACCTCAACACCCACACCTCAATTGACGTGCTGTTCGATGGGCGCCAGCGGTTGATCCGTCTACGCGAAGGCGAGGTACTTATCCACACCGGCAAGTCGGGCGGGCAGACACCGTTTTACGTCGACACCCGCCAAGGCCGGGTGCAGGCGCTCGGTACTCGGTTTACCGTGCGCCAGCTATCGGACGCCACGCGCGTCGGGGTACTGGAAGACCGGGTCAGCGTGTCACCCGCAGATCAACCCGGGCACGGGCGCCTGCTCAACGCTGGTGAAAGCGCCGATTTCGACCGGCAGAATGTTGGTGTGAATCACCCGTATCGCGGCAGCCAGGCAGCGTGGGTGGAGGGCCAACTGATTGTGTTGGATGCCAGATTGGGTGATGTGATCGACGAACTCGCCCGCTATCGAGCAGGTGTATTGCAGTGCGATCCGGCCTCAGCGCGGTTGCGGGTGTCCGGGACGTTCCGGCTCGATTCCACCGACGCCGTGTTGGCCAATTTGCAAGCAACATTGCCGATTCAGGTGAAATACTTCACCCGCTACTGGGTGTCGGTAAGACGAATCGGCTGAGCAAAAAATAATCCACAGAGGGGTTATCTTTTTTTTACCTGGCGCGGCCCTACAGGTAATTACGACGCAACCTTCCAGGGCTTACCCACCTATGCGCCTTCCTACCAAGTTTCGCCAGCGACTCTCCTACCACGGCATCACCTATGGCTTGATGCTGGGCACTGCTGCCAGCACCGGTGTTGTGCTGTCGACCGGCGTCATGGCCGCCAGTGCGGTGCAACACTACGCAATCGCGGCTGGCCCGCTCGACAATGCCTTGAGCCAATTTGCCGCCAAGGCCAATGTGATTCTGTCCTTCTCCCCCCAGCAAACCGCGCGTTTAAACACGCCGGGGCTGGAAGGCGACTATTCAGTTGAACAAGGCTTTGCACTGCTGCTGCAAAACTCAGGTCTGGAGGCCGTGGTCCAGGCCCCTGGCAGCTACGTGTTGCAAACAGCACCCGTTGGCCAACTCACCCTGTCGGCTACCACCGTCAGCACTTATCAACAGGGCGGTTTCAACCAAGAGATCGCCGGCGATGTAGGCTACAAAGCGCAAAACAGCCGCATTGGCACTAAGACCAGCACCCCGCTGTCGGAAACACCTCGCTCGGTTTCAGTGGTGACTGGCCAACGCATCAAGGACCAGAAATCCCAAACCCTCACAGAGGTGTTGGGCTATGTCCCCGGCATTTTTGCCCCGCCCTTTGCCGCTGGCGATAGCTTGGCGGGGGATTTGTTCTTTATTCGCGGCTTCAACGCCACGGACTACGGCTACGGCTTGCTGCGCGATGGCCTACGCGTCCAGGGCAATCGATACGACACCACCAGCGAGCCCTATGGTTTGGAACGTGTGGAAATCTTCCGTGGGCCCTCTTCCCTGCTTTACGGCGAAAATGCCCCAGGGGGCCTGGTGAACCTGGTCAGCAAACACCCCACCGCGACCCCACAGGGCGAAGTGCAGTTGGGTTACGGTTCGAACAATCGCCGCCAGGTGGGTGTGGATATCTCCGGGCCGCTTAATGACAGTGGCAATATCCTCGGCCGGGTAGTGATGCTTGGGCGAAAGTCCGACACACAGACAGACCACGTCCCCGATGACCGCCTCTACCTCGCGCCATCCCTGACCCTGAATTTCGACGACTACAACACCCTGACGCTGCTGGCCAACTACCAAAAGGACCACACCAACCTGGAACTCGGCCTACCGGCTGCCGGTACTTTGCTCAGCAATCCCAACGGCAAGCTGTCCAAGCACACCATGCTCGGCGACCCGTATTGGAACACCTTTGAGCGCGAAGCCTGGAACGCCGGTTATGAGTTCAGCCACAGCTTCAATGACGATTGGCAGTTCCGGCAGAATTCGCGCTACATGCAGTCACGCATCACCCGCCACGAAACCTGGCCGGGCGACCTGAACAACCAAGGCTTTGGTACGCAGTTGGGCATGTATGCCTACGACCGCTTCAACAAGTCGATGGTTTACTCCCTGGATAACCAACTGGAAGGCAAATTCCAGCTGGGTGACGTGGACAACACCGTGTTGTTCGGCAGCAGCTACGATCGCATTTCGTTCAACCAGGACTGGGATGCGGGTTTCGCCGGCACCATCAATGTGTATAACCCGGTTTACCTGCGTGAACCGACCACCCCGCTGGCGGTGCAAAACACCTTGCTCGAACAACAGATGAAAGGGGTTTATGCACAGGTCCAGAGCAAGTACGACCACTGGCTGTTTCTGCTCGGTGGGCGTCAGGATTGGGTCGACAGCCAATTCCGGGACAAGGTGAAGCCCGCATCGGACTCCAGCACCACCGAACAGAAATTCACCTACCAGGGTGGCGTGATGTACCAGTTCGACAACGGCCTTACGCCGTATGTCAGCTACTCCACTGCGTTCGTCCCGGTTCAACAGATCTCGGTCACGGGTTCACCGCTCAAGCCAATCACCAGCCGTCAGTACGAAGTGGGTGTGAAGTACGAGCCGATCGGTTGGGACACGGCGATGACGCTGTCGGTGTATGACCTGCGCAAACAGGACGATACCTACCTCGACAGCACCACCAACACCTACCGCCAAGTGGGTGAAAGCCGGGCCAAGGGCGCAGAAGTCGAGATCAACAGCAACATTACTCCCAACCTGAATCTGACGGCGGCCTACACCTACACCGACGCGCGGATTACCAAGGACACCGCCGGTTCATTGGTCGAGGGACACCAGATGACCGGTGTTCCGCGCAACCAGGCGTCTGTGTGGGGCAAATACCGGTTCCTGGATGGCCAACTCAAGGGGCTGTCCCTGGGCGGTGGCGTGCGTTACTTCGACAGCGCTTATTCCTACACCAAGCCGACGCTGTACGGGAAACTCGACCCTGGCAGCGTTACGTTGGTGGATGCTGCCATCGGTTATCAGATCAATACCCACTGGTCGCTGGACCTGAACGCCAAGAACCTGTTCGACAAAGAATACGTATCCGGTTGCAACGATGCAGGGCGCTGCTACTGGGGCGACAGCCGTACCTTGCTCGGTACGGTGTCCTACAACTGGTAAGGCACTGTGGATAACTCGGCTATTTGCCGATGCAGAAACTGGAAAAGATCCGCCCCAGCAAATCATCGGAGCTGAATGCGCCGGTGATTTCTCCCAACAGCTGCTGCGCCTGGCGCAAATCCTCAGCCAGCAGCTCACCGGCCCCCGCCAAGGTCAGCTGTGCACGACCGTGTTCCAGCGCCGCGCTGGCGTGTCGCAGCGCCTCCAGGTGCCTGCGGCGCGCACTGAAGCTGCTTTCGGAGGTCTGCTCGTAGCCCATGCAGGCTTTGAGATGGTCACGCAGCAATTCCAGGCCATCACCGGCGGATTTCGCACTCAAGCTGATCGTCACATGCCCGTCGCCGCTGGTTTCCATGGCAATGGCTTCGCCCGTCAGGTCGGCCTTGTTGCGGATCAAGGTGACTTTGGCCGGGTCCGGCCGTTGTTCCAGGAACTCTGGCCAGAGCGCAAAAGGATCCACAGCCTCAGGCGCCGTGGCGTCCACCACTAACAGCACACGATCCGCTTCGGCGATTGCCTTCAGGGCCCGCTCCACACCGATTTTTTCTACCTGGTCGTCGGTATCGCGCAAGCCGGCTGTGTCGACCACGTGCAGTGGCATACCGTCGATGTGGATATGTTCGCGCAGGATATCCCGGGTGGTGCCGGCAATCTCGGTGACGATGGCGGCCTCACGGCCAGCCAAGGCATTCAGCAGGCTGGATTTCCCCGCGTTGGGGCGACCCGCAATCACCACCGTCATGCCATCGCGCAGCAAGGCGCCCTGCCCGGCTTCACGCAGGACAGTGGATAACTCCTCGCGGACTTTATCCAGCATTGCCAATACATGGCCATCGGCGAGGAAGTCGATCTCTTCCTCAGGAAAATCAATCGCCGCCTCTACGTAGATACGCAGGCTGATCAATTGCTCAGTCAAGTTATGCACACGCAGGGAAAATGCACCTTGCAGCGAGCGCAACGCATTGCGTGCGGCTTGCGCAGAACTCGCTTCGATCAAGTCTGCGATAGCTTCGGCCTGGGCCAGATCGAGTTTGTCATTCAAGAATGCGCGTTCGCTGAACTCACCCGGCCGTGCGAGACGACAGCCCAATTGCAGGCAGCGCTGCAGCAGCATATCCAGGACCACAGGCCCACCGTGGCCCTGCAGTTCCAGGACATCTTCACCGGTGAACGAGTTCGGCCCAGGAAAATAGAGAGCCAGGCCCTCATCCAATACGCTGTGGTCCGCATCCAGAAACGGTCCGTAATGGGCATACCGAGGCTTTAATTCTCGGCCGCTGATGGCCTGGGCTGCTACGCCGGCGAGCGGCCCGGAAATACGAACGATACCGACACCACCACGGCCTTGAGCGGTGGCGACAGCGGCGATGGTTTCACGAGGAGCGCTCATCAGCAGGTTCCAGAACAAAAGTGACGGAAAGCAAAACGCCCCACTAGGGGGCGTCTTGAGTGGTTATCCACAGAGTAAATTACGCCTCGGCTTTTTTGGTAGCCGCTTCGATTTTACGTGTGATGTACCACTGTTGAGAGATCGACAATACGTTGTTGACCACCCAGTACAGAACCAGGCCCGCAGGGAACCACAGGAAGAAGAAGGTGAAGATGATTGGCATCATTTTCATCACTTTGGCCTGCATCGGATCCGGCGGTGTTGGGTTCAGACGCTGCTGGATAAACATGGTCGCGCCCATGATGATCGGCAGGATAAAGAACGGGTCTTTGATCGACAGGTCAGTTATCCACAGCATGAACGGGGCCTGGCGCATTTCCACGCTTTCCAGGAGTACCCAGTACAGCGACAGGAATACCGGCATCTGCACAAGAATCGGCAAGCAACCACCCAGCGGGTTGATCTTCTCTTTCTTGTACAGCTCCATCATGGCCTGCGACATTTTCTGCCGGTCATCGCCATGTTGCTCTTTCAGCGCGGCCAGTTTCGGGGCCACTGCACGCATGCGCGCCATCGACTTGTAGCTGGCAGCCGACAGTGGGAAGAAGATCCCCTTGATCAGCATGGTCAGGAAGATGATCGAGAAGCCCCAGTTACCCACAATGCTGTGGATATGTTGCAGCAGCCAGAAGATCGGCTGGGCAATGAACCACAGAATGCCGTAATCCACAGTCAGTTCCAGACCTGGGGACAACTCTTTCAGGACTGCCTGGCTTTTCGGGCCGGCGTACAGGGTAGCGCTGGTTTCAGCCTTGGCGCCTGGTGCGACGGTCAACGCCGGGCCAGTAAAACCAATGATGTAGTTGCCTTGGCTGTCTTTACGGGTCTGAACCAGGTTGGCTTCAGCCTTGTTCGGAATCCATGCGGTCACGAAGTAGTGTTGCAACCAGGCAACCCAACCACCCTGGACTGTCTCTTTCAGCGCGCCTTTGTCGATATCTTTCATCGACACTTTTTTGTACGGCTCGTTACTTGTCCACAGGGCTGCGCCCAGGTAAGTCGCTGTGCCGGTGGCGGTGCTGGAAGAAGGATCGGAGCTGCCATCACGCTTGAGCTGGGCAAACAGGTTGCCGCTCCAAGGTTTTTCGCTGGTGTTGTCGATCAGGTAAGTGACCTTCAAGTCGTACAAACCGCGAGTGAAGCTGAAACGCTTGATGTAGTTCACGCCGTCGAGGCTGAATTTCAGGTCGACGTTCAACTGGTTCTGGCCATCAGCCAGTTGATAACTCTTCTGTTCGGTCGAATAAACCGGACGACCGGTAGCACGCGCATCCGGACCATTGGTGCCGGTCAGGCCGCTTTGTGCCAGATAAGTACGTTCACCACCGTTATCGAACAGTTGGAACGGAACATCCGGATGGTCTTGGCGACGTGGATACAGCGGCAGTTTCAACTGCGCGATATCACCACCTTGCGGGTCGATAGCCAGGTCGAGCACATCCGTTTTCACGTGGATGAGGTCTTTGTTGGTGACCACTGGCGTTTCTAAAGGGGCGCTTGTCTCGCCATTCGCGCTGGGAACATCGGCACTCGCGGACGCATTGTTACCCAGCGGGGTGTCCGGAATAGCCGGCGCAGCCTGGTTGGTAGCAACATTCTGAGTCGGCAGGGCAGCTTGGCCGTAGTCCTGGTTCCACTTAAGAACCATGACGTAGGACACGATTGCCAGGGCGACGATCAGGATCGTGCGTTTAATATCCATGATTACTCGGCCATCGAAGAAGAACGGGAGGTAGGGATAGGCGGAACCGGGTCATAACCACCGGGATTCCACGGATGACAGCGACCTAAACGACGAAAGGTCAGCCAGCCACCGCGCAGAAGACCATGATTTTCTATGGCCTCTAACGCGTAGCAGGAACAACTGGGGTAGAAACGACAGTGACTGGCCATCAGGGGACTAATGGCATAGCGATAAAACTGGATCGGAACGAGTGCCAGTTTACGCATCGGTGCTGTCTACCCCTACAGTTTCGGTGCTGACTGCTGGTGCTGGTTTGTTGGTACGCGCCAGACGTTTCCAGAGCTTGCCGAAATGCTGAATCAATTCGGGGTTTTCTACATCCCCCAAGCCTTTGCGCGCGACGATAACAATATCCCAACCAACCAGAGTGTCCTGGTGGAGGCGAAACGATTCGCGCATCAGACGCTTGAGGCGATTGCGCTCAACGGAGAGCTTTACGCTCTTCTTGCCAATCACCAACCCGAGACGGGGGTGATCAAGATCGTTGTTACGCGCAAGGAGCAGGAGATTTTTCCCCGGAACCTTGCCGGTGGGGGAGTCAAAGACTGCCTTGAAATGCCGGGGGGTTAGCAGACGCTTTTCCCGACTGAAGTCCTGACTCACCACCAGTACCGGATTATCAAACTGCCAGACGCGCACGACCTTTGGCGCGGCGACGCGACAGGACAGCACGGCCGTTCTTGGTAGCCATGCGAGCACGGAAGCCGTGGGTACGGGCGCGTTTGATGGTGCTTGGTTGGAAAGTACGTTTCATGGCGTTGTTACCTGGTTCGTCCACAACGGGCCGGAATGGCCCCCGTTTTAAGAGACCGGCGATTCTAGAGAAAGCAAGCCTCTAGGTCAATTTCCAACCAGCTTTTCCTTCAATTAGATCTCTATAGGCCTAAACGCGCTTTCCTGTTCGCTCGGCTTCCACGGGCAATCCCATAGATATAAAAATAAAGAAGGAAGTTATTTAAAGCTTTTCAGTAAAGCTTATAAAAGCTAGGCAGGCCTTCATCTGTGGATAACTGACTTAAGGCCTTATTCTACGTGGTGTACAGAGAATGACAACACGGGGGAGAAACCGTGCTCTGCCTGTGCTGCGCTATCGGATAAGCTGTGTGTGGAATGGCACTTTATCCACAGGCCAGTTACCCACAGACTTTCTACCCCACTTGTACAACGAGCTTAGGTGTGCTTATCCACAGAGCTTATGCACAGACCGCTGGTCGCATTTTCCAGGGGTAACGCATTGATTTTGGCTGGTCTGCGAGCAACCTACATGTGGATAAGTGGACGGCTGGCCGCTACAATGGCGGCTGTTTTTGCCTCACCGGCTTTCAACTTAGGGGATATCC